>DEAO01000041.1:7064-12427 GCA_002348725.1 Fidelibacterota bacterium UBA2980 | reverse complement strand
TCGATCCCGATCGGCTCCACTTTTCTTATATTACCTAGTGCAATCCTAACATTTTTTAATTAAAATCCATGATAACTTTTAACAAAAAAAGGGGAAAGGAGATATTAGAGATGAATAAAAAACTAATATTATCAACAATGTTTGCAGTATTGATGGTTATATCATGTACTGAAACAGTGAATTACGAAGGCGTAGAGTCTGCTGGGAAATTTATGGGTGGCGACGATAATGAACTCACTGGAAACCCATATGTTCTTGGTAGCGATGAGTCAGTAGATATTGTTATGCAAGCTGTAGCGGCTTATAATGAAAAAGATACAGAAAAGGAATTATCTTTTTACACAGATGAAATGAATGAGAATATTGATTTTCTTAAGGAATGGCATGAATCTATGGAAAGTCTTGATATGAAACCTTGGGCAGTTATACCTGTCAGATTGCAAGGAGATGATCAAGATTTAGTGCTTGTTTGGTCTGTTGAAGATAGAGTTTGGAAAAATGGATCAAAACAAACCGTAGATCTTATGGAAGTATTTCCTGTAAATGATGACGGTAAAATTAGCGGTTTTTCTCAATGGAGAAGTCAAAGAGCAGATAATGAGTTTGGTTTACCTCAAGGTGGAAAATTCTTTGGAAGAGGTGAGAGTGAATATGCAGGAAGACCTCTTGTTTTCTCAAACAGAGGAGAAGTAGAAACCTTAGAAAAACTATTTGCTGACTACAATAATATGGATGGAGAAGCTGTTGCAGGTTATTTTGCAGACGAATGGACTTTCAGACAAGCAGTTGGTGGAACGTCTGAAATGAAAAGTGAAGATTTGAAATCTGTTTTTGATAATCTTTCATCTGTAGAATGGACTCCATTTTCAATGACTCCGCTTAAAATATATGATACCGATCCACAATCTGGTGTTACTGTTTACTCTAGAGAGAAAAGAGTAAATAAAGACGGCACAGTATGGGAAAAGGAATTAGTAGAATTATTCTATTTTAACCTTGAAGGTAAAATTAATGGCGTTGAACAATTTCAAAGAGACATTGAATAAGAAAAATATATTACTCTTGATTATTAGTTGCTGTGCACTGTTAAATGCACAGCAACTATCTTCTGATAGGGCAATTATTTTCCCTGATATTGATAATCATTTTACACTAGTATCTGATTTTCATTCACATACAGCGTTTTCCGACGGAGATGTATGGCCAACAATTAGAGTTGAAGAGGCAGATAGAGATCAATTAGATGTCTTGGCGATTACAGATCATTTATACAAAGATCCAAATAAAAATTTTCATAGCAAAGATATACCAAATCCTGATAAAAATAGATCTTTTGAAATCGCGAGAGACCATGTTAAAAATGATTTGATTTTAATACACGGGGTTGAATTATCAAGAGAAGTTCCGCTTGGGCACTGTAATGCTATTTTTGTAGAAGATATCAATAAGCTTTTTAATGAGGATGAAACTGAATTATTTGAAGCAGCAAACAAACAAAATGCGTTTACATTTTGGAACCATCCTTATAGAGAACAGGAACCATATGGCGTGGTGAAGCCTATGGGCATTCACAAAGAACTGATTAGAAAAGGGCTTCTTCATGGAATAGAGGTTGTTAATAGAAATAAGTTATCAGTAGATGCACTTCAGATAGCACTAGATTACAATTTGACAATTATGGGAAATTCTGATATTCATGGAATAATAGATTGGGAATATGAAGTAAATAATGGAGGGCATCGCCCTGTCACGCTTGTGTTTGCAAAAGAAAAAAACACTAATGGAATAAGAGAAGCGTTATTTAATAGACAAACTGTTGTTTGGCATGAAAATACGTTAATTGGCAGAAAAGAGTGGTTATTGCCATTGATTGATGCAAGTTTGGAAGTTATTTCTTTAGAATACAAAACCAATGTATCAGCATATAAACGAGATTTAGCGTTTGTAACAATCAAAAACCATTCTGATGTAAGATTTATATTAAAAAATAAGAGTAAATTTGATTTTTTCACGAACAGCGACGTGATAGAAATACCAGCAAATGACAGTATAGAATTACAGGTAATTACAAAAGGGAAGTTAGAGATGTTTAATCTAAATTTTGAGGTGCAGAATGCTATTTTTGCTCCTCGAAAACACCCTGTTATTAGTCTGAAGATTAAATAATGAAAAAAATAATCGCTTTTTTAATATTGGGGAGTGTATTTATGAGTTGCGCAAAAGAAGAGAATGTTGCAGTAATTTCAACAAAATTTGGAGATATGGTGGTAGAATTTTATCCAGATGTGGCTCCAATGCATGTCGAAAGTTTTACTATTTTAGCAAATGAAGGATATTTTGATGGAACTACATTTCATCGTGTTATCCCGGGCTTTGTGATTCAGGGAGGAGATCCAAACTCAAAAAATGACGATAGATTAACACATGGCACTGGTGGCAGAGCTGGCAAGTTTTTTGGTATTGGAGATGAAAATGATTCAAATACATGGTTAATCCCTCAAGAATTCAACGAAATTCCACATGTAAAAGGTATTTTATCGATGGCACGTACCAACGATCCTAACAGCGCCTCTAGCCAGTTTTTTGTTTGTCACGATAATGCAAATTTTCTCGATAATAATTACACCGTTTTTGGGAAAGTAATTGATGGGTTAGATGTGATTGATTCAATTGTGAATGTTGAAAGAGATCAAAATGATAATCCATTGGATAAAGTTGAAATGACAGTTCGTATTACAACAAAAAGCGAAGTATTAGATAACTAGTTTTAGAAGTGCGCGAAATTGAAATTAAATAAACAGCTACGCAAAATTCATTATTGGATATCTCCTTTTATTTTTATCCCTATTTTAATTATTTTCTCGACGGGAATACTTTTACAGCTTAAAAAACAGTCTGACTGGGTTCAACCTCCTATTCAACAAGGAGTGAGCAATGTTCCATCAATAGAATTTCAAGAAATGTTGGAAGCTGCCAAATCTGTACCAGAAGCTGGAATTAATTCTTGGGAGGATATTGATAGAATAGATGTTCGTCCAGAGAAGGGAATATCAAAAATCCGATCAAATAATCAGTGGGAAATCCAGATTGATAACCAAACAAAGGAAATACTTTCAGTAGAATATAGGAGATCTGACATAATTGAATCTATTCATGATGGCTCTTTTTTTACTGATTATGTTAAATTTGGATGGTTTTTGCCCACAGCAATATTGTTAATTTTTATGTCTATTTCAGGTATATATATGTTTCTATTACCATTGTTCATGAAGCGTAAAAAAGCTAAATTAAAGTGATGAAGAAATTTATTTTAATATTTTTCTGCAGTTTTTTAGTCGGTCAAACGGAAATTTCGATGGTTTCTACCTCGAATGTTTTTGCTGAATATTATGATTGTGGTTGTCCAAATAATCCTCTTGGAGGAGTTGCTAGAAAAGCACACTTTATTAACACGATGATGAAAGGGAAGGATCCAATCATATTTGATGCAGGCAATATGTTGTTTGATAGCGATGTGGTTAATCCAGATAAGCTCTCTCTTAAAAACAAGCAATATAAAGCAGAAAATTTAGTGAAAACTATGGAATTATTAGACCATGATGTAATAAATGTTGGTTCTAATGATTTCAAGGGAGGAGTAGATTTCTTAAAAAATATCGCTTCTCGAACAACAATTAAGTTTATTTCTGCAAATTTATATGATAAAAATGGAAAATTATTGTTTGATCCTTATCATATTATATCCTCTAAAGGACTGAATTTTGGTATTATTGGATTAAGTGAGGCAACAAGCAATAGTTCAGTAGTAAATAAAGACTTTGTTTCAGAGGGAAATAAGAATATTGACCAAATTGTTGATTCTGTAGATATTTTGGTCCTTCTTATTGATATTAGCGACGAAAATTCTATTGATTTAGCAAAAGCGTTTCCTAGGGCAGATTATATATTTTTAAGCGGTGTTAAGTATCGTACTGAGTCCAAGACTGTACAAGAGCAGGATAGTCCATTAATTTATGCAGGCGGAATTCAAGGAAAACATTTAAGCATTGTTGATTTATCTTTGACAGACCCTAAATCAGCCATAAATGACGCTTCACCGTCATTTTATAGGATGTTGGTTATAAAGGAGCGTTTAGATAAATATCAACGCAAGGATCCGTCAAAAACGCTTAAACAGATTTATGCTAATCAACCAGGTATGTTAGAATTGATAGGAAATTATGTCACAGAATTTAATGAAATTAAGGACTCTTTACAGGAAGGGTATGATAATCGCAATCTATTTTCCAGTATTCCTATGTACAAATCAATGCCTGAAGATAAAAAAGTTGCTACTTTCGTCGACAAAATAGCACATGGTGCTAATTTTACTTTTCACGAAGACGAACACCAACATTAAATAAGATTTTCGTTTTGAATAATGAAATTTTCTTTTTATTATCGACGACATATGCGAGTGTAGCTCAGCTGGTAGAGCACAACCTTGCCAAGGTTGGGGTCGCGAGTTCGAATCTCGTCACTCGCTCAATATTAGTTTTTTACCCAATCGAAGAAACTTCTTATAATTCTCGTATGAACTTCCATTGAACTGTCTTTTAACTCTCTATCTCTAATAGCAAAATAAGATACGAGTATTTTCATGTCGATATGTTTAATCATGATTCCTTGTCCATAACGAGAGATAATAATATCTTTAAATGTTTTAAGGTGGTAGGAAATTAATTTTATCGTCGAAGGTTTAGGAGGTTTTGTCTTAAAGTAGATTTTTTTGTATTCCAAGTATATTTCTATTGCTTTATTGAGAGAGATATTCTCTTTGCCGCCTTTTTTAATATCAAAGACTTTATCGAGTTCTTTTTGTTTTTTTATACAGTCATTCCATGTCAGGGTAGGGCCCAACTTTCCTAGAGTTATATTAAAATATCTTTTCTTGTTTCTTAATGGATCATATGCATATGTTGAATACATAATATACCCATCATTTTTTCCATTCCTTTTTCTTTTGTAAATACTACTCATATTTATAATTTCTTATTAAGTTTTCTACTATAAGATAAGACTATATAGATTAACACACAATTATTTTACACATAATGTTGAAAACTCTATATATTTATTATTATTTGAATTTAAAGGAATTATTTAAAAATAACATAACTTTTTTTTATGGATAAAAATATTGAAATAATTAGCAATAATCGGAAAGCATTTCACAGCTATACAATCATTGATCGCTATGAAGCTGGCATGGTTCTTTTGGGTAGCGAAGTTAAAAGTTTGCGTGAAAAAAAACTTAATCTCAAAGATAGTTTTGTAACTATAAAAGATAATAAAATTTTTCTAATAGGTGCTCATATTAGCAG
>DEAO01000041.1:4858-6688 GCA_002348725.1 Fidelibacterota bacterium UBA2980 | reverse complement strand
CATAAAAAAGAGTTATTACGTCTAAAGAGCATTGTTGCACAAAAAGGACTAACTATTGTTCCTTTAAAAGCGTATTTTAAAGGAGGGCTGGCCAAGATTGAATTTGCTACTGCCAAGGGAAAGAAAACATACCAGAAAAAAGAAAGTTTGAAAATAAAAGATTTAGACAGAGAAGCTCGACGAGAAATGAGAAAAAGATAATGGCATTTTTACCGGTTGATGATCAATTAGAACTTATATCGAGAGGCACAGAGGAAGTCATCCCTCTTAAAGATCTTCGTAAAAAACTAGAACATTCTATTGAAAAAAATAAACCTCTCGTCGTGAAATTAGGTTGTGACCCTAGTATGCCTGATTTGCACATCGGTCATGCTATTGTATTACAAAAGCTTAGAGATTTTCAGGATTTAGGGCATCAAGCAGTATTGGTAATTGGTGATTTTACTGCTATGATTGGAGATCCATCTGAACGCAATAAAACACGCCCACAGCTTACAATAGATGAAGCAAAATCGAATGCAGAATCTTATATTGAACAATCTAAAGCTATACTTAATATAGAAAGCCTTAAAGTCTTATTTAATAGCACTTGGCTCAATAAGATGAACTTCCAGGATGTGATTGAAATGAGCAGTAAATACACCGTTGCTCGCATGATTGAGCGTGATGATTTTACAAAGCGCTTTGAATCTGAAATCCCTATTTCTATGCATGAATTTTTATACCCTTTAGCGCAAGCAATGGACTCCGTTGAAATTAACGCAGATGTGGAATTAGGAGGAACAGATCAAAAATTTAATTTGCTAGTTGGAAGAGACTTGCAGAGAGAGTATAAACAATCGCCTCAAGCTATCATTACGCTTCCCCTATTAGAGGGAACAGATGGTGTAGAAAAAATGTCAAAATCACATGATAATTATATTGCATTAGATGATTCCCCTGAAGACATGTATGGAAAAGTCTTATCAATTAGTGATGATATGATACTAAAATATTACAAATTAGCAGTATTTTCTGATAGAAATAAGCTTGAATCTGTCGAAAAACAATTAAAAGATTCATCAATTAATCCTCGTGATATTAAAAGAGAGTTAGCAAAAGATTTGGTTTCTCGTTATTATAACGATTCTGATGCACAAAAAGCAGAGGAAGCGTTCGATCAGATTTTTATCAAAAAGGATATTCCAGAGGAGATTCCAACAATCAATCTTGATTCAGATTCTATCTTAATTGATATTCTAGTATCAGAAGAATTGGTATCTAGCAAGGGAGAAGCAAAGCGTTTAATTGGACAAAATGCTGTCAAAGTCAATGGAAAATCTTGTGATGACCCTAGCCACATTCTTAAAAAAGGTAGCGGAGAGTCCATAATTAAGGTTGGAAAAAGACGTTTTTTAAGAGTATTAACCTAAGAAAATTGCCTTTCTGAAATTTTTTTGTTACCCAAAGTAAATTATTCTCATAAATTCGGTAGTTATTTTTAATATAATTTAGGAAATTTTATGTCTAACAATACTGTCGAGATCAAAAGTGACAATTTCGAAGATCTTGTAATTAAGTCAGAAAAACTTGTGATTTTGGATTTTTGGGCTGAATGGTGCGGTCCATGTAAAGCTATAGCACCTATTCTAGATGAAATTTCGGATGAATTTAGCGATAAAGTACTGATAGGTAAGGTAAACGTAGATAAAGAATCAGAACTAGCTGGAAAGAACGGAATTCGCAGTATACCAACTTTATTTTTCTTTCATAAGGGAGAAATAGTGTATCAAGAAGTTGGTCTTCAGTCAAAACAAGCGTTAGTAGATAATATTACCCGAATTATAGAAG
>DEAO01000041.1:0-4455 GCA_002348725.1 Fidelibacterota bacterium UBA2980 | reverse complement strand
GCTGCAATTTATGCAGCAAGAGCTAATCTTAATCCAATTGTTCTCGAGGGAAACCAACCTGGTGGTCAACTCACAATTACTACGGATGTAGAAAATTATCCTGGATTCCCAGACGGAGTTTTAGGGCCAGAAATGATGGATTTATTTCGTAAACAAGCTCAAAAATTTGGAGCTCAATGTTTCTATAAGCATGTATCGAAAGTAGATCTTTCAATCTCTCCATTTAAAATTTATGTTGGAGAAGAAGAATATCTTACTCAATCAGTAATCATTTCCACTGGTGCATCAGCAAGATTGTTGGGACTTGATGCAGAAAATGAATTAATGGGTCATGGAGTAAGTACTTGTGCTACATGTGATGGCTATTTTTTCAAAGATAAAGAGATAATAGTTGTCGGCGGTGGAGATTCAGCGATGGAAGAGGCAAATTTTCTAACAAAATTTGCTAGCAAAGTTACTATTATTCATCGAAGAGAAGAATTTCGCGCATCGAAAATAATGATTGATAGAGCTTTAAATAATCCTAAAATCGATATTATAAAGAATGCTGTTGTCAGTGATATTTTTGGATCACAAAAAGATGGAGTAAATGGTGTTTTATTAACAAATACGCTAGATGAAAGTGAAACAAAGTTCGATTGTGAAGGAGTGTTCTATGGCATTGGACATATTCCAAACACTAACGAATTCAAAGATATAATCGATTTAGACGATCAGGGATACATACAGACAAAAGGGAAGTCAACGGCGACCAATATTCCTGGAGTATTTGCTTGTGGAGATGTTCAAGATAGCTATTATAGACAAGCAGTAACAGCGGCTGGATCAGGTTGTATGGCAGCAATGGATGTCGAAAAGTATTTAGAAGATTTATAGAGAATAGTTTCCCTGTCTTTAGGGAGGCAATATGGAACTAAAACAGATTTACAATATCAGTGATTTAGTATTAAATCATGGTAAGGATAAAATTTTAGATATCAATACGCTAAAATTTCACAATGGTTTAATCTATGGTCTTTGTGGCAATTTCGGTTCTGGAAAATCATCTTTAATGCAAGTTTTGTCAGGATATCAGTCTCAATCTAAAGGAGATGTTCTCTATCAAGGATCTCCATTTAAAAAAGGTATTTTTGGCAACATCAAAAGAGAGAAAGAAATATTTTATATTCAGTCTGATATGTTGAATGCTAGTGCAAGTGTTCAAAGCTTCATTAAGAAGAATTTTCCATCAAAGCATAAAGATATTTACAAACGCCATTTTACATCTTTTAATCTCCAAAAAATGTGGGATGTTTCAATAAATAAATTATCTAATGGACAAAAACATTGGCTAAAAATCATTATTGGACTAGAAAAAGATCCTAGAGTTTTGTTAATTGATGATTATGGGGCATACTTAGACAATAAAAATGAGATAGTTTTACGAAAACGATTGCTCAAGATGAACGATTTATTGGGAACAACAATAATTCTCTCATCTCATAGCGACTATTTTCTGAAACAATTTGCGAGTGTCGTTATATACTTAGATAACGGTCATATAGCAAAAATTAGAAAAGGATACAAAAAATCAAATTATGGTTCGAAGAATAAGAGATAAACTATTTCTAATTCTTTTTTTTAGTAGCTGTGTTATTGCTCAGAGTGAAAATCGTTTTGATGTAGTCAATTGGGAGATATACAGTCAGCCTTTGAAGATTAATTCAATTTCTGAGGATAACTCTTTCTTCTATTTTGGTACGGATAATGCAGGAATCTTGCGATTTAACAAATTTTCCCAGCAATTTGATACACCCATTACAGAAGCACAAGGACTACATTCAAGATCTATTAAGCATGTTTTCTATGATGAAAAAACAGGAATTTTATGGGCTGTTGGAAATCAGTTTATAGAATACAGTTTTTCGAAGACAAATAATTGGTACAAATCAGCTTATATTCCGAATAGAATGCTAGTATCAGATATTGGATCAAGCACAAATTATCTATGGGTTAAATCAGGTCCTAATTTTATCAAATTAGACCATGTCAATGGCACTAATTTAGGTACATATGCTTTTCCTGATGAAAATGATATTAATTGGGGAGATATGTCTTATCGATATCTGAATATGACTAATTTTAATTTCAATGATTATTTTGTTGAAAGTGGATGGATGCTCACCATTAATGGTGCATCAGATAATAGAGGAGAATTTTTAAAATATGAATCTTATTATCAGTCTGATCATATGTTTGATTGGATTGGTTTAGATAATGGATTTCTGTTGCAGGTAGATAAGTTTTCCAAATCAATTAAACCGGTTTATTACGGATTAGGCACTAATTCAATAAAAGATTCACTTTTAGATGGTGATTTTATATGGATTGTGGGAGAGGGAGGAATCACTAAATTTAATATATATCAAAATACAACGGAAATACTTAGACCTGAAGAATATTTCCAGTTTGATGAAAGTTCGATATCATGCATTATAAAAGTTGATGATGAGATTTGGTTTGGTTCAAGCACTGGTTATATTTTGGTTTATAATATTAAGAAAGATTCTTTTAGAAAATTTGGCAATTTCTATGGTGTTATTGATATGGTTTACAGACAAGATAAGGTTTGGGTTTCAACTAGAGCTAGTCATGAATTATATAATATTTTTGCTATAGATAAAGAGTCAAAAATCAGATTAGATGATACAATTCCAGATACAATTGATAGTTCTTGGAGCGAGGTGTTGGCGATGAGATTCTCTAATAAATCCAGAGCAAGAGAGATGGCTTTTTATCACAACAACGCGATTTATATTTCGAAGATAGACGGATTATATGAGCATCGCATTCCTGCTTCGTTAAGCTATGTTGAATATGATAGAAACACACCAAATACAAGAAAAGTAATAGATTCAACTCTTTATTTTAATGGTTTTGTTAGAGATATTTTTGTCGTCAAAGAAAAGATTTTTTTAGGTACAAATAATGGATTATTTATTTTTGATTTAGAATCTGGGGAATTATTAGATAGATATACATTTTTTGACAATGGTGATTTAGATAAATTTTCGTTTCTGCGAAATATTGTTAAAATAAATTATTTTTCTGATTTTTTAGTCTTACTTACTAAACACGGATTGATTAAGTTCAGTATGGAGTTGTAATGAAAAAATTTCTTATTTATCTACTATTTATTAGCACCATTTTCTCTCAGAATAGGAATTTAGATCGTAATATTGATCAGTTTAAAATTGATACTTTTACTCGCCCTATAGAATCAGGTTTGGTTGAAGTAATGTGTTTTGTTAAGATTCCAAATTATTCTCTTCAATTTGTAAAAGAAGGCAGAAGCTTTATTGCTGAATATGATGCAAATATTTCTGTTGTCGATGAAGATGATGTTGAAGTGGCAACGGGTTCTTTTTCTGATAAAATAGTCGTGAAGAAATTTTCTGAAACTACATCTAGGGTAAAAAGCACCATTTTAAGCTCATCTTTTTTTGTTCCTTTAGAAGACTATCTTGTGTCAGTTAATATCAAAGATATTGATACAAAGCTGACCAGTAAAAAAGCTAAAAAAGTGAATCTTGATGATTTTTCAGACACTTTTCAGGTTTATGAACCAATATTTTTAAAAGAAACAGACGGAGAATGGGGTTTTTCCGATAATGAATTCCCAATTGATGCAAATCAGATAATTATTAAAGAAAATCAATTAAAATTCTATCAATATGCTACAATTTCTCCTGGTGATTATACCATGGTGATAAACGTGTTTAGTGGCAAGAAATTACAATGGACAGATACAATCAATTCATCTTCTGATAATAAAGTTGTTTCTCACTTAATTAATCTTGAGACAAAAGATATTAATAAGGTTGATTTAAAAATTGAAGTAACAGTTAATCAAGGAGAGCTTTCAGCTTCGAAATCTTCAAAATTTAAATCTAGAGATTCTTTTATGTTTGGAGGCATTGGAAATATTGATTTAGCCTTATCACAAATGAACTATATTTTAACAACAGAAGAAAGAAAAGAATTAAAAAATCTGAAACAGAGCGAAAAAGAGAATTTCTTTAAAAAATCATGGGCAAGAAGAGATCCAAAACCGGAGACAAAAATTAATGAATTGATGGATGAATACTATGCAAGAGTACAATTTGCAGAAGAAAATTTCTCTCGAGGATCTTCAGGGGGATGGCGATCTGATATGGGTATGATTTTTATATTGTTCGGTAAGCCAGACGATATCCAAAGATATAGCTCAATGCAATCAAATTATACCTATGAAACATGGTATTATTTTTCTATTGGCGAAGAATTTGCATTTGTAGATGATTATGGCTTTGGTGATTACAGGTTAAGGAGGCCTTTTGTTTATTAAACTATGAGCGAAGAAAAAAAATTATTAAAAATTTTAGAACAGTTTAGAAATCAATTATCAGACAAAGAAATTGCTTTTATAGATGAGCT
>DEAO01000024.1:11387-11751 GCA_002348725.1 Fidelibacterota bacterium UBA2980 | reverse complement strand
GCCTTTTTTAATTCCGCCTAAAGTATCTAGTTCAGTTTTTTGATAGAGCAAGATTTCTTCATATTCTTTTTCTGTGTATGCATCAATAGTGTATCCTGTGAGCTTAGCAGCTAAATTAATATTCACACCGCTTCTACCAACAGCTGTATCTAAATCTCCTTCATTAAAGATAGCAATACAATAATTTCTATCATCATCAATATATAAATCTATTGGCTTTGCTGGAGATAGTGCTCGTGTAATAAATATTTCAGATCTGTCAGAGAAGTTAACTATATCTATTTTTTCATTATTTAACTCTCTAACAATAGATTGGATACGACTTCCTCGCATTCCAACGCAAGCACCAACAGCATCAATTCTC
>DEAO01000024.1:1480-11357 GCA_002348725.1 Fidelibacterota bacterium UBA2980 | reverse complement strand
CTTTTTCTGTGTATGCATCAATAGCATATCCTGTGAGCTTAGCAGCTAAATTAATATTCACACCGCTTCTACCAACAGCTGTATCTAAATCTCCTTCATTAAAAATAGCAATACAATAATTTCTATCATCATCAATATATAAATCTATTGGCTTTGCTGGAGATAGTGCTCTTGTAATAAATATTTCAGACCTGTCAGAGAAATTAACTATATCTATTTTTTCATTATTTAACTCTCTAACAATAGATTGGATACGACTTCCTCGCATTCCAACACAAGCACCAACAGCATCAATTCTCTTGTCTATAGAATGAACAATAATCTTACTTCTTTCGCCCGGTTTTCTTGCAATGCCTTTGATTTCAATAATTCCGTCTTCAATCTCAGGTACCTCCATCTCAAATAGCTTATATAGGAATAAATCGTCACTTCTAGAGATAATAATATCTGGACCTTTTGTAGTTACATCTACTGACTTAATAAGAGCTCGAATAGTGTCTCCTCTTCTGAATCTTTCGGAATATATTTGTTCATTTCTTGGCATTCTTAATTCAGTGTGCTCAATATTAACAAAAGTATTCTCTCTATGAACTTGATGAACAGTTCCTATTACAACCTCACCAATTCTTTGAACATAATCTTCATAGATATATTGTTGCTGAACTTCTCTTGTTCTTTTGTTTAAGAACTGTCTAGCATTTGCAACTAATCTTCTACCAAATCTTGCAGGATCAATGACTTCAACAAATGTGTCCCCAAGTTTTAAATCAGAAAGCTCTGGTTCAAGCTCTAAAGCTCTTTCAAGGGTAATTTCAAAATGATCATCATCAACATGACCTACAATAGTTTTTTCAGCATAAATTTCTATTTCTCCCTTGTCAAGATTCACAATAACACTGCAATTCTCTGAGTCTCCTGTTTCTTTATCAATAATAAATAAAAACAACTCTTCTACTATAGTGCCTAATTCAGAACGTTCTATGTTTTTTTCTCGAGCAATTTCTAGAAAAATATCAATCAAATCTCTATTTATCATATACCATCCTTATATTTTATTATAACAAAAATGGGCCGTAGCCCATTCAAAAATACCATTGAAATATATTTATTAAAATCCGTTTAAACAAGAAACTTAGTTTAGGGCTAACGCCATCCCATATGCATGTTCAAACATTTCTTTATAAGCGCTGCTTTCAAGGTCAATGTTATCTAATATTTCTAAAGCTTCTTCTTTGTTGTTTTCACGAATCATACGTTTTGCCTTCAGGATAGAAATATAATTTTTCTCTGTTGTAGATGTTGCGCTATTTTGCGCTGAACTAAATAAGCTTATTGCTTTATTTGAATCTTCTTCTATCTGAGCTAACATAATATATGCTTCTGTTTTTAAGTTAGGATAATCAAGTCTTTTCACTGACTCTTTTAATAAAACAGATGCTTTATCCAAATCATTGCTAACAAATGCAATTCTTCCGAGATAAAATTTTGCGTGATTTGCTGGCTTTGTGCCTTTATGATCTTCAATAATCATTGATAATTGGAGTTCTGCATTATCAAAATCCCCTTTTTCAAGGTAAATCATTGCATTACTTAATGCAGTATCTCCTTTAAGGTTTGGTGATTTAGAGACATCCCAAGCTTGCCATGTTATAAAAACCACCAAAAAAAACAGAAAAACAGGATTTAAGACAACCTTATCAAGCTTAGTATATTCTGATCTTTCTCTATAACTCACCTTAATCGGTGTAGTTAAAAAATTTATTATTTTTTCTATCATATTTATCTTATTTCCAATAATTAAATAGCTTATATAATTTTGGTTTAATTTTAGATGACAATTTACTGCTAGAAACTGTTTTTGCTATATCTTTTCTTAGTTCTTTTTGTGTATCCATATCAAGCTTAGTAAAATCCTCACAATCTGTGGAGCAACAGGCACTATATTTTATTGCACACTTTTCGCATTGAATAAAAAGAATATGACATGCGTCATTTGCACAATTTGTATGAGAATCTGCTTTTTCTCCACACTGATGACATTTACCAATAATATCTTCAGTAATACGCTCTCCTAAACGATTATCAAATACAAAATTTTTGCCAATAAACTTTGATGACAACCCTTCTTCTTTGACATCATGAGCATATTGGACAATCCCGCCATCAAGTTGATATACCTCTTTAAATCCTTGTTTTAATAGATAAGAACTAGCTTTTTCACATCGAATACCACCTGTACAGTATAAATGAAGTTTTTTATCCTTTTTATCAGCCAATAATTCTACTATTTCAGGAAGTAGCTCCTTTGATCTATCAACATCTGGAGTAATTGCTCCTTCAAACTTTCCTACTTCACTTTCATAATAATTACGAATATCCACCACAATAGAGTCTTTATCTTCTAGAGACTGATTAAATTCACTTGCAGATAAGTGTTTTCCAACCTTGTTCATGTCATAGGTGTCTTTTGAAATATTGTATGCAACAATTTCTTCTTTTACTTTAATAGTTAGCTTAATAAATGATATTCCTTCTTGAACTGCCTTTTTGAGCTTAATTCCAGTTAAAAATGATAGCGTATTGATATAGTTCTGAAAATCATTCCATTTGTGCTCAGGAATACTGATTTGTGCGTTAATTCCTTCTGTAGCAACATATATCCTACCTAAAATATTGAAATCTGATAAATTTTGATATAATGTATCTCGTAATTCTTCTGGATTATCAATTTCACAATAACGATAAAAAGAACATGTAATACGCTTAAATGACTCTTTTTCAAGGTCCTTATTTAGCTCAATTTTTGATTTTTTATTAAACATGGCTGAATTTTATTAGAAAATGCTCTTAACGTCAAATAATTTGTTAACACGTTCTTTATAAAGAGCATATTGAAATCCTTTTTGAATAGATGCATAACCGATACTACCATCTTTACCAAGAGCAATATATCCAACCTGCAACTTTGTTTTTCCACCTTCTTGTTTAACAATACGATTTACAGCTTCATTGCAAGCATCCATAGCAGAATATCCTTGGCGCATTAATTCAACCACTAAGAAACTACCGCATGTTTTCATTACTAGTTCTCCAACACCAGTTGCTCCAGCAGCACCCACTTCATTATCAACATACATACCTGCTCCAATAATAGGACTATCCCCTACGCGTCCATGTAGTTTATATGCTAGCCCGCTTGTAGTACATGCTCCTGATAGATTTCCATCATTATCCTGCGCTAGTGAAGTAATTGTATCATGATCATCATTTGGTCCCCAAGATTCTTTAATACGTTTATTTTTCTTCCATTCTAACCAACCTTTTCTTGATTCTTCGGTTAGAAGATTTTCTCTTTTAAATCCATTTTTCAAAGCAAATTTTAAGGCACCTTTTCCTGCAAGCATTACATGGTCTGTTTCTTCCATCACTTTTCTTGCAACAGAAATTGGATGTTTAATATTTTGTAAAAATCCAACAGATCCAGCATTTCCATCAGAATCCATAATACATGCGTCTAATGTAACATTTCCTTCGCTATCTGGTCTGCCTCCTAATCCAACTGATTGATTTTCAGCATCTGCTTCTGTAACACGAACTCCTGCTTCTACCGCATCGAGCGCAGATCCATTTTTTTCTAATACTTTTATCGAAGCCTCATTTGCTGGAATTCCATGAGACCATGTTGAGATTACAATAGGATTATTTTTATTCACTTTCATATCTTTATTTCCCGCTAAAAGAATAGGGCTTGCTAGGCCAGCTGCTCCTACTTTGATAAAATTACGTCTTTTCATTATGTGTTAATTTAGGTATATATAAAAAAAATTTACAAATCAAAGATTTGATCTCTTTTTGCAACACCAAAACCATTATTTATTATATTTTTAAATGCATCTGAATTAGAATTTAGAGCAGGATTGGAATGATTTATATGAATAAAGTGAACACCTGATTTATCAGTATTGTTAAGCAAATTGATTGATTCGACAATAAATGGATGAGGTATCTCAGACATGTCTCTTCCAGGAAGTTCATCAATATTATAAAAAGTACCATCAAGCAAGCTATAGTCATTGTCTTCTATTAACCCTTTAATGCTTACTTCCCATTTATCCCATTTATCAATGTCAGGAATAAAAATTAGAGACTTATTAGGTCCTTCTATTTTATATCCTACTGTTTCTGAGTATTCATCGCGATGTGGCACTAAAAATGGCGTAATAGATAATCGCTCGTTTAATTGTACTGCTACATTATCATTAATTTTTTGAATTGATATATTATTTAACCTAACCAACTGATTCCAAGGACCATTTGTCTCTAAAAACTGCTTCATTTTTGGCATCGCATACACAGGAGTTTCTTTTGCTCCCATGACTTCTCTTCCAAGATGAATTAATCCAGTATAATGGCCAATATGAGCATGGGTTAAAAAAATGCCCTTTAAATCATTGTTTGACACGCTATTAAGCTGAGAAGCAAAATCTGGAGTTGCATCAATAATCCATGTTTCATTTGTTTTTGGATCTACAATAGCAATGCTTGATACTTTTAGATGTTTTTCAGGATTATCCCATCTTTCTTCACAACATTCTTTTGAACATCCAGCATGTGGTGCTCCACCATCTTGTGCAACGCCTAATACAATTACATGAGCATTAGAGTTGTAATTAGTTGCAAAAAGAAGTAGTGAAAAAAGTAATAAGAAAGATATTAGATATTTTTTATTCAAAATTAACCGTTATACATAGCATCAATTTCAGCTGTATGCTTTTCAGTAACGACTTTACGCTTGATAGATAATTTAGGAGTTAGTTCTCCTCCCTCTACAGTCCATTCTTCAGGAATAAGAGTGATCTTTCTAATAGATTCATAACGTGAAAACTTTGACATAGCTTCTTCTACGATGGCATTATACATATCATAAACTTTTGGATCGGAACACAACGTCTCCCAATTGCTTGATTCAACTCCATTGCTTTCTGCCCAAGGAATTAGATTTTCTCTACTTGGAACAATCAGAGCAGAAATGAAATTGCGATCATCTCCAATTGCTAAACATTGTTCAACATATTTGTTTGATGTTAAGGTTACTTCCATTGGTTGCGGTGCAACATTTTTACCTCCAGAAGTAACAATTAAACTTTTCTTTCTATCAGTAATCTTTAATAAACCGTCTTCATCAAACATTCCAATATCACCAGAATGGAACCATCCACCTTTCATAACTTCAGCAGTAGCTTCAGGCTCTTTATAATATCCTTTCATGACATTATGTCCGCGACATAAAATTTCTCCATCTTCTGCAATTTTAACTTCTACGCCTGGAATTGGTTTTCCAACCGTACCATACTTAAAAAATTCAGGATGACCTACTGTCATAACAGGACTTGTTTCTGTTAAGCCATATCCTTCTACGATTGAAATTCCAATACCGCAAAAGAATGATCCAACTTCTGGAGACAATGCTGATCCACCGGAAGATGCAGCTGCAACTCTACCGCCTAAAATTGCTCTGAACTTACTTAAAACTAATTTGTCTGCTAAATTCCACTGCAATCCAAGTAGGAATGGTAATTTTGCATCTCTTTGAAAATATGGTGCCGCTTTTAATCCAACATTAATAGCCCAATTAGCAAGCACTTTCTTTACTCCAGTAGCTGCTTCAACGCCTTCCATAATTTTTGCATGAATTTTTTCAAAAATTCTTGGAACAGCGGTCAAGAATGTTGGCCTAACTTCCTGAATATTAGGAACAACAAAACTCATATCTGGTAAATTTTCTGCATAATAAATTTGCATCCCTGCATTAAAACAACCGTAATGTCCTCCCACTCTTTCAAAGCTGTGCGCAACTGGCAGAAAGGATAAAAATGCTTTTTCTGTCATACCATATTTTTCTTGAATAAGATCAATTAATTCTCCAATAGATAACAAATTCCTACAAACATTATCGTGAGTTAGCATTACCCCTTTTGGAAGACCAGTTGTTCCGCTTGTATATATTAAAGTTAACAAGTCTTCAGGTTGAACAGTTTGCGATATTGCCTTAATATCATGAGATGTTTGATTTAAAGATACTATTTTTGAAAAATGAGTAGCATGTTCACCAGAATAGCTTTCATCCATAATAATAATTTTATTTAAATGACATTCATCATCACTTAATAATGGTAAAATTTTATCTAACTGCTCCTCATCTTTAACAATTGCAATTTTACTTTCAGAGTGCTTTACAACATATTGTGATTGTTCAGCAATAAGAGTTGGATAAACTGGAACAGAAACAGCACGAATGTGTGCAATAGCAAAATCAGAAGTACACCATTCAGGAGAATTTGTTCCAATAATTGCTACTTTATCATGTTCATTAATTCCAAGATTCTTTAAACCGTTTGCAAAACCTTCTACGCGTGCTTGCAATTCGTTAAATGTTTGCCCTTTCCATTCACCGTCTTTTTTAACAAAATATGTTTCAGTATCTTGATTTTCGGAAACAACTCGTTGAAACATTTGAGGAATAGTTGCAAATGTAGCCTCTACTCCTTTATATCCTGGATGTGAATTATTGCTCATGATTATATCATTGACAAAATAAGTACTTTATCTCAAATTAGTCAATTGTTTTTGCCGGGGTGGCGGAATTGGTAGACGCGCTGGTCTCAAACACCAGTGAGGATTTCCTCATGTCGGTTCGAGCCCGACCCTCGGTACAAAAAAAGGGCTTTAAACAAAGCCCTTTTTTTTAATTATGTTATCTTGTTGAGATTATTTCTTTTTATCATCCTCTTCTGGTGGGAAAACTTTATCATTTAGTTTCTTAACAGATTTCTTCAAATCAGAGATATCTCTTCTAGTTCTACGTTTTTCTTTATCAAAGTTATCTTCTAACCCTTCAAGGTCACGTTCAACATTTTTAATTTTCTTACTTAAATCACGTTCAACTCTTTTAATCTCATAAGCTAGATCATCTATAAGGTTTCCAAGAGAGTCTGCTTTAGTATAAATTAATTTTGTGTTTGCAAGAATCATTTGTCTTCCTTCAGCAATTTTTTTGCCTTGACCAATATTGTCAAGTTCGACATTTTTAACTCTTGTTCTAAATTCTGTATTTACTTGATCAACATGCTGTTCACGATCTTCTTGCAATCTTTCCATTTCAGCCATAGCAGCATTATATTGAAACAAAGAACCTGCAACAGCGGCAGCAAGAAATAAAACAACAACGCTTAGTACTTTTTCTGTATTTGATAACATATATTATCCTTTTCTTTTTTTGAGACAATTGAAACTAATCAATGAAAATTCAATATGAAAACTTTTTTTTATTAATTTGGAATTTTTCCAATTCGAGATAATCTCGGTATATAATTGTCTAAATTAATCGAAAACCATGTAACAAGCGGTTGTCCAAGAATATGGCTTCTTGGAACAAATCCCCAAAATCTTGAATCTTCACTATTGTCTCTATTGTCTCCCATCATCCAAAAATAATCTTGTGTTAATGTGTATGTTTTTACTTCATTAATTGGCTTACCATTAATATATAGATACTGTATAAACTCTTCTGTAATCATTGGAGACCATGGCGTTATTAATGTAGCGCCTTCGCTTGGCACATAACCCCTATAAACACTTTTATCTCCAGTTCTTCTATAAATATCCCTTGGGCTCATATTGGTAAAAGCCAATGCATTATCTTCATAAATGAGTTCTACCTTGTTGCCCTCATACAATAATAATGGTAGAATTAATTTCCAATTCATGTTTTGATCTAAACTAAAAGTATCTCCTTTTTTTGGAACAGTAATTTCAGGATATTGATCTTTATTTCCTTCTACTCCAAGGAATATATCTGGATCAACAATTGCTTTTGAAAATTCTTTTGCAATAAATTTTCCTCCTGCTGGCAATGAAACAATTTCTCCATTTACATAAGTATCTTGGTTGTCAATCTTAATTGAATCACCCGCAATTGCAATACAGCGTTTTACATATTTATATACTGGATCCCTAGGATATTCAAAAACTACCACATCTCCTCTTTCAACTTCTTTAAACGCTGGAAAACGATATTCAGGCAAGAAGGTTGGAATGCTAATTGCGGTAAAAGGTACCCATATTTTCTCTGGGACTTTCATTCCATAGATATAACGACTTCCAATTAGAAAATCGCCTTTTAAGATATTCTCTTCCATGCTACTTGTTGGAACAATGTAAGCCTCTACTACTGTTTCTTTTAAAAACAAAATAATAAGAATAAGAGCCAATAATGATTTTGCTTCTGCTATAAATCTATTCATTTACTCACCATACTGGAAATAGGTTCAAATGTTTGACGATGTATTTTTGTAAAAGAAAATTTTTGTAGAGCTGTACGATGTTTTGTTGTTCCATACCCTTTATTGTTTAAAAAATCATACATAGGATAAATATAGTGAAATGAACGCATAATTTCATCTCTCGTAACTTTTGCAATAATCGAAGCCGCCATAATAGATGGAATTTTTTGATCTCCCTTAATAATTCCTTCATTTGGAATAGGGATATCTAATGAAAATCCATCAACCATTATTTTGTCTGGTTTTTTTGATAATTCATTGATTGCGTCAATCATTGCATGTTCAGATGCAACTTTAATATTGTAATCATCAATATAATTACTCCATTTAAAGCCAATTGCAATAGATAGTGCATTCTTCATTATATCATTATACAAGGCTTGGCGTTTTAGTTCCGATATTTTTTTAGAATCATTCAGTCCTTTAATATCGTTTTTTAAGATTACAGCAGCTGCAACTACTGGGCCAGCTAATGCTCCCCTACCTACTTCATCTACACCGGCAATTAACATGGAAATAAAATTAATAATAAAATTCATGTTTACTTTTAAAAATATTTTTTAAAATGTTGCCATGTCAAAACAAAGATATGCCTTAATAGTATTTGGAATTATCGGGGTTGTGCTTTTATTTGCAGGAGTACATTTTTACGATAGTGTCTGGTCATTTCCAGGAAATCTATTAGGCGAAGATTTTCTAAAAAGCTTCCCAATTGCAAGTATACCACTTATGGTGTTTGCATTATTGGGAACTGGAATTTATATGACATTCAAACTAGGATTTCCTCAGTTAAAACATGTATTACATGGGATAAGAGTAACACGAGGAGATTATGATGATGTTGAAGATGAAGGCGATTTAAATCACTTTAGAGCTCTTTCTACAGCTTTAGCAGCAACAGTTGGAATTGGAAATATTGCTGGTGTTGCTATTGCAATTTATTATGGTGGACCTGGAGCATTGTTTTGGATGTGGATTACCGCATTCTTTGGGACTGCACTCAAATATTCAGAATGTACGCTTGCATTACAGTATCGTGAGACTGATTCAGTTGGTAATACTGCTGGCGGCCCAATGTACACCATCGAAAATGGTCTAGGACCTAAATGGAGATGGCTTGCTGTAGCTTTTGCATGTTTTGCTATTATTTGTTCATTTTTTACAGGAAATGCAATACAATCCTTTACTTTAACTGATCAACTGTACAGTCAATTTCTCCCTTTATTAGGATCAGAAAATTGGCTAATGTCAAAATCTGTTGTTATTGAAGGTATTTTTGAACCTTCTATATTCCAAATAGTTCTTGGACTTATGATAGCATCTATTGTAGCTATGGTTATCCTAGGTGGAATTAAACGTATTGGTAATGTAACAGGATACCTTGTTCCAATTATGGCTGTTATCTATGTTTTTACTGCTTTATTTATCATCTTAAGCAATTATGAGAAAGTAGGTGAATCGTTTGGTACTATTTTCAAAATGGCGTTTAATCCTCCAGCAGAAATTGCTGGGATAAGCGCAGGTGCTTTTATTGC
>DEAO01000024.1:577-1101 GCA_002348725.1 Fidelibacterota bacterium UBA2980 | reverse complement strand
TCTGCTGCAATTGCACACTCTACAGCAAAAACAAAATATTCTGTTAGAGAAGGTGTAGTTGCTCTTTTAGAGCCATATATCGATACAATCGTTATATGTACTTTAACTGGTTTAGTGATTATGGTAACTGATTCGTGGCACTATACACAATTTTATGGCCAAAGAATTGATACTGCTATTACATCAGATATGTGGATGAATAGTAGCGTGCTTACCAGTCATGCTTTTGCTCAAGGAGTGCCTTTTGGAGATAAGATTGTCACATTAGCTGTGGTGCTTTTTGCAATCTCTACTGCTATTAGTTGGTCTTTTTATGGTGATAGAGCAACAGAATATCTATTTGGAACAAAAGCGATTCCATTCTATCGTTATTGCTATGTATTTATGGTTTTTGTTGGTGCTGTACTAATGCTTGAACCTGTATGGATTTTTGGAGATGCTGCACTTGGATTTATGACCTTCCCTAACCTCATTGCAATTATCTTGCTTAGCACAAAGCTTAAATCATTATCTAGTAGTTATTT
>DEAO01000024.1:0-141 GCA_002348725.1 Fidelibacterota bacterium UBA2980 | reverse complement strand
TAATTGCTCTTTGTAGATCAATAGGAAGTTCCCACTCACCTTTAAGATATTTTGCTATTAATTGAGATTGTAAGTCTGATAAAGGCCATATACACCCTAAAGGTTGAATTAAACCTACAAACATAAGATTATTGATATCTG
>DEAO01000042.1:5578-6357 GCA_002348725.1 Fidelibacterota bacterium UBA2980 | reverse complement strand
TTTTCACAATCGATATTAAAAGTAGATTCATAAACATCAACAAATACAGGGGTAGCACCTAATAAAGCAATTACCTCAGCTGTTGCAACATAGGTAAATGGTGTTGTAAATACAGCATCTCCAGGACCTATGCCCCATGCCATTAAAGGAATAAGCAAAGCATCTGTGCCAGATGAACATGAAATCGCATGTTTGACACCACAATAATCGGCTAATTTTTCCTCTAACTCGTCCACTTCTGGCCCCATAATATAGGCACCATGATCTAAAATACGATCAAAACGTGTTTTTAAACCATGTCTGATACGATCTTGCTGTGTTTTTAAGTCAATAAAGTCCATTTTTTGATAATACGGTATTCAGATGAATTTTAAAAAGGATAATTTATGATAAAATGATTAGCGCAAAGATAGTTTTTTAATAGATAGAGAATTAATGTTTGCAATCCTCAAATAATTGAGTCAAATTCATCTCAAGGGTATCATNNCCTATGCCCCATGCCATTAAAGGAATAAGCAACGCATCTGTACCAGATGAACATGAAATCGCATGTTTTACACCACAATAATCGGCTAATTTTTCCTCTAACTCATCCACTTCTGGCCCCATAATATAGGCACCATGATCTAAAATACGATCAAAACGTGTTTTTAAACCATCTCTGATACGATCTTGCTGTGTTTTTAAGTCAATAAAGTCCATTTTTTATAATACGGTATTCAGATGAATTTTAAAAAGGATAATTTATGATAAAATTATTAGCACAAAGACAGTTTTTT
>DEAO01000042.1:0-5166 GCA_002348725.1 Fidelibacterota bacterium UBA2980 | reverse complement strand
ATATGAAAGTAACCAAGAAAAAGGAGTTAACTATGAATCGTACGATTCTTGGTGCGCTATTAGGAATCATCATGATTTCAGGCGCAGTCCTCGGTCAAGGTACTATTTCTGGGTCTGTTACAGACGAAGATGGTAATGCCTTACCAGGAGCCAATGTTGTGGTCGAAGGAACAACTCTGGGTGCTGCTGCTACTTTAAGCGGTGCATACTCAATCGATGTTCCAAATGGCACACA
This sequence comes from Fidelibacterota bacterium UBA2980, assembly GCA_002348725.1. Lineage (GTDB taxonomy): Bacteria > Fidelibacterota > Marinisomatia > Marinisomatales > Marinisomataceae > Marinisoma. The sequence goes on along the minus strand of DEAO01000042.1, from coordinate 4,931 downwards.
CACGGTTACTGCTAGTGTAGTTGGAAAGAAAAAATCTTCCGCTACTGTAAAGGTGCAGAATTCCAACGAGTCTGCTAATTTAGTACTAGCTTCCTCATCCGTCGCGTTGGGCGGTGTAGAAGTACTAGCAAATCGTGTAGATAACACTGATGCTATTGCATACGATGACTATACTAAAGCTGATATTGATTTCAGATTAGGTGGTCGTGGATTGCCAAAAGCATTGTCAACTCTTCCTAACGTCTATGTCGAAAATGGCGGTGGTTGGGATGACGAAAATGTATACGTTCGTGGATTTGACGATCGTTATACAGCTTATTTGATTAACGGTGTTCCAATGAATGATATGGAAAATGGAAACCTATACTTCTCTAATTGGGCAGTACTTGCTGATGTTGCATCAGTGGTACAGGTTCAAAGAGGAGCAGGTGCTGTTAATCTTGCTGTTCCTAGTTTAGGTGGTACTGTGAACTTTATTAGTGCACCTCCATCAACTGAAGCTAGCGTACAGTTAAAACAAGAAGTTGGTGAATACCAACTAAGTAAGACTGCAGTAACAATAAATACTGGATTAATGATGGATGATAAAATGACTATGGTCATGGCAGCTTCACGTAGAACTGCTGATCGTCTATTTGCAGAAGGAACATTTACTGATGCGTGGTCTTATTATTTCAATACATCTTATTCTATAGATGATAATAATCGTTTAGAATTAGTTGCACTTGGTTCTCCACAAGTACATGGTCATAATTTCTGGAATAATCGTATTTCAAATTATAGTCATGAACTTGCAAGAGACATGGGTGTAGCTGAAGAAGATTTAAGAACAGAATATGGTGTAGATTATAATCCAAGAGCTGATGAGCTAGACACTCCATACCACGGCAAACGTGCACTCGCTAGTTGGGTACCGTTTGATGGTTGGAACTGGAGAGAAGCTGATCAACACTCTTCGACTATGATCAACGAAAGACAAAACTATTTCCACAAACCAATTGTACAGATGAATTCTTACAATCAACTCAGAGATGACATGATGCTATCTAGCTCTCTTTACTACTCCGGTGGTGAAGGTGGTGGTTCAGGATCAGCTGGTTCAATTCTTTGGGGTAGTGATGGTCACAGAGACTATGATGGTACGATTGCAAGAAACAGTACAGATAATTGGGTTGACGGAGTTGGTTATGTATCTGCTGGTGTGTTAAGAGGTAGTAGAAACAATCAATATACTTATGGAATTATGTCCAAGTTAGATTGGGATCTTAATGACACTACATTATTGACTTTTGGTCTTGATGTAAGAACAGCAGAAGTAGAACACTATAGACAAGTTTTTGACTTGTTAGGCGGAGACGCATTCTGGAACAGTTCCAATGATAATTGGACAACTGATCAAGAAAAATACAGAACACTCGGTGATAAAATCTACTATGATAACACAAACACAATTGACTGGGCTGGTGGTTATGGACAAGCAAGCATGAATTGGGGCGGTGGTAAAACTGCTTTTGCTATGCTTGGGCTAACACAAGCTAGTTATACAGCACAAGATCATTTCCAAGTAGGAGAACCAACATTAGAAGCTGATGCAGAAATGGGTTGGCAGATGAAAGTTGGTGGTACTATGCCAATAAATGATACTTGGATGATGTTTGGTAACTTTAGTACCTCAAATCTAACCCCTTCATTAGATAAAATGATTGATGATGCTAATTTCATTCTTAACACTGGTTTTGAAAATGAAAAAGCAACATGGTTTGATGTTGGTGCTAGATTTAAATCAGCGAATGGTCAATGGGCAGGTAGTATGAATTACTATATGTCTATGTGGCAAGACAGAGCACAAAGTGGTACTGTAGAAGATCTTAGTGGAAATGAATCATTCTTTAGTATTGACGGATTGAATGAAACTCACCAAGGTTTAGAATATTCTATAGCATATCAACCAATCCCAGTTCTTAGAATTGACGCACGTGGTCATGTTAGTGACTGGAGATTTACTGATGACTTAAGCTATACATATTTTGAAACACTTGGAGATCCATCCACTTCAACATCTTTTAATCTTTATGTAAAAGATGTGATGATCTCAGGAGCACCACAAGAAGGGCACAACTTAATCCTTACAGGATTCTGGAATACAATGAAAGCTTCAGTAGAAGTTGAACATTTTGGAAAACAGTATCCTAGATGGGGTTATGATGGAGCTATTAACGACTTAGCATTCTTGCTTGGCGAAGGTAATACTTTTGCTGACGATGCTTATGTTACTGACTTTACAACACTAATGAATCTTAAATTCCAATACGGAATGAACGTTGGTGGTAGAGATGTAACATTAAATGCTTCTGTTCATAATGCTACTGATGAATTATTTGTCGGAGACTTTGTCGACGCATATGATGGATCAGGTGACGTTGCCAATCTAAGAGTTCGTTTAGGACAACCTAGACAATGGGTTCTTGGAATGACAATTAATTATTAATCTGTATTTTAGGTTAGTAAGATATAAAAAAGCCCTTCTTTATGGAGGGCTTTTTTATTTTAGGTCTTTTTGTAAATTGCTTAATTCAGTGATAAGCTTATCATCTGGAAGTGAATCGCTTTCTTCAAGGCGTCTAATTTTATCTCGTAATAATTGAATTTTCTTTTTAATTGGTTCTTGCTCTAAAATCAATAAGCAGTCTTTTAAGATTTGATCTATATCTTCTTTTTTATGTCCTGTAATAGCAAGACCAGCAATTAGATTACGTTCTTCTTCATTTCCGCCAATGATTTGCAACAATTGTGCTTGGTTATCATTCTTACTATCACTTTTAATAATAGCTTTCATTGCATCATGTAAAAAAGTGCTAGTAAATAAGCCGACATTGATATCTTTAATACTATCAGGATAATGTATTCCAAGTTTTATTAGCTCAAGTTGAGCTTTTTGAGATCGTGAAGTATAGTGCGTTGATTTGATTTCAGCTTTTTCATCAGAAATTTGACGATATCTTTTTGTTTTAATAGAGTCTAATCGATTCAATAGTTCGCTTTCTGGTATAGATATTTCATTAGATAGTCGTTTAATTAAATCAGATTGAATAATAGAATCAGATACTAATTTAATTTCTGTAAGACATTCATCTACAAACACAGATCTTTCAGTAGCGCTTTGTTTTAATATTCCTTTTTGCTCAATAATAAATGGAATTGGATGCAGTGCGTTTTTAATGCGTTCTTTAAAAATTGCTTTACTATCTTTTTCTTCTTGAAAGAAATCATCTGGGTCATAATTGTTACCTAAAAATAATATACGAGTTTCGACCCCTTCCTGTAGCAAGGCATAACTAGCACGTATTGCAGCATTGACTCCTGCATCATCAGAATCATATGCAAGAATAGCCCTGTTGGTATGTTTTTTTAAGACTATTGCATGTTTATTGGAAAATGCAGTACCTGAAGTAGCAATCGCATTAGGAAAACCATTTTCTATTAAACGAAGATAGTCTGTCTGCCCTTCTACAAGAATAGCAAAATTTTGTTTTCGTACTGTTGGAAGTGTTTGATACCCTCCATAGAAAATTTTACTTTTTTGAAATAAAAATGTTTCGGGGGAATTAAGATATTTTACATCATCATCTTCAGATAAAGTTCTACCACTAAACCCAACAATTTTTCCAGAAAGATTAAAAAATGGGAACATCAATCGATTTCGAAAACGATCTACTAAGCCTTTTTTGGATTCAGAGAATAACCCAGATTTTTTGAGTATATCTTCATCAAATTTTCCACCTACTTCTTTAAATAAAGCATCCCAACTATCTAAGGATACTCCTAAACGATAATCTTTTACAATGGAATCACTAAAATTTCTATCTTTTAAATATTGTTTCCCAATTTTTGCTTTGGTATTGGATTTAAGGTTATTCTGAAAATAAATACAAGCAAGTTCATGGATTTCATAGAGTTGATCATAAAGATTATCTTGTTCAGCGTCTCCAATCTCTACAATTTCAATATTATATTTCTTAGCAAGAGAACGGACAGCTTCAACAAAACTAATACGTTCATACTCAATAAGAAAATCGATTGCATTGCCTCCCTGACCAGAACCAAAATCATACCATAAATTCTTATCAACAGATACACTAAATGAAGGTTTAGTTTCTGATCTAAACGGACTAAGACCAAAATAATTCTTTCCTCTTTTCTTTAAATCAACATATTGTGAAATAACATCTACAATATCAATTTCATCTAGTACTCTTTGAATTGTCTCTTGTGCAATGCGTGCCATATTATAAAGGTATTGTTATTGATTGATTAATACAATCTTTCATCGGGTTAATAAAAGAAATAATTTTTGATTCAGTTTCAATAATATCATAAATATTTGTTGAAATATAAGAGTCAAAAAACCATAAAAATAATATTATTAAAAGAGTTCCTTTTAAAATGCCAAATAAAAATCCAAAGAACTGATTCCCAAATGAAAATATTGAAGAATCTTGAAAAAGAAGCGACAAAACACTTGCTACAAATCGCACAAGCAAGACAATGCCAACAAAAATAATTATTGCAGAAATAAATTGAGTTATTTTTTCAGGAAAATTAACTAATGAGTATAATTTGATTGTTAGATCAACATAAAAAGATGCCGCAAGCCATATGGCTAGCGCAATACCTACAAATTCAGAAATTTCATCTAAAAAGCCCTTGCGAGCACCAAAAATTCCTATAAAAAAGATTAAAAATAAAAGAAGAATATCAACAATCATGTATTATGATAATTTTGACTTCAATAATGTTTGGGCCATGCCTCCATCAACTTGACCAGCGCCTCTTTTCATCACTTCAGGCATAACTTTTCCAAAATCTGCCATACTTTCTGCTTCTACTTCTTGTATCACAGTATCAATTAGTGTATTTAATTCATCTTCCCC
>DEAO01000037.1 GCA_002348725.1 Fidelibacterota bacterium UBA2980 | reverse complement strand
CTTTAAAAGATAAATTAACTGATGGTTCTATTAGTACAAATAAAGAATACGATGCGATGATGGAAACTATTGATTATGAAAAGAATCTTGTCAGTGAGAAAGAGACAGAACTTCTGACACTAATGGAAACAAAAGATACTTTATCGAAGGAAATTGAAGAAGATCAGTCTAATTTAGATACATTAATTCAAGATTTAGCATCTAAAAAAGAAGCATTAGAATCAAAGCTTTCAGAAGTTTCTGATGAAAAGAATTCTTTAGAGGAAGAACGTAATAATATTATTAAAAATGTTGATGATACTATACTTGCTCAATATCAAACTATTTATGAAGCAAGAAATGGTGTTGCTGTTGCTGAGATATTAGATGATAGTTGCGGAGAATGTGGAGCATTTATTCCAGCCCAACTTGTTAACGAAGCATTGGCAAAACAGGTAGTTTTTTGTGGAAATTGTGGTCGCTTTGTATATCAGTCTAATTCTGAAAATTAATTTTTTACTTTTTAATTGTCTTTGTATCCTTTATTATTCCAAAATGAGCTGATTGGGTGATTGCTCAAAGTTATTTGAGAGGAAAGTCCGGGCACCAAAGAGTATAGTGCCACCTAACAGGTGGGATTCGTGAGAATATGGATAGTGCAGCAGAGAATAGACCGCCATTTTGGCAAGGGTGAAACGGAGGTGTAAGAGACCCCCAGTAACGATGGTAACATTGTTAGCTTGTAAACCCCACTAGGTGCAAGATCAAGTAGTCCTAAGATGTGACTCGCATCATTTGAAGGACGGGTAGATTGCTAGAGTTCTATAGCGATATAGAATCGAGAGGAATAATCATCACATCATTGATGTACAGAACCCGGCTTACAGATCAGCTCAAAAGCATTATATTATGAATAAAGCAAAAATAGCAGGATTAGCATATAGCGTTCCAGATAACGTAGTAACAAACCAAGATCTTGAGAAGATAATGGACACTACTGATGAATGGATTCAAACACGAAGTGGTATTAAAGAAAGAAGATGGGTAGAAGAAGGAATGCCTAATTCTGATATGGTGCTTCCTGCATGCAAAAAAGCAATTAGTGACGCAGGAATCAATCCAGAAGATTTAGATGCTATTATTGTAGGCACTGTTAGTTCTGATTATAATTTCCCAGGTATGGCGCCTATAATCCAACAAAAATTAGGCATTACTACAAATGTTAGTGCTTTTGATATCAGTGCAGCCTGTTCAGCTTTTATTTATTTATTAGAAATTGGTAATCAATTTATTCAGACTGGAAAATATAAAAACATTTTATTGGTTGGTTCAGATGTTATGTCATGCCTGTTAGATAAATCACCTGCAGGAAGGGCAACCGGAGTTTTATTTGGTGATGGAGGTGGAGCAGCTGTATTACAACCTACTAATGATGAAAGCTACATTTTGTCTACACACACCTATGCAGATGGTTCAGGTGTAGAAATGTTAAATGCCAAGGCACCAGGATCGATCCATTATCCAAATCGTATTGATGCAAAAGTTGTTTCTGAAGGTCACCATCTACCTTTTCAAAATGGAAGAGAAGTATTTAAAAATGCTGTAGTACGCATGCCTGAATCAATTAATGTTGCACTAAAACATAATAACCTATCTATAGAAGATGTTAGTTTAGTAATTGCACATCAAGCAAATTATCGCATTTTAGAAACAGTAGCCAAACGTATGAATATCTCAATTGATAAAATGTATATTAATATTCATAAATATGGGAATACTACAGCTGGCACTATTCCAATTGCAATGTGTGAAGCATTAGAAGAAGGTAAAATTAAGAAAGGCGATATTATTGTTTTAACTGCATTTGGAGCTGGATATACCTGGGCTTCATCTATTATTCGTTGGTAAGTCATGGACATTTTTAATCAATTAAAAAAATTCTTTGTAAAGAATCAATTTCCACTTTTGATTTTTTTTGGACTTTCAGTATTAATTTCAATCATATTTCCTACAGGATTTTCGATACGTTATTCCTATCAGTTGGATGATATTGCACGTGAACCTATTATTGCACCTTTTGATTTTGGTATTTTAAAAACAGAACAAAAATTAAATAGTGATTTAGATGAAGCAAAAAAATCTGTTTCTTATAGTTTTAAACGCAACCAGGATATGGTTAATAATCAGTTGGTTGCATTAGATACATTCTTTATTTATATCAATGATGTTCGCACTTCTTATTATCAATATATTAGTTCCCAAGACTCTCTCTATAAATATCGTTATGAACCAGAGTTTGAATCATTTCAAAACAATTTTATTGCAGACAGCACAACTTATAATGCTTTGTATAGTGAGTTTTTAAGTCGTTATTCTTATCAAGTAGATAAAAATGAATGGGAAAAATTAATTGGAATTCAGCAAGATGTTATCACTGAGATAACAAATTTTGATCAATTAAAAACTAATATTAAGCAAATTTGTTTGAATCGCTGGGCTGAAGGAATTTTAGATGTACCATTATCAGATGTTCTCAGTGAAGAGATTAGTATTATACAGGGTGGAGAATTGATTATAAGTTCTGTTAAAAACTATAATGATGTTGAAGGTGCTTGGAGAAAAAATAAAGAAGAAATCAATTCATTCTATATCGATGAAACAAGCATAGAATCAATTCTTGGGTATGAGTTGGTCAATGAATTTATTAAACCAAATATTATTTTTGATAAAGAATTAACAGAAAAAAATCAAAAAGAACAATTAGACAGGGTATCTAGATTTCAAGGCACAGTTCTTGCAAATGAATTAATTGTTGATGCTAATAATCGGATCACAGAATCAGTTCTTTTAAAATTAAAATCCCTACAGTTTGAATACGGTCGTCGTTTGGGTTATGAAAAAGCAACTGATAAACTAAGAGAGTATTTAGGTGCGTATTTCATAGTATCGATTCTTTTATTTTTGCTCTTCTCTTTCATTTACATTTATCGCAAACATTATTTTGAAGATTATAAAATGTTATTTTTAATTAGTATTGTAGTTTATGGATTGATGTTAATTGCTTGGATGGTTATGAATTATCAAGCCAGTGCATATTTTATACCTATAGCTATTGCATCTATGTTGCTTACAGTATTATTAGATGCATCAGTATCTATGTTAATTTCTATTGTATTAATTTTAATGATATCATTATTAATTGGTAATAATCTTGATTTTGCAATTATGCAATTTTTTGTAGTTTTTATTTCTATCTATAGTGTAAGAAGACTTAGAAAGCGTCGACAAATTATTACCACTATGTTTGGATTGCTTTCTTCTACATTATTTGTATTCTTTTCCATTATGCTATTTAAGGGAATTGATTTTCTAGATTATAATTACTCTGAAGTTGGATTTTTTGCTCTTACCAGTTTTCTTTCTCCAATTTTATCTTTCGGTCTTGTTCCTTTATTTGAATCTTCGTTTAGGATTACAACTGATTATAGTTTAATTGAATTACTTGATTATGATCAACCGCTACAAAAACGATTAATCGAAGAAGCTCCTGGAACGCATACACATAGCATTAAAGTTGGTACTTTAGCTGAATCATCTGCTAATGCTGTTGGAGCAAGAGCATTATTATGTCGTGTTGGATCCTATTATCATGATATTGGGAAGCTGAAGAAACCAGAATATTATGCTGAAAATCAACAAGGTGAAAATAAACATGATTCTATTACTCCAAATATGAGTGCAAAAATATTAAAACAACATGTTGCTGATGGAATAGACTTAGCTGATGAATATGGATTGCCTTCAATTGTAAAGGATTTTATTGCTACACACCATGGTACAAAAAGAATGGAATATTTCTATCAAAAAGCACTCAATGAATCTCCAGATCAAGATGATGTAGACGAGTCTAGATTTAGATATAATGGTCCAAAACCTACAACGAAAGAAACAGCCATTGTGATGATTGCTGAGGCAATCGAAGCGCAGGCGAATTCAATAAAAAATCCAAACGTTGAAAAATTTGATGCAATGATTGAAAAATCAATCAAAGATCTGTTGCAGGATGGCCAACTTGATCATTGTCCTCTTACATTAGATGATTTAAGAAAAATCAAAGGCACTGTTGATGGTAAAGATGGATTAATACCTGTATTATCAGGGTTATATCACTCTAGACCAGAGTATCCATCTAAAAAAAATGATGATTAATATTCATGTAAATAATCTCTATCAAGATTTTTCATTTAAGTCTTCATCTATAGAAAAAATCTCCGAAAAAGTTTTAACCAATTCTAATTATAGTACAATTGATTTGAATTTCATTTTTTGTGATGATTTAAAATTAAATGCCTTAAAGATTGAATATTTTAATGAAGATGTATTAACGGATGTTCTAACTTTTCCCTTAAGGAATGATACGGTTTTAGAATCAGAAATATATATTAGTGTTGATAGAGCAATTGATAATGCAAAAGAAAATAATCTAACTTTACAGAACGAAATTATTAGATTGAT
>DEAO01000014.1:32463-34498 GCA_002348725.1 Fidelibacterota bacterium UBA2980 | reverse complement strand
ATTGATTATTTCTAAATAAATAGCAAATAATAGCGTAATTAGATAAATTGCTCGCTACGAGAAAATGATTGACAAGAACCAACAAATAATTGATAAAAATTTAGACCAAGAGTATAAATATGGTTTTACCACAGATGTGGAACAAATCAAATTTGAACCTGGTTTAGATGAAGAAGTTATCACAAAATTATCCAATATAAAAAAGGAGCCAAAATGGTTGCTAGATTGGAGATTAAAAGCATACAAAAATTGGCAAAAAATGAAAGAACCAAAATGGGCAAATGTCACTTATAAACCAATAGACTATCAGGCATTAAGTTATTATGCAGCACCAAAGAAAAAAAGTAAGAAGAGCCTTGATGAAGTGGATCCAGAAATATTAGAAACATATAATAAGCTTGGCATTTCATTAGATGAACAAAAAAAGTTAGAAGGGGTTGCAGTAGATGCAGTTTTTGACAGTGTTTCAGTTGCAACAACTTTTAAAGATGAATTAGCAAAACATGGGGTAATATTTTGTTCTTTCTCTGAAGCAGTACAAGAACATCCTGATTTAATAAAAAAATATCTTGGAACAGTAATCCCTTATACAGATAACTATTTTGCTGCTCTAAACTCAGCAGTATTTAGTGATGGTTCCTTTGTTTATATACCAAAAAATGTTAAATGCCCTCTTGAGCTATCAACATATTTCAGAATAAATGCATCGAATACCGGGCAATTTGAAAGAACATTAATTATTGCTGATGAAGGAAGTGAAGTCAGTTATCTTGAAGGATGCACAGCACCTATGAGAGATGAGAATCAACTACATGCTGCATGTGTAGAATTAATTGCACATGAAGATGCAACAATTAAATATTCAACAATACAAAATTGGTATGCAGGAAATGAAAATGGTGAAGGTGGAATATATAACTTTGTAACAAAAAGAGGAAAATGTGCAGGTGATAGATCTAAAATTTCTTGGACACAAGTTGAAACCGGATCAGCAATAACATGGAAATATCCGAGTGTAATTATGCAAGGAGATGATAGTGTTGGTGAATTCTATTCAGTTGCCATAACAAAAAATAAACAGCAAGCTGATACAGGAACAAAGATGATTCATATAGGGAAAAACACTAAGAGTACTATCATATCAAAAGGAATTTCTGCTGGTGAAGGACAAAATACATATCGTGGTGGTGTAAAAATATTAAAGAATGCTGATAATGCACGTAATTTTTCTCAATGTGATTCAATTTTAATTGGAGATAAATGTGGAGCGCATACATTTCCGTATATAGATGTAAAAAATAAGACTGCACAAATGGAACATGAAGCAACAACGTCGAATATTGGTGAAGATCAATTATTCTATTGTAATCAAAGAGGAATTAATTTAGATGATGCAGTATCAATGATCGTAAATGGATTCTGTAAAGAAGTATTTGCAGAACTCCCAATGGAGTTTGCAGTAGAAGCAAAACAATTAATCGAAGTAACACTAGAAAATAGCGTAGGGTAAAATGATCAATATAAAAAACTTAAAAGTTTCTGTAGAAGAAAAAGAAATCCTAAAAGGAATTAATCTTCAAATACCAGAAGGTGAAATTCATGCAATTATGGGAAGAAATGGATCTGGAAAAAGTACTTTAGCAAATACATTAGCTGGAAATGAAAAATTTGAAGTTACAAATGGATCAATCCATATGAATGCTGCTGATATTACTGAAATGAGCCCAGAAAACAGATCTTTAAATGGGATTTTTGTTTGTTTTCAATATCCTGTAGCTATTCCAGGTGTAAGTATGGCATATTTTTTAAGATCAGCAATCAACGCACATCTAAAAAATCAAGGAAAAGAAGAAATGGATGCACTAGAATTTTTAAATCAATCAAAAGAAATATTAAAAAAACTAACACTAGATGATTCTTTCTTAAAAAGATCAATCAATGATGGTTTTTCAGGTGGAGAAAAAAAGAAAAGTGAAATTTTTCAATTACTTTCCTTAAATCCAAAATTTGCTATACTTGATGAAACAGATTCAGG
>DEAO01000014.1:31934-32139 GCA_002348725.1 Fidelibacterota bacterium UBA2980 | reverse complement strand
TAGATATTGATGCATTAAAAATTGTAGCAGATGGGGTAAAAGAATTTAATGGAAAGAAAAATTCAACATTAATTATTACTCACTACGAAAGATTGCTTGAATATATTAATCCAGATGTTGTACATGTGATGATTGATGGTAAAATAGTAAAATCAGGTGATATGGAATTAGCAAGGCAAGTAGAAGAAAAAGGGTATTCTTGGCT
>DEAO01000014.1:28269-31547 GCA_002348725.1 Fidelibacterota bacterium UBA2980 | reverse complement strand
TAGGCTATCCTACTAAAAGGTTAGAAAATTGGAAATTTTCGAATAGCAACCACTTAAAAAAGTATAATACTATCATTTCAGATTCAGATATTGATATCAAAGAATATCTAAAAACAAAAAATACATTATGTTTTGTAAATGGATCATTCATAAAAGAATCGTTGGAAAATTGTGATTTTAAAAATGAAATATTAATTAGCAATACTATGGATATCAAAGAGCAGGATATAATGAAAATGTCTGAAAATTTCAATAATGAAGCGTTGTTTAACCTTGGAATTGCAAAATTTAATGAAGGAATTTTTATTGAGTTTAAAAAAGGAAATAAAACTCATATAGCAATTAATATTGTAAATATTTATGATAAAAAATCAGAAAATATGTTTGCTCCTACATTTAACATCTTCAAACTAAACAAGAAAAATAATGTATCAATTTGTGAAGAAGATGTTAATCATGGTTTCGATAGTTTTAACCTAAGAATAAATAAATTTATATGTGATGATGATTCAATTCTTAATCATGGCTCAATCTATCAAGATAGTACACAAAGTAATTTATTGAGATATAATTACTATAAAGCAAATACTAATACCATTATCAATATTGATAGCTTTAATTATGAATCATCATTCAATAAAGATTTTATTGAAATCGATTTAGATAAATCAGGGGCAGAAGCAATAGTGAATGCGCTAAACCTTACTAAGAACGATGAACATACAGATAACAATATATTAATTAACCACAAATCAGAACATTGTAACAGTTCACAAAATGTCAGGAATATTCTTCAAAATAAATCAACATCTGTTTTCAATGGAAAAGTTGTTGTATTTGATGGAGCGCAAAAAACTGACTCAAATCAATCAAACAAAAATTTACTTTTATCAAAGGAAGCAACGGCTCATTCTAATCCGCAATTAGAAATTTATGCAGATGATGTGCAATGCGGACATGGATCTACAACAGGTGCTTTGGATAAAAATAGTATTTTTTATTTTCAATCAAGAGGAATCAACAAAGAAGATGCAACGCAAATTCTTGTTAAAGCATTCGCGCATGCAGTGATTAAAACCTTTTCAGATGAGAATATTAAAAATAATGCACAAGATCATATTGATAAATGGATGAATGAATAATAATCTAAATAAAAACTTTTCTGAAATTAGAAATGGGTTTTCTGCGCTAGAAGGCCAAGACAAATTAGTTTATTTAATCGATTTAGGTAAAAAAATTGAACAGATTGATTTAAAAGATAAAGTTGATAAAAACAAAGTCAATGCATGTACTTCCCAAACATGGATTAAACTAGAAAATAATAAATTTGTTACCTTAAAAGCAGATTCTGAAAGTGCAATTGTCAAAGGATTATTACGAATTTTACAAATTGGGTTTAATAATTCAGAAAAAAAGGGTATTATTGATTTTATTGATGAATTTGATGAACCAATAAAGATTTTTGAATGGCTTAATATAGGTCCAACTATTTCTAGTCAAAGACAAAATGGATTTATTGGAGCACTATTATTTATTAAAGAGGAATTAAATAAATGAATAAAGAATTTATATTGCAGTCAGATGTTGAAGTTTTCAGTGTTCCTGATGGTGTTAAAACACTCTTAACAAAAGGAACTCCTGGTATAATAACACAATCTCTAGGAGATAATTTTACTATTGTTGTAGAAGGGAATATGTATCAAGTAAAAGGTATAGATGCAGAAGCAATAGGTGAAGAAAAACAATTAGTTGTTAGTAACAATTTCGCAAACGAAGAGGAAGTCTGGAATATGCTTCAAACATGTTATGATCCGGAAATTCCTGTTAATATTGTTGACTTAGGCTTGGTATATGATTGTACAGTTAAAGAAAGCAAAGAAGGGGTTAACGTATCTATTAAGATGACATTAACAGCTCCAGGATGCGGAATGGGCCCTGTGATTGCAGATGAAGTAAAAGAAAAAGTATCATCATTAGACGGAGCTAACGATGTTGAAGTAGAGCTAGTATGGGAACCGCAATGGAATCAAGATATGATGTCTGATGCTGCAAAACTTCAATTAGGTTTATATTAAATGAGTGCAAAAAATATTCGAAAAGAATTTCCAATTCTTAAGCAAAAAAATCGTAATAAGAAATTAATTTATTTTGATAGCGCTGCCACTAGCCTAAAACCTATATCCGTTATCGAAAAAGAAATGCAGTTCTATAAAGAGTATGGTGCGAGCATTCATAGAAGTGTCTATGAATTAGGTGAAAAAGCAACAAATGAATTTGAAAATACAAGAAAAAAAGTTGCCAAATTTATTGGAGCAAGTTCTGCTGATTCTATTGTATTCACAAAAAGTGCTACTGAATCAATTAATCTTGTTGCTGATGCATGGGGATTTAAAAATTTAAAGAAAAACGATGTTATTCTACTGACTGATATGGAACATCATTCAAATATCGTTCCTTGGCAAATTATTAGTGAAAAAACAGGAGCAAAAATTCAATATGTAAAATCAACTCCAGATGGTACACTCGATTTAGAAGATTATGAAAATATGTTAAATGAAAATGTAAAGATGGTAAGTGTCACTCATACATCAAATGTCTTAGGAACAATTAATCCAATAAAAGATATTGTTAAAAAAGCACATCACTATGGTGCATTGGTAATGGTAGACGGGTGTCAAAGTACTCCACATATCACAATTGATGTGACAGAGTTAGGTTGTGATTTTTTTGCATTTTCAGGACATAAAATGTTTGGGCCAACAGGAGTTGGAGTTTTATATGGAAGAAAAGAAATCTTAAAAGATATGCCTCCATATCAAACTGGCGGTGGAATGATTGAAGAAGTAACGATGGAAAAATCTACTTGGACTGATATACCTCATAAATTTGAACCTGGTTCACCAGTATCTGCGCAAGTAATCGGACTAGGAGCTGCAATTGATTTTTTCAATACAATTGATAAGAATTATATAGAAATACAGAAAGATTTAACATCATATACTCTAAATAAGTTAAATGAAATTGATGGAATGACTATTTATGGGGATGCTTCCGAAAGAACTTCAATTATTAGTTTTAATATTGATAATATTCATTCGCTTGATATTGCACAATTACTTGATTATGAAGGGATTGCTGTCAGATCAGGTCATCACTGTTGTAAACCGTTAATGAATACATTAGGAATATCATCATGTGTTAGAATTAGCTTTCATATATATAACGAAAAAGATGAGATTGATACTTTTATTAAAAAGTTGAATAAATCAATTGAAACG
>DEAO01000014.1:14125-27850 GCA_002348725.1 Fidelibacterota bacterium UBA2980 | reverse complement strand
CCATAACAAAAATTACATCCAGTAACAACTGTGTCTGTTTTTGATTCAATCACTTGTTCAGCGCGTAATAAGTGAGTGCGTCCCTCACCAGTATCCTTTTTCCACCAAAGTGCTCCACCTGCTCCACAACATAGTGTATCTTTACCGCTTTCATCTAATTCAAAAAATTCTGGTGCTGCAGCCTTAATTGCATTTCTAGGACCATCCACTTCATCAAGCGTACGAGATAAATTACAAGGATCATGATAGGTAACTTTCTCTAAACTGCCAGGATTAATATTAATTTTACCCTCCTCTAATAATTCATTAATTACTTGAGTATGATGTTTAACTTCATATTTAATATCATGATATTTGCTATACTCTTTTTGCAAATTAACAACACAATGAGGGCACATTGTAGTTACTCTCTTTACCTTATTTAGTTCTTCTACATTATTATCCATCAGCATTTGATATGTGAGTTTATCTCCTAATTTATTTGCTGGATCTCCAGAACATTGCTCATTACTTAGCACTCCATATGTAACGCCAGCTGAATCAAGGATTTTAGTAAAATTCTCAACGGATTTAACAAAATTTGGATCCATAGCATGTTTTGCAAAACATCCTAACCATAAAACAAGTTCTTTGTCAGGTGTATATTCAGGCATTCTTTGCAATAATTCGCTAGATGAAGCCCCTTCAGTGTTACCTGTTTCTTGTAAATTTCTAAGTAATTTTTGATATTCTTGAGGTACATCTCCTTCAACCATAACTTGAAAACTTCTAATTGCATCGGCCTTTTCAACATGGTTTCCTACAGGACAAACTTCAGTACACGCTTGGCATGTTGTGCACTCCCATCCTGCTTCAACATTAATTTTATCTACAACATTGACATCGTTCGATTCTAACATTGGATCTTTTAAATCTAAAATAAAGTGATATTTAGGGTTAAGTATGCCTCCGCCTCTGTTTGCAGGACAAACATCTGTGCATCTTCCACATTCTACACAAGTAAAAATATCTAATGCTTGATCTTTACTTAGTTTTGATAAATCTAACAGCAATTCATCCAATTCTTCTTCTGAAGCTTCTAAATCAATTGGAATGGGTGGATGACTTGGTACTTCAAATGGTCTAAGAAAAATATTAAATGGCGATAGGACCAAGTGCATATGTTTTGATTTTGGGATTAAAAATAAAAATCCACCGATAACCCCAGAATGCAACCACCAATTAATCTTAGCACCAGGATTATTCATAAATGGATTTAAATGGTGAATTTCATCAATTAAATAAGTAATCATTAATGTAGTAATAAATACAGTAACTAATGCTGATGTAGCAGAAAATTTACCCAATGTTTCAGGTTTAATAATAAATCTTCTATATGCTAACCCTAAAATACCTGTAGTACATAATATTGCCCATGGAGCTCCAAAAAAATAAAAATAATTTTTTCGGATGGTATCATTAAAGATATATAAATCAAATGCTGTTAAAAAATGATTAATAGTTATTAATCCAAAGAAAATAAATCCATACATAACAAATGCATGAAGAATGCCAGCAGACTTTCGCTTTCCACTAGCTACTTTTTTATGAAGAATGACCTCATCAAATACTCGCAGAAGTCTTTTTGGCAAATCTTCAATGCTAAAATCTAGTTTACCTTTTAGAACTATTTTAAGACGTAAAAGAAGCTGATAAAGAAAGAAGGATATACCAGAAAATAAAAAAGCTACTAGAGCTATCTGTTCAATAATATGAAATTTCATTTTAATCTGTTATTTTTGAATCTCTTCGGTGAGCTTTGGAACAATTTCCATTAAGTCACCTATGACTGCATAATCTGCAATCTCAAATATTGGAGCATCTTCATCTTTATTGATTGCCATAATTGTTTTTGAACCTTTCATTCCAACAACATGTTGAATAGCCCCCGAAATTCCAACAGAAAGATATAATTTTGGTGAAACAGCCTGGCCAGAACTCCCAATTTGTCTATAAGGAGGTAACCAACCCATATCAACTACAGGTCTTGAAGAAGCAATTTCTGCGCCCATCGCTGATGCGAGTGATTCAACTAAAGGCAAATTATCTTGGCTTTCGATTCCTCTTCCGACAGAAACGATTAATTCGGCCGTTGTTAAATCTACGCCTGAAGCAGACTCTTGAAATTCAGCTTCGCTTTGTGACTTTATATCACTTGCTTCAAGATTAACTGAAAAATCTGATTGATTTTCTGATCCTCCAATCTGCATACCATCAGAAGAAAATGCTGCAGATTGAAAACTTAAAAGCACTGTATCTGAAGTTGCTTCAACTTTTGTAGCAAGTTTTGCATTAAAAACTTGTCGTGAAAAAATTGGAGAATCACTATTATAGTCAACCGTAATAATATCACTTACAAATGGTATATCAAGTTTTGCGCTTACTCGCGGTAAAAAATCACGTACCATATAAGAATGACCCATAAGAACATATTTTGGTGACAATTCAGATATGACCTGAGCTAATGCTTTAGAATAACCATCAGCAGAATAAGAATTAATTAAATCATGTTGTGCTAAAATTAAATTTTTTGCGCTATAATCAGACGCTTGTTCTCTTAAAGAACTAGCATTTTCTCCTAAACATAAAATAGATAAATCCAAACCAAGCTTCTCAGACAATTGTTGACCGGCAACAACTGCTTCCTTACTAAAAGCATGAATATTTCCTCTTTGATTTTCTAATACAACGAGTATCATTAAATAACCTTTAGAGTATTTTTTAATATATCTAACATTCTTGCAACAATAGAATCGACATCACCGGTGATTCGCTCCGTAACTTTTTCAGTTTTTGGAATAAATAATTCAATAAATTTTTGTTTATTATCACCTGATGAGCTGATATTAAGAGATTTAACATCTTTTCTTTTAGCGCCCATAATTCCTTTTAAAGATGGATATCGAGGTTCGTTAATGCCTGATTGAATAGAAATACTAGCTGGAAACGGTAGAGTTACCCACTGAAACCAACCTGATTCTAATTCACGTTTGACTTTAATATTACCATCTTCCATCTTGGTTTCAATCCCAAGCGTAGCTGTAGACATACCCAAGAGCTCTCCGATAAGAACACCTGTTTGTCCTGAACCTAAATCATCTGATTGTAAACCAGAAAAAATCAAATCAAATGACTCTTCTTTAAGGTTTTCAGAAAAAAGTTTTGCAATTGATAAAGGATCAGTATCAATATTTTCATTATTAATAAAAATTCCTCTATCAGCTCCTTTTGCTAAACCATCTTTTAATACTTTTGAGGTATTATTTTCATTGCCCATTATTACAACTACAACTTCTGTATCATCATTTAATTTTTCTTTGATTTGCAGAGCTTCTTCCAGGGCATAAGAATCACTTTCATTGACGACAAAATTTACGACAGATTCATCAATCCAACTTCCAGAAGAATCGACACGAATGCTTGACTCATAACTTGGTATTGCTTTTGTTAATACAGCTATTTTCATTGTTTTTCCAAAAAACCGACTACTCAGTCTAATTATCAATATAATCCTATTCATTAAATGAAGCAAAAGAAAAAAATTGATCTGTTTATATAATAAAACAGGCTATAAAGGAAAGTTGATAGCGGGGGAATTCTTTCAATCTTTCAAGATTTTATAGCCTGAAAAAATCTTGCGGTTCTATCAATTTAGCATTAAGAATTATGAATTGTAAAGCAAAATCGCGGTTTTAATCTTGCTCGTCCTCGGTGGCAAACTTTGTCCAATCACTAGAAACAGCTGATTCATCAATAGAATCTTTTGTCTCTGAATCAGAATTGTCAAATTTTTTATCTTCCTCATAAATGTTTAGACTGTCTTTTTTAACTTCATATTTATCTAAATCTAAATCTTCATCTTCAGTGTCTAAGCTTTCTTTATCTTGATTATAAAGATCTAAATCAAAAAAATCTAAGTTTTCAACATGTCCATTTTCCATCAAATATTCAAGGAATGGTAAAAACAATCTTTGTTTTAAATTAGTATTACAAAGAGGGCATTTTAATTTTTCCCCAATTTGAGAAACTTTAATCTCCTCATCACAACAAGGACTTAAAACTTCGTCAATTTGATCCAAATTTGGTATTTCACTCATAGAGGTGAAGATATTAGATGTTCTTCAGCGAGTCAACAAGTTTTATAAATATTATGTAATCTCTCTTTTTCTTCTATTGAAAAAGATTTTTCTCTTCTTGACATTACTTTTTCAGCTGTTTCACAAAAATCATCAAATGATATCTTTGTAACTTTGCCTTTATAGTAAAGAGAAAATGGAGGGATATATCGTGGAGGAAATGATTGAGAGACAATATTAGATCCCACTCCAATTACAGTACCAGTGTTCAAATTAGTTCCAATTGCTGTTTTTACATGATCACCAATGATTGAACCAAAGAAAATTGATTCAGTATCGATCAAATCTCCATCCCATTTTACGCTTACATTAGAGTAATTGTTCTTTAAATTGCTAGTAGTGGTTCCTGCTCCAAGATTTACCCAAGAACCAACAAAACTATGTCCTAAAAATCCCTCATGAGCTTTATTGGAATATGGATGGAATATTGAAGAGTGTATTTCTCCAGAAATTTTACAATGATGATTAATAATACAGTTTGAGATAGTAGAATGAGATTTAATAAGACAATTTTTGCCAATAAATAAAGGTCCATTTAAAACACTGAATGGCTCAATAGTAGCACTATCATCGATAATCACTGGTCCATTTTCTGTATTGATAATGACATTCTCATAATTTTTAAAAGCATTAGACTGATTTGTAAAAATATTTGAAATATTATTAATTATTTCCCAAGGGAATTGCATATCCTCTACAGAAGATTTTTGATCAAATAAAATAATCTCTGATATAAAATTTTTCATTTTTTTATAAACTGCCCAATCATATCAAATGTTCCATTTAAATCTTTTTGATAATTCTTATCAAGTATAACATTATAATATTTTTTTGAATTATCATAATTAAAACCCATTCTTACCTCAGAGTTACATGATCGTACTAAAAAAGACGAAAATGCACTGAAAGCAATATTTAAATCAATCATATTTTGATAATTTTCTTTTTTAATTTCATCAATAAACCACTCATTTGGTAATCCTAATGAATCAATATCCTTGTAACTGTATAATCTTGAATATTTCTGTAATCTTTCAGAATAAAATTTGGCTAAAGAGTCTTTTACAAGAAAAATAATCTTATCATTTATTTCTGAAGTAGCTTGATTTAAAATTAATTCCGAAAAATCAAATGCAATATCTGTATCAGGTAATAAAATCATGATAGAGCCTGATTGTTTCTCATTATATTTAAATGATTGTTGAATATCAGGAAAATGCTTCTTGCATTTCAACCAATAAATAATTTTTTGGATTCGAGAATATTCCATGTTTCTAATTTTAGGATTAAATTAACCCATTATGTCGAAAAAAAAGATAGGTAATTTTCCATTCACAAAAGGCATCTATAAAGATATGTATCAAACAAAACTTTGGACTATGAGACAATATGCTGGTTTTTCATCTGTAAAAGAATCTAATAAACGTTTTTTATCTTTGCTAAATAGCGGAGTAAGTGGTTTGTCTGTAGCATTTGATTTACCTACTCAAATTGGCTATGATTCAGATCACGAAATGTCTATTGGTGAAATTGGCAAATCAGGAGTACCAATCTCTAACATTGACGACATAAAATTATTATTTGATCAAATTAATTTGGAAAAAGTTTCAGTATCGATGACTATTAATTCAACTGCACCAATCTTATTAGCATTTTATATAGCATTCGCAGAAGAAAAAGGCTATGAACTGAAAAAGCTTAGAGGAACTATACAAAACGATATTTTAAAAGAATATATTGCTAGAGGAACATATATTTTCCCAATTGAACCATCTTTAAAACTAACTACTGATATATTTGAATATTGCCAATCAAACTTACCTAAATGGAATGCAATCTCTGTATCGGGTTACCATATAAGAGAAGCAGGGAGTACAGCAATTCAAGAATTAGCATTCACTTTTGCAAATGCAATTACATATGTAAACCATGCAAAAGAAAGAGGGATTGATATAGAAAAATTGACAAAAAAAATGTCATTTTTCTTTAATTCACATCGCAATTTTTTTGAAGAAATAGCAAAATTCCGAGCAGCAAGAGAAATTTGGGCAACAATAGTAAAAAATAGGTTTGGTATAGATAATTCTGAATCTCAATTGTGTAGATTTCATGTACAAACTGGAGGGTCAACATTAACAGCACAACAAATTGATAACAATGTTGTAAGAACTACTTTAGAAGCACTTTCAGCAGTATTAGGCGGTGCGCAATCAATACACACCAATGGCAAAGATGAAGCAATTAGCTTACCATCAGAGAAAAATGCATTATTAGCGTTAAGAACCCAACAAATTATTGCACACGAAACTAATATCACAGATTTTGTTGATCCAATTGGTGATAGCATTATTATTTCTGATATGACAAAAAATATAGTTAAAGAAGTATTAAAAAAAATTGATGACATCAACGAAAAAGGAGGAATGGAAAAATTAATTGATACAGGAGAAATAGAAGAAGAAATAGCAAATGCATCAATTGAATTCCAGAATAAATTAGATAAAAAAGAAGAAATACTAATAGGTGTGAACAAATTTGTTGATGAAGAGAAAATTGATTTAAACATATCAGAAAAAGATGATAAAAATAGAATTGATTCATTAATTATGTTTAGAAAAAATCGTGACAATAAAAAAGTCACTCATGCTTTACTTATTTTAGAAGAAAAAGCAAAATTAAATGAAAATTTAATTCCATATATTATTGAGTGTGCAAAGAATAGGTGTACTCTTGGTGAAATTTCGGATACTTTAAGAAAAGTTTTTGGAGAATATTCATAATAAAAAAACAGGAACATTACATAAAAAAATTAATTAATATTATATAGAAAAAATTTAGAAATGAGGAATATTATGCAAATCAAAAATTTAGTTTTATTATTAAGTGCAATTTTAATTGTCAACTGTGCAGGAAATGCGCCTAGCATAGGAGAAACAATTGAAAATCAACAGTCAAATGAATCAGAGACGAAAATTGTTGAAGAAGAAGTAAAAGTGGAAACATTTACTGTACAAGAACCAGAAGCTCCACCATTACCTGTTACTGTTTTTGAACCATACATGATAAAAAGAGGTGATTATTTAATTAAAATTGCTTCAAGAGAATATGGTGATTCGTCAATGTGGAGAGATATTTATGAATGGAATAAGGAAGAAATTGGATCTGACCCAAATAAGATTTATCCTTATAATTTTTTATCTCTTAAAAGAGAAGCTAGTAAAGCAAAAAATTGTGAATTAGAATTTTTTGATTATCAAATACAAGC
The DNA here is from genome assembly GCA_002348725.1 of Fidelibacterota bacterium UBA2980. GTDB lineage: Bacteria > Fidelibacterota > Marinisomatia > Marinisomatales > Marinisomataceae > Marinisoma. The sequence continues at coordinate 20,410 of DEAO01000014.1, read as the reverse complement.
TGGAGATACTGCATGGAGTCTTGCAAGTGAAGTATATGGGGATGAGCTCGCATGGGTAATTATCTATATGGATAATGAAAGATTGATTAGAAATAGTGATGGTGTTTTACAGCCGGGAACTATTTTTAAAATGAGAAAAAAACTAGATCCGTGCTCTTAGATCTTCATAATAATCTCTTAGAAACCAAAATAATTAATTCTAATATATTCTATAAAGAAAAATTAGAATCAACAAATAGAGAAGCTAGAAAATTAATCAATAAGTATGGCATTATTGTATGTGATAAACAAACACATGGTCATGGTCGTCATGGTAGAAAGTGGATTTCAACACCATATAAAGATTTAGCATTCACTATTGTTATCCCTAATGAATGTAATATTAATGGACAAAATTTAGTTGATCTTGCATGTGAATCTATTGCTTCAAACTTGCAAAAATTAAATATCCATTCAAAAATAAAATATCCAAATGATATTTACGTTGAAAATAGAAAAATTGCTGGGGTTCTTTGCGAACAGATAGTCACAGACAAAATTACTGCACCAATTATCGGAATAGGAATAAATGTAAATTCAAATTTGGACGATTTAAAATTGGTCAAAGATAAACCATATACTTCTTTATTTGTCGAATTAGGACAAAAGACTAATAGAGAAAATTTATTAAAAGATATAGTAGAAAAAATTGATGATATTATTCAAAAGCAGGTATATCAGTAATCTTTTGTCCCATAATTAATGTATGTATCTCATGGGTTCCTTCATAGGTATAGACTGTTTCTAAATTCATCATATGTCGCATAATTGAATAATCATCCATAATTCCATTACCCCCCAAAATTTCGCGTGCTAACTTTGCGCATTCTCTAGCAATAGCAACATTATTTTTTTTACCAAGAGATATGTGAGAAAAATCTAAATCTCCACTATCCTTAAGATTGCCTAATTGCAAAGCAAGAAGTTGAGCTTTGGTTATTTCTTCAATCATATAAACGAGTTTTTGTTGAGTAAGTTGAAATCCAGCAATCGGTTTCCCAAATTGCTTTCTATCTTTACTGTAGCTGAGCGCTGTTTCATAACAATCAATAGCTGCACCAATTGATCCCCAAGCAATAGAATATCTTGCTTGTGTTAAACATGATAATGGGCCTTTGAGGCCTTCAATATTTGGAAGTCGATTAGAATCTGGAACTCTTACATTTTTCATAAATAATTCCGATGTAATTGAAGCTCTTAAACTCATTTTTCCATGAATATCAGAAGTAGTAAATCCTTCCATCCCTTTTTCTAATAAAAATCCTCTAACAATACCATCTTCATCTTTAGCCCATACTACTGCAACATCAGCAATTGAACCATTTGTAATCCACATTTTTGAACCATTGATTACCCAATCATCTCCATCTTTAACAGCTTTCGTCTTCATACCACCCGGATCTGATCCATTATTTGCTTCGGTTAAGCCAAAACATCCTATGGCTTTGCCAGAGGCTAGTAATGGTAACCATTTTTCTTTTTGTTCTTCTGTGCCATATTCATATATAGGAAACATAACTAATCCACCTTGAACACTACAAACTGATCTTAAACCTGAATCCCCTCTTTCAAGTTCTTGCATTATTAAGCCATAAGCATTGCTACTGATTTCACTACCCCCATATTTCTTAGGTAATGTTGCTCCAAAAAATCCCAATTCTCCCATCTTTGGAATTAGATCTAAAGGGAAAGAACCTTTTTCATAATATTCATTTACTATAGGCAAAAATTCTTGTGAAACAAATTCATGTGCTGTCTTTTGAATTAAAAGTTCTTCGTCAGTTAATGAAGAATTAATATTGCAAAAATCTGGACCAATATATTTCATTTTTTATTCATATTTCTAATATAGCAAATCTGAAATGCTGTCAAACAATATAGAATTTGTGGCAATTATAGGGTCTGTAACAAGGGTTTTCTTTTGATTGTATATAATATTATCACCATTAATTTTTTTCATTACTCCACCAGCTTCATTAATGATGCAATCTCCAGCACAAATATCCCATTCATTTTTTGGAGCAACTGTTGCAGTGATATCATATAATCCTGACGCTGCTAAACATAGCTTATAAGCAATGCTACCAATAGATTTCACTGATGAAAAATTACTTTTATAATTACTCCAAAGACCCTTAGTACGTTCAGATCTGCTCACAACAAGTGAGGCATTTTTTATATCTTCAACAGTAGATATTTTTATCTGATCTCCATTTAAAAATGCCCCTTTTTTCTTTTGAGCATAAAACATTTCATCTGAGATAGGATTATAAATTACACCTACAACTGGTATATTATCTTCAACAAGACCAATGCTAACACAAAATTCAGGAATTGTTTGAATAAATTCTTTGGTCCCATCTAATGGATCAACAATCCAAACACGTTTTTTATCCAGTCTATCATATGTATCGACAGTTTCTTCAGAAAGCCATCCATCATTAGGAAATTCACCACCTAAAAAATTAGAAAGGTACCGATCAGCTTCATAATCTGCAGCTGTAACAGGGCTATTCCCTGATTCTTTCTTATATTGAATATCTTTTGATTGTAATTCTAAATGTTTAATTAAAATTTTACCTGCATTCCTAGCAGCGACTTTTGCAGCAATTAATTCTTCATTAAACATAGATTGTTCAGATTATATACATTTTAAACTTAAAAATCGTTAAATTCCTTCTGAAATTGAGGACAGAATTTAAGAGTTATTATTTTTTGTTTTTTAAAATTAGAATTGATAAAGATTTTTTATTCCTATTTATTCTCTCCTCTTTTCACTAAAAGTTAAATAGTTGCTCTTTATTAAGAGTAAAGTTAGAGGCTATAATGAAAAAAGAAATTTACATTAGTGAAAGCATTGGGGAAACCCGAATAGCTGTCAAAGAGAATGGTAAACTTGCAGAAGTTCATGTTGATAAACAATCACAAGAACGTACTGTGGGTAATATCTATAAAGGAGTTGTTGAAAATGTGATTCCAGGGATGCAAGCTGCTTTTGTCAATATTGGGCAAGAAAATAATGCATTTTTACCTTTTTCTGAAATATCAGATCCAGAACTACTATCTAATTCAAATAAAAAATCCAAAGAAATTGATGTTCTTCTTAGTCCTGGACAAGAAATTATCGTTCAGGTCATTAAAGAACCTTTTGATAAAAAGGGGGCTCGTATTACAACAGATTTGTCAATAGCAGGACGATTTATTGTTTTAGTTCCTAATTCAAAATATGTTGGAGTATCAAAAAAAATGAGAGATAAATATGAAAGAAGAAGATTGAAAAAAATAGCATTTGAAATGAAAAAGCATGGATTGGGAATAATTATAAGAACTGTTGCAGAAGGAAAAACAGATAAACAAATACAAAATGATTATGCTAACTTAGAAAAAAAATATAAACAATTAATTACTTCAGCTGAAAAAACTACAGGACCTACATTGATTCATAGTGATTTAGAAATGACATCAAGCGTTTTAAGAGATTTAATAAATGATAATGTTGAAAAAATTGTAGTGGATTCAAAAAATAATTTCAAAAAAGTACAGAAAATTATCAAAGAAGATTCTCTAGAAATAGGAGATTTAATTGAGCATTATAAAAAAAGAATGCCCCTATTTAAAGAAGAAAAAATTGATGGTGAATTGATGAAGTTGCTCAGAAAAAAAGTGTGGCTGAAAAGTGGAGCATATTTAGTTATTGAGAGAACAGAAGCAATGGTTGTAGTTGATGTTAATAGTGGAAAATTTGTCGGTAAAAAAGGACATGAAGAAAATTCTCTTAAAATTAACTTAGAAGCAGCAAAAGAAATTGCAAAACAACTGAGACTAAGACACTTATCAGGATTAATCTTAATTGACTTTATTGATATGACAGCTTCTGATAATAGAAAAAAAGTATATCTTGAGATGAAAAAAGAATTAAGGAAAGATCGTGCAAAAGTAGCTGTATCAGAAATATCTGAATTTGGAGTTTTAGAAATGACCAGAGAACGTACTGGATTAAGTATTGTTGATTCATTGACAGAATCTTGTGACGATTGCAGAGGAATGGGAAGAATACTATCAAAAGATACATTATTAACACAAATTGACTATTGGTTACGCGATTACAAGCAAAAAAATAAAGACTTAAGATTAAAACTATGTCTGCATCCTGAAATTGCTCATTATATTAAAAAAGAACAAAAAAAAGCATATATTCGTCTTATGTGGCAAAATTTTGTTTATTTAAAGATAGTTGAAGATGTTAATGTTGAAAAAAATAATTTTAGATTCACAAAAATGAATAGTAACGAAGATATCACAAGTGAAATAGTCACTTGAAAGATACTAAATTAGCTATTAAGTTCTCGCGCTATGATTGTAATTGTAGAAATATATGGAAAACAGTATAAAGTCGCTAAAGGTGACACTATTACAGTTAATTCTAAGATTGACTTAGATATAGGTAAAACTGTCAAATTTGACACTGTAAAAGCAGTGTTTGACAAAGAGAAAAATATCTTTAGTCCAAAAGAATTAAATAAATATAAAGTCAGTGCTAAAATTGTAAATCATTCTAGAGATAAAAAAATAACTGTTATCAAAAAGAAGAGAAGAAAAGGCTATCAACGAAAGAATGGTCATAGACAAGATTTAACGATGATTGAAATTCAATCAATCACTGGTAGTGCCAAAAAAACTGCTAAAGCTAAAACTGACAAAGAATAATAAAGAGGTAAAATATGGCTCATAAGAAAGGACAAGGAAGTTCAAGAAATGGAAGAGATTCTGTATCCAAAAGATTAGGATTAAAAACTTCTGACGGACAAGCAATTCTTTCTGGAGGCATTATCCTTAAGCAGCGTGGAACAAAATACCATGCAGGAAGAAATGTAAAGAGATCAGGTGATGATTCATTATTTGCAACAGCAAATGGAATTGTAAAATTCAGCAAAAAAGGTAAAAATACTTTTGTAAGCGTAATTGCTAAAAATTAAAATGCCAAGAACAAAAATAGCATTGATTGGTGGTGGACAAGTTGGTGGAAATATTGCACTTCTTGCAGCTCAAAAAGAACTAGGAGATATTGTTATTATCGATATCCCTGAAGCTGAAAATTTTATCAAAGGTAAAGCTCTCGATATATCACAACTTCTTCCTCATGATGGCTTTGACTCTAAATTAGTTGGATCATCAGATTTTCAAGAAATAAAAGATTCTGATGTAGTAGTGATTACTGCAGGATTTCCAAGACAACCAGGAATGAATAGAGAAGATCTACTAAGTAAAAATTTATCTATAATGACAAATGTAGCAAACCAAGTTAAAGAACATGCTCCAGATGCATTTGTTATTGTTGTATCCAATCCATTAGATGCTATGGTTTATGCATTTCACAAAGTTTCTGGTTTTGCAAAAAACAAAGTGGTTGGAATGGCAGGAGCGCTTGATAGTGCACGATTTAGGTCATTTATAGCTGAAGAAACTAATCTTTCATCGCAAGATGTTACTTGTATGGTACTTGGTGGGCATGGAGATACAATGGTGCCAGTGAGTAGATTAGCTAATGTAGGCGGAGTTCCATTAAATGCATTATTAAGCGAAGAAAAAATTAGTGCGATTGAAGAACGCACAAGATTTGGTGGTGGAGAAATTGTAAAACTATTTGGCAAGGGATCAGCATTTTATGCGCCAGCACAATCTGCAGTAGAAATGGTTGAAAGTTTTGTTCGAGATAAAAAAAGAGTAATTCCATGTGCTTCTTTATGCGAAGGTGAATTTGATATCAATGGATACTTTATTGGGGTACCAACAGTAATTGGTAGCAATGGAGTAGAAAAAATTCTTACATTCGAACTCAATGAAGAAGAAAAAAATGCATTGGAAAACACTCTTTCAGAAGTTAAAAAAACCGTCGAAGAAACTGGTTTATAATAACTTTATTAAAATAGTTTTTTTCTTATTTTTATTTCCTTTAAACAATCTATACGGACAATCTTCTCTTTATATCAATGAAGAAATGGAAGGTTCATTTTCTCAAGGGACCATGAAAGGAAATATCAATAGATATTTCTCTGAAGATGTATACTATATTAAAAGTAATTTTCAGGTTAAAATACTTCGTCTTTTTAATATTAAAAGAGAGGAAGGTTATATTATATCACTTGAAGATTCTTTGGTAACAAAGATTAATCATAAAAAAAAGAAATATGCAGTTTATTCACTTTCAGAATTTATAGAAGACGATGATAATACACAAGGAGGCCC
>DEAO01000014.1:0-13784 GCA_002348725.1 Fidelibacterota bacterium UBA2980 | reverse complement strand
TGAAGAAAGTGAAGATGAAGATAATGTGAATGTTGAAATTTCAGAAAAAGTTGAATTATTAAATAATTTTGAAACTAGAAAAGCAAAAATTATTATTAAAGATGATAAAGATGAAGAACTTAAAATGAATATCTGGTTTACAGAAAAAACATTAAAAGCACCAATCATAGAATTAACACGTAAAAAATTAAAAAATATGTTTAATGGATCAATACCTCCAAGCTTAGGTTTCAATGAAATGAATATCCCGTTTGAAGAGTACAACATTAATAAAGATGCTGTTAATGTAAGGTTTGAAACAATTAATAAAAATGGGACATTCACTTATAGCTTATTAGAATATTCAAGCAAAGATTTATTACCAGATATGTTTGAAATTCCTAAAAATTATAAAAAGGTAAAAAAATTATAATTCTCGCAACGAATCAATATTTCTTTTTAGCCCTTTATATTTAGTGCGTTTTACAGCAGAATTTTTAAAACTGGATGTAAAATTTTCTTTATTTAAATTTTCCCAATCTGATTTAAAAAAATTGATTAATGAATCTCGCGCTTCAAAATGTTTATCTTTTTTTATCTGTTCAAATTTGATATTCCATGGACAAACTTCTTGGCATATGTCACATCCATAAATCCAATTATGTAAATCTTCATTTTCAAAATCTTCTCTATACTCAATAGTGAGATAAGAAATACATTTATTTGAATCAATTTTATATTCAGTCAATGCATTTGTTGGGCAAGAATCAATACATGCAGTACAACTTCCACACAAATCTTCTTCAAAAGCAGAATCATAATCTAATTTTTTATCAATTAATATCTCTGCTAAGAACACCCAACTCCCTAATTCTTTAGTAAGCAAATTAGTATTTTTACCTTGCCAACCAATTCCTGCTTTTTGAGCCCATTGTTTTTCCATAATAGGTGCTGTATCAACACATAAAATTATTTTCATTGATGAATCATGCTGTAAAATTTCATTTTTTATATCATATAATTTGTTCTTAATAATTTTATGATAGTCATCCCCCCAAGCATAATTGCTAAATTTTACTTCTGAGTTATAATCTTTTGAAAATTCTGAACTTCGTTTTGTAAAATAATTGAAAGCTAATGAAATAACTGTTTTGACCTCAGGGAAATAATTAAAAATGTCTGCACGCTCTTCTTTTCGTGATTCCATCCATTTCATTGTTCCATGATGTTTTGATTTTATCCATTGATCAAAATATTTATTGGAATCAACATTTTCTTTTGGATTTGCAAAACCAATTTTATCAAAACCTAATTCTATAGATTTGTCTGAAATAATATTTTTAAGATTTTTTTCTATCATTTTTTTTAAGAATTTTAACCATTTCTTGATAAAATACTTCTTCTCTTTTATAAGGAGGTGATAATTCGACACCTTTCTTAAAAATTGCTAATGCATCATCAAATCTTCCCAACTTTTGATAAGTTTTACCAAGCCAGTAATATGTGCCTATATATTCAGGTTCTAATTTGATACTCTTTTCAAAATAATCAAGAGCGATATCGAAAGAGCCTTGTGGAGGTTCTTCAAAAATAATTTTTGCCAAACCTCTCGACATTTTACCTAAATCTGCTAATCGATAGTGCCATTGACCCATCACATTATAACAATAAGGATCATCAGGAAGTTTTCTAATTGCTTCTATTGAATGAAATTCAATAATCTTAGCACCTTCAATCTGAGATCTGATAGGAAGATTTTCAAGTTTTTTCCCATATGCTAAAGCATACCATTTATGGACTTGTCCATTAGTGGAATCAATTTTGATAGATTCATTAATATAATCTATAGCCTTATCTAAATGATATGTATCCATCTTCTTATCATATGTTTTTTCTGATAGCAAATGGTGTGCTGCAGAAAGCCTAACTAACACATCTAAGTTTTGAGGGTATTCAATATTAAGCTTATTTAAAGGAATGATTACATCTTCAAAATTTCTATTTTCTAAATTTGAATCAATCTCTTTGAAGTCTTGCGAAAACAAAAAACCAATTAAAGCAATAGAAAGAAAGAAATAATTCACTTCTTATGGATAAAATCTGTAGTAAGATGGCTGGTGATCTGAAAGCTTGTCATCAATATCATAGTTTGACATACCAGTTTCATTAAGCATATTAATTATGCCTCCATCAGATACAGATTCAAACTGAAAAAGTGGTTGGTTAATAATAATATGATCAAGATGTGCTGCACCAAACGAACTTCTCCACCCTTGCCAAGACCATGTAGAGCTACTTTGAGCAAAAACATATTCATCAACCATTTTAAAATAATTACTATTTTGATCTGGGTCGGTTAAAGGTGAAATTGAAGGATTTAATATAGATTGTTCATCACCAATATTATTAAAATCACCAGCAAGGACTACATAATCACCTTGTCTATTGTTCATTATATGGTCTCTAAGAAGAGTGCTCGCATAATGTCTTCTTGTTGATTCTGCGCCTTTATCTGTGATATCTAAATCTCCATCGCCGCAACATTTGTAGTGAATATTGGTAACATATAAATCAACAGATTTTGTTCCATTGGTCCATGTTAAATAATTTTCCATTGGTGGTCTGCTTGCAAATTGATAGAGTGCATTATTTTCATAATCATTATCATTATCATTAGAATTAGGCGTATCGGCCCAAAGCTCATTATGGCTATTGTATGTCACAGTTCCACAAGCAGTGCAATCAGAATTTGCAGTCTTATATACTAAAGCAAAATCCCAATTGCTTGTTTCACTAGATAGTACATAAGAATATTCAGGCATTGCATTTATCATGCTTATAAGCGTATTGTTATCTCCCATTTCTTGAAATACGTATATATCAGCATTCCATGATTCAAGTAAGCTTTTAACATACTCTGAAGTAGTATTTAGTTGAGGAAAAGTTTGGATATTCCAAGATATAATTTCTATTTGATTTTCTCGATCAAAGTTTGTTGCATTTGGGAAGACATAAGAATCTCCGCCACCTCCATTATTATCAGAACCATCATCGGGGCTTGCTGGAGAACTCCCACCACCTGAACAAGAAAGTAGGAAAATTATACTAAAAATAATTTTATTTATGTTTTTCAGCATAGATATAATTTACTAACAAAGTTCCTACCTGCTCCAAACTTTTTGGTGAACAATTTTCAGGTGTATCTTGTTGAGTGTGCCAATGATTATAGAATAAATTAGGATATTTAAAATCAATGATATCAATAGTAGGAATTTGAGCATGTTCCCATAATGGAACATGGTCATCATAAATTTCTTCTCCAATTTTTTTCTCAAATGCGTTCAGAGAAAGTTTTTCTGCTAAATCCCAAATTTTTATTACTTCATCTGGAGCAATATTATAAGAATATCTTTCTATTGGAATGTTTAATTGTTTATCAGCAACCATATCAACGATGATTCCAAAATTTGGTTTTTCAATAGGTAGATTTTTAGCAAAAAATTCTGATCCTAATGCATAAGTATTTGGATGATAAGAAATTCCTCCATCTTCTGCATCAAAGAATACCATATCAATGCCAATAGGTGGAATATCTGTAGAGAATATATCGCACAAAGTCATTAATACTGCTGTTCCACTCCCTCCATCATTAGCTCCCAATACTGGTAGTTTTCTATTTTCAAGATTTTTATCTTGGTCTGATATAGAGCGAGTATCCCAATGTGCTCCAAGCAATAATCTATATTTTGCATCTTTATTAAATTGGACGACAAAATTCTTTCCTTGTTTTACAGTTTCGGTAACAGGTTCAGTATATTCAAATTCTTGAATGATAACATCTTTATCATAATTTTTTAAAAAATTTTCTAAATAGATTGAAAATTCTTTATGTCCAGAAGAACCAGGATTCCTTGGGCCAAATTCGCACTGTTTTTCTATATATTGAAATGCTTTAACTCCATTAAAGTTAGGAACTGGTATTGGTTCTTCTTTACTACAAGAAAACAGTAAAAATACTATAATGAATAATTTCATTTTATCCCCTAATTGCAACATTAATATTTACTCCAAAATCTCTATCTATTCTTCTACCTGTTAGTCTTGTATCATTTTCTCTGTACTCATAAAAAAGACTTCCAGATATATTGTCAGTTAAAGCATAAGTTACTCTTAAAATTGTTTTCCATGAATTAACAAAATTCTGTTCCGCAAAATTTATCTTATCTTTTGATCCTTCCTCTTTTTTCTTACTTACATCAAAATTTAATGTGAGATTAATATTATTTTTTAAATCAACATTTCGTTCTGTAAATGGTAATGGGATACGAATTCCTCTATTAAAATTATATGTAATGCTTGCAAGTATACTATTCTCTGATATATAAGTTAATCCATTTGCAACTTCATCAAGTGTATGGGTTATATTATTTCTAATATTTGTTGAAATTCCATTTTTAAAAGAAGTAGTGATACCAATTAACGGAGCAAAGCTTCTTGTTATGCGAGAAAATTGTATATCATCATTTTTACTATCGATAAAAGAAGATATTTGGAATAAACCAATATCACTGGTTCCTGCTTCATTGAATCTCCATGAAACAGTTTGCTTGCCATTAAATGCATGTTCCATTGAAAGAGATTTTACATAAGGATTAATCAATTTGATTCTCTCAAGTCCTCCAATGCGAAATGACCAATTTGAAAATGGTAACCCATTAGACAAGTGTTCACCATAAGAAAAATAGTCTCTGTTGACTGATCTAATATCAATACCATAGCCATTTAAATTGGAAGAAATGCTTTCAGAAAATGAAATGCTCATAGATGTATTTGAGTTAAATTTTATTCCACTTCTAATAGATAATGATTTTTTAATATCATCAACTCCAGTATTTAAACCAATCTCAGGAGCATATTCTAAATCATGTGAATCGGAGAATCCAAGCCTATAATTTAAAGGAACGCTGCCCTGTACTCCATTTGAACTTAAATTTGTTGTATTATTTATGGTAAATGATAATGGTTCTATCTTTTTTGACCAACCATATATTTTTTCCATTCTAAGACTATCATTTATTTTTCTTTTGTTTTTTCTTTCAGAATTCTTTTTATCAGATTCATCAGATTTTTCTAAATCATCATCTCCCATGTCAACAGACGCAGATCCTATATCTTCTCTGGATCGTGTTCGTGTTTTAGAAGCAGCTGTATTTCTCTTAGAAGCTGGAGTATAAAATATTTCAATTACTTCAGTTGGAGAAAGGCTAAAGCTAAATCCACTATTTCTTACTGAAACAATATTTGCTCCATCAAAAACGCTAGATTTAGGCTTGTTCCATGAATAATTAGCATTATATGTAAAGTTCGGTGAAAACCAAGAAATCCATTTAGGTGAGAAATTAGAAGCAAATGATTCAGTATTATTTGTTCTATCTCCAGTCTCAAAATCTGTTAATGCTTTAAGAACTTCATCACGATATTCTGCCATATCGCTTTGTATATTTTTATTATAATTAAGTTGAAGATTATCAAACACCTTATAAGCAACACTAAAATTTCTGGTTAATCCTAGATTAAAATCATCAACCACATCTTCTACTGATCTAGACTGTTTTTCAACTAAACTTTGATTCAATTTAATGCTACTATTAAATGAGCTAGGAGTATAAAAAAACTTTGTTTTACTCATATTATCACCCACAATAGGCACTTTCTCTAACCACTGAAAAGCTTCGATATAATTATCACTTGGAAACCTGAGATTGTAGTCTAGGCTGGTAGTAAATCTATCTGTATCGACACGTTTCATAATTTCATCAGATCGATTCTGTGTTGATGCATTAAACGTGGTACTCAAATTATCAATAGTATATCTAATAAAAGGATTTTCTGATTTTATTTTTTTAGAAATTTTACCATTCATACTTATCGTAGAAGATTGCGTAATCACTGAATCGGGTGCACTAGACCCAGTTCTAATATCCGTACCAGGTAAAAATTTTGGAGTATTGTTTTGCATATTATATGTCACATTAACAGGAAAAGCAATTCCAAGATTTTGTGGTAAAAATTTTCCTAATTCAATCTGATTGGTAAATATAAATGTCTCAGTGCTCACATTGCTTCCAAGACGTTCTTGTAAGATATGGAAATCAGCATCTTTTCTGACATATGATAATGTACTTCGATTAAGATCAGACAAATTAAATTCTGATTTTAAACGTACAGCTGTACCTCTTTCTTTCTTAACTCCACTAAGTCGTAACTCATCAATCCATAATTCTCCGGTAATAGGGTGTTCGGAACTATTTTCAACGCCAACAATAAAATATTGCAATCGAGAAAGTGAAGGGTTACCTAAAATTTCTACTTTTTTGTATTCATCATTGTTATCATCAATGAATGAATAACGTTTATAATTTGTTGAATCAACAAAAGTATCATTAGGATTAATTTTTTCAAGCGAACTTTCATCAGTATTTTTTAGCTGTGTCAACCAATCTAAATCTAAATCAATAGAATTACGATTTTGATCTTCATCCCACCCATCATAAACTGGTTGACTCAATCGATAATACTCTTCTCCATTACCGAATTCGATAAATAATTGAACATCAGTTTCATTCTCTTCTATATCTACGCTATTACCGTGTACATACATTTTCATTTTATCATAGATTAAAAAACTTTGTGCTTTCTCACTATTTTCAAAAGAAAGTATTTTTTTTGCAGCACCTTTGTTATCAGGATTAAGATTATCAAATTTTAAAACGAGTGATTGTTCTTTTGATCTGATTTGATTGATTTCATCATACTCACCATATACGCCTTTAGGCGGTATATAATCAGGGTTATCTTCATCATTAACAACTGTAACTAAGAAAGTACTATCTTGAACTGTATATTCATTATCTGATACAAGCGATGTCCCCATTGATTCCCATGTATTACCTACTAACTCTATTCTTGCTATTTCCAAAGTAGAAGCTTGATTAACACCAGATACTATCAATCTTAGATATCTTATCTCACTCAAAGTAATATCTTGTACTTTAGTAAAATGACTAATTGGAATTCTAACAAGTTTCCATCCAGTTTGAACGCCATCAACTTCTGTCGAACCTGCAATATACGTTGTGTCGCTCAAAGAAATCGTTTTTGTAAAATAATCATTAGTTCTATCTAAAAATCCTGACTTATCTAAATCTTCAGAATCAGGGTATTTACCTCCTGGTTGAATTCGATCACCAGTACCATTCCCTTCTGTTCCATTAACAAATTCATAGTTTGAACTTCCTTCTAAGTAATCCCAATTATCACCATTTGGATCATTTGGATTAATATCAGAGGATGCATTGATAATTACTGATTCTCCAGACGATAAATAATCTTGATAATTTAAACCGCTACTATCTAAACAATGGCCCCAACCATCTTCAAATAAATCAAAACATCCATCTAAGCCAGTATCTTCATTATCCTCTAAAAAACCATTACCAAGTGCCAAACCAGCATCTGGTATATCTTCATTGTTAAGGGTGCCATTTCCATCATAATCTTCACTAATCTTACCTAAATCGACTGTCAAATTTCCAGAATCTCCGCGTAGCCAAATTTCAACAAATTTTGTCCTGGTTTGATCGTAGTCTCCAATAAACATTGGAGCCGTAATTCCAGCCCACAATGAATCAGGATTAGATACTTGTTGATGTTCATATGGTTCAAAATTCATTACCAATATATCAGTTGTTAAATTTTGTGCTCTTTGAGATGTAGATACATTTGGCCAGATATTATTGGTCAATATTTGAGAGAAAGGATTATACCAATACATCTTTAATCTATTGCGTTGATTGAATTCTTGATTATTATTTTGAATATCTAGAGGCGCAGAAGATTTATGCCAAAATCTACGTAAGATTGACGGATTTGTAATACGTTTTGACCCTTCAAAATCATCAATATATGCAACTCCATTTTTATCTCCAGTAGAAGCATTAGAAATTGAATTAGGGTTTGGTAAGACTTGTGCTATTTCTCCTTCAATTGTAAATCGAGATAATTTTTCAGCACTAAAAATATTTGAATTATTTAATGATGCAGATAAATTTTCTAAATCACGTTCATATCTTCCATTAATATCCCATATAAAATTTTGAATTGGTTCAAATCCTACTTCTACTTTTTTATTTACGATATCTTGATTGTAGTATAATGCTGTCATTCCTAAGAAAGAATTCTCATCAAAATCAACTTGAGCTCTAGAACCAACCATAATTTTTCTATCAAAAGTAACTAAATCGTGTTTATCATAAACAATTTCTAAATCTCCATTGGGATCAATATTAGTATTAAGCACAATCATACCTGAGAAATAATCAATCTGATAATCTGATCCGCGTTTAAGTTTTTCTCCATTAAAATAAATCTCTTCACTGCCTTCAACTAAAGTAAATCCTAAATTAATAGCAGCGTTTGGACTGGTATAATTTGCTTCAATTGTAAAACGTGAATCACCAGTATATTCTGTACGATTTGTAGTGGTATACATCTTACCGGACTGTAATAGTGAGCTAAGATTAGTATTATTATTTCCTCCATCAATAGTATTATCGGATACAAAAGGTAAAAGAGAAGGAAAATGAATTTCTCCTGATTTAATATTAACAATATTTGGATTATTAAGATCAATAATTTCATCTGGAGTTGAACCTCCTGCTTGATTTAAACTATCTAATCCAAACAAATTCAAGAAAGTATCGCCAGCATCAGATCTATCGCTTACTGGAGTAGAAAAATTGTCCACTATCCTTACATCAAGACTATTTTGATCTATATTTACTGCACCTAAATAGTAAACATTCTTAAACATTAAATCCCAAGATGGATGGTTTGGATGAGATGACTGTGGTTTAATCATTTTAAGTATTAAAGTATCATTTTCATCTTCTCCAATATCTAAACCAACGGTTAAAACTATATTCCCAGTTGTTCTATCTGCTAAATCAAAATGGGCACCAATAATTTCATTTTGTAAACTATTCTGCATTCTTATAAAACCTAAATCTTCATTAATCTGATAATCTGAACCTCTTTCTAATCGAATAAATGCTCCTTCTTTGCTACTGTCGCTATAATACTCTATATCATTTGGATTGATGT
This sequence comes from Fidelibacterota bacterium UBA2980, assembly GCA_002348725.1. Classification (GTDB taxonomy): domain Bacteria; phylum Fidelibacterota; class Marinisomatia; order Marinisomatales; family Marinisomataceae; genus Marinisoma. The sequence continues at coordinate 4,643 of DEAO01000014.1, read as the reverse complement.
ATGCAATACCAGGATCTGCAGCAGGATTATTTGATGCATCAATTTTGTACAATTCAAAATTTTTCACCACAAGATTTCCTATATTGTGCAATCCGTTATTAAGTGGATAGTATGGGGGTACATTTAATTGAAAACCATCATCTATTATATCTGTTGAACCATTACGAAACCATTCATGTATAAAGAAATATAAGTTTTTCTTATATTCATAATCTTGAACACGCTTTTGTTCTAATTGTGCAGTGCCTTTATATTTTTGAGATGCCTTTTTTGTACGTTCAAGTGATGCAATACTCGTTACATTAACAGGGCCAAGCTGTGTAATTGCTTTTACACCGAATAATCCTCTATTTTGTCCTGAAAATGTTACAAACTCAGTCGCAGGTAACGAAAGAGATATATTTCCTGCTTCTAACTTTTGAAGAATATCATCTTCTTTACCTTGATAATCAATACGAACAGTATTTTCCCAATCAAAATCACGTTCAGAGTTTTGATCTAAAGAGATTGTAACTTGATCACCAATTTTCCCCTGAACATTTAGTTGCTGTTTTTGATCAAATTTAAAGTTTGTTTGTTCTCGTTCTTTGTATGATGATCTAACCAGCTCTTGATCTTGATTAACTAGTTTTCCTTGTAAACTAATATTTCCTTGAACCCTCAAAGAAGCTCTACCAAGTCTACCAATATCAAAGTCTGCTATTTCAACATATTGACCTTTCCCAGAACTATATTGCGTTGTATCTGATGCAGAATAATTGAATGGTTTACTAAAATTATATTTTTGGTTTATGGTATAAAGTTTATCAAAATAATCCTCTACAGATGCTGTATAAGGAAGTATATTTCTATTATTAAAAACAGATTCACTAATAGATATAATTTTGGATGTAGTATTTAAATTTACTTTATAGCTCAATAGAGATGATTTAGGATTAAAAATTCCAATTGGATAATTAGATATATCATTCAGACAAAAATTAATTTTTTTTGATTTGGAAAAAGGATCAGTAATAAAATTATCAGAACCAAACAATAGATTTGGTATACATATTAAATAAAACAATAAAAATATTCTATACATTGGATAGTTGATTAATCTTATTTTTGAATTTATCAATTGCAAGACCACGATGACTAATTTCATTTTTAATCTCTGATGAGATACTTGCTAAAGATTTTCCTTTTTCTGGCACAAAAAAAACTGGATCATAGCCAAAGCCAAATTCGCCTTGTTTTTCTTCTAGAATATATCCTTCTAAAATACCTTCAACAAAAAAATCATTTATTCCACCATCCACATATGTAACTACGGTTCTAAATCGAGCCGTTCTATTATCAAAGGGAACTCCATCCATCGCATTTAAAAGTTTGTTCATATTATCATCATAGGTTACATTTTCTCCTGCATATCGCGCAGTAAAAAGCCCAGGATCTCCATTTAAATAATCAACTTCCAGTGCTGTATCATCAGCAACAGATGGAATATTTGTATAATCAAATGTGACCCTTGATTTTATAAACGAATTTTCAAGGACAGAGTTTCCATCTTCTTTTATATCTCCAATTTTAGGAAAATCTGATAAAGAATATATTTTTTGGAAATAGGAATGAATCTTTTGGGTAATTTCTGAAACTTTATGTTTGTTAGAAGATGCTATAACAATTTCTTTCACTTCTGAAACTAATAAATATTTATGTGTTTTTTAAATAACTTATAATTTGTATTTTTTGAAACTTTTTACACGGCTCGGTAGCTCAGTTGGTAGAGCAGAGGACTGAAAATCCTTGTGTCGGCGGTTCGATTCCGCCCCGAGCCACTCTTTTTTAAGCCTTGTAAAAAATTATGATTTTTAGAAAACCAAAAATATATACTTTCAAAACAGAACAAATTATTGATGACAATATTGATAATGTTTTTGATTTTTTTTCTAGACCAGAAAACCTTGAAAAAATTACTCCTCCATCAATGGGTTTTAATATCATTACGCCAAAACCAATTAAGATGAAAGAAGGTGCTATTATTGATTATATAGTAAAAATTATGGGCTTCCCAACAAGATGGAGGACAATGATTACATCTTATAAGAAAAATGAAATGTTTATCGATGAACAACTCAAAGGGCCGTATAGCTATTGGCATCACAAACATTCTTTTAAAGAGATAAATGGCCAGGTCAAAATGATAGACGAAATACATTATGCTCTTCCAGTGCAGATTTTAAGAGAATTAGTGCATCCATTAATGATTAAACCTCAGTTAAACAAGATATTTAGCTTTAGATTTAAGGTGATAGAAGAAAAATTTAAAAAATGATTAATTTTATTATCAAACAAAGAGGGCCAATCATAAACTACTTTGGTTTTTCTGTAGTATGGATTTGCTGTGCATCAACCCCTGCATTAGAGATGCCATTACTAGCACCAATTGTAACTATAATATTTTTATTACTTCATTTCTCTATTATTGCTTACAACAGAGATAAAGAACTAAAACTAATTATTTTTTCAGTGTTGCTTGGGATTGTTGTCGATTCAGGATTTGCAATAATGAATATTGTTCAATATAATAGTGTTATTAGTGCTCTACCTAATTTTGCTCCAATATGGATTTTGTGTATGTGGGCAGGATTTGCATCTCAAGTCAATTATGCAATGAAGTATTTAAAGGGGAAATATCCATTAATAGGATTTTATGGTCTTTTAGCTCCATTGGCATATATAGGTGGAGAAAAAATTAATGCAGTTACAATTATGCCAGAAAATAGCAGTTATATAATCATATCAATTACTTGGTCCATTAGCTTTCTTTTGTTGTTTAAAGTTTCTGAATACTTAATGAATGAATAATGAATAACATTAATAAAATAATCATTATGTTTTTTATCATTGGATGTGCAACGCAAAAAGCAATTGATCCAGAGATAGTGCTAGACAGCCAGATTCCAGAATCATGGGAATCAAACATATCGATTACACCTAATATATCAGAAATCTGGTGGAATGAATTCCAAGATGAGTATTTGAATCAATTTTTATCAGCATTTTTAGATAATAATATTAATCTAGAACAAGCAATGTTGAATACGCGCATTGCAAAACAAGCTTCAGTAATATCAACTGCAAATTTAGCGCCTTCTATAGGAATTGGTTTAAGTGCAACAGAGTCAGAACAAAACACTGCAGGATTCCCTCCTATTTTTAGCAGTTTCTTTGGTGGGAGTGACGAGATTACAACCTTCACTCAAGAAAATTATAATGCATCACTTAATGCTCAATGGGAAATTGATTTGTGGGGTAAATTAAGACAAGGAAGATTAGCGGGGAAAAGACAATATTTATCTGCAAAATATAATTATACATATATTCAATTCTCTCTTACTGCAGAAGCAGCAAAATTATACTTTGCTATTATTGAGGGAAAACAATTAGTAGAGAATTCAGAACAAAAACATAATAATGCCAAAATTATTTATGATTTATATGTTGATCGCTATAAAAAAGGCATTATTAAAAGCAATTTCTTACAACAGTCTGAAATAATACTTAACACTACAAGGAATGATTTAGAAAATAAGAAAAGTGTTTTGAATACGCTTATTAGGCAAAGCAAGGTATTGATTCAAGAGTATCCAAGCTTAACATTATCGGTATCTAATACATTTCCAGAATATGTACCAAGTATACCAATAGTTTTACCAGCAGATATAATCCAGAGAAGACCTGATTTAATTGCATCTCAATATAATATGCTTGCTGCAAAAGCACTGAACAAGCAAGCAATGAGATCGTTATATCCAACATTTAGTTTAACATCAGGGTCTCCAGCTAGTTCTTCAAATGAGTTAGAAGATTTATTAGAAGAAAATTTTAAAGTGTGGAATAGAGGATTGACAATTTTTGCGCCAGTATTTAATTCAGGAAAATTAATTGCAAACAAGAAAATTGCTAAAAATCAAAAAGAAATTGCGATGCTACAATTTGTGAATGATCTGTTAAATGCATATGGAGAAGTAGAATCCAATCTTGAGCTTGATAATACAGCATCATCCTCTTTAAACCTTGTAAAGAAAAATGTAGAAATTGCTCAATCAATGTACGATACTACTCTAAATGAATTTAACAGAGGAGTTGCAAGCGTAGAAGATGTAATCAATGCAAATAATATGCTTTTTGATTCAAAAAATATATTAGCTACTACAGAAAAAATTCGCATTGAACAAAGAATAAACTTAATATTATCACTTGGAGGGGGCTTTACCTATAAGTAAAGCATTATAAAATGATGAAATACATAAGACCTATATTTATTATCGGATTTGCACTGGCAATAGCATACTTTTTATACTGGTTAGGCCAAACAAAACCACAATCGGTTACCGATGCCCCACCAATCGATGTTGAAGTAGAAATTCTAAAGCCAACAAATCATCAAATTTTAATCAGTTCTACAGGAACAACACAACCTATCACACAAACTGCACTCACAAGCGAAGTAGGTGGAGAAATCATATATCGTTCAAAAAAATTCTCAGATGGATCTTCTGTTATTGAAGGTGAAATATTAGCAAAGATAGATGACACAGATCTAAAGCTACAATATAATAATGCATTACTTCAATTACGTAGTGCAGAAGTACAAT
>DEAO01000043.1:12420-17827 GCA_002348725.1 Fidelibacterota bacterium UBA2980 | reverse complement strand
TAATAAAAACAAAAAAAATAATTGGCATATATTTAGTCATTTTTTTTCCTTTGTATGTAGCGTTTTAAAGTTAAGATATTAAAAATTGTGGCTAGAAGAACTAAGGCTACCATTAAAATTATTGTACTCTTCATTGATCAGTAATTTCCGTTCCGAATACCTTATCCCAAATTGTAAATGTAGATGCATAATTACCTTTATTTCTTGAGTGATGTAAATCATGATGTTCCGTTGTGCCATAGAAAGGTATGGCAGATGTAATTTTTGAAGATTTGACTCCAGAATGAATGTCTAATTCATGCAAATTGCGTAATGCAGACATAGTCCAGAATGCATATATATTTATCTGAGGAAAAAATATTGCAATTACTGCTAATCCAATAAATGGACCAATCGCACCTAAAAACCATTCAAGTGGATGGGTAAAAATATATTCCATTGGAATAGGCATTGTAGACCTATGGTGCGTTTTATGAATACGTTTATATAAGAATTTTGTATGTAATGCTGCATGATATAGATAAAAGTATAAATCATCAATTAAGAAAATTAAAATTAACTGAAACAGAAATAATCCAGGTGTTGGAATAGAAAAATCCAGTATATCATAAAATAAATATACTCCAACAGCGCCAACAGATAATAAAATAGAAATATTAAATAATATTAAAGGCAGTCTTTTGTAAAAGCGTCTTGCAAAATACTTTTTTGGTTGAATACGATAGTCTTTGATAAGATTAGTATGCAGGATTAAAGCGGTATAAATGTAGCCTATAAGATTTGTACACAATAAGATGATTAGAGTGATTACAATTGCGTCATAAAGCTCCATGATAATTCAATTTATGTAGTAAAAGAACAAACGAAAATAGTTTTATTCGAACAAATCACTTACTCTATTCTTAGCAATGGCTTGATTGGCCATAATAGCCAGTGATTTGACAGCAAGATTAAGCATACTAAATCGCTTATCCTTTGTATATCCTTTGTGATATCTAAAATAAATTTGTTGTGCAATAATTGCTATTTTAAATAATCCATAAACATAATAAAAAACTGGATTATCAATTTTAACACCAGATTTTCTTTCATACATATCAACCAATTCAGCCCTAGAAGGATTTCCTTCTAAAGTAGTCGGACTTAATTGAAATATTTGAAGTTCTTCTGGATCGTTTTTGTCAGTCCAATATCCAAGCGTAGTTCCAAAATCCATTAAAGGGTCACCAAGAGTTGCCATTTCCCAATCAAGAACTGCAATAACTTCCGTTTGGTTATTGGAATCAAGAACCATATTGTCATATTTAAAATCGTTGTGAATAATTGATGAAGAAGATTCCTTAGGTTGTTTTTCTGCTAACCATTTTGCAACAAAATCCATTTCGGGAATATCATCAGTTTTTGCATGATAATATCTCTTAGTCCAACCAGATATTTGTCGCTCTACATAGCCATCAATTTTTCCAAAATTTATTAAATTATTTTTGCTTAAATCGACTTGATGCAACTCAACTAGAGTATTGATTAATGAATTAGCAATCTCTGACATTGTTTTTGAGTCTGGTGCATTTTTTTGAGAAATACCAGGTCTCAATATGTATCCTTTTACACAATCCATTATATAAAATGGAGCTCCAAGAATAGATTTATCATCAGAGTAAAAATGTACATTAGGAATTTTGCTAAATTCTGTTTTTAATTTTTTTAGTATCTCATATTCTCTAAGCATATCATGACCACCCTTTAAACTGTCAGCTCCATAAGGAGGTCTTCGCAATACAAGCTTATGTTTATTTGTTTCAATAAAATAAGTGAGATTAGAAAAACCGCTAGGAAATTGCTTAATTGATAATCCGTCAACATTAAATTCATTAGACTTTAAGATATTAGTAATTGCTTCTACTGGAACAGATTCTCCTTCTCGAATATTTCTTGGCGAATCAATTTCAAATTTGACATTGTTTCTTTTAAAAATTTTTGAAAACTTAAGGTGTAATCTTAACCAAAAAGGGATTGGCAATCTAACTTTTGATTTTTTTTGAAACATTTATTTAGAATAAGACTTTAAAATCTCTCTAGCCACTCTAGATCTATGTACCTCATCTGCTCCATCATAAATTCTTGCAGATCTTTCATGTCTAAATAAGGAAGCTAGCGGAGTATCATCAGTCATTCCAAGTGCTCCATGTATCTGGATCGCACGATCTAAAACATCTTGCAATACCTTAGCAACAAAAAACTTTATTGTAGAAATTTCTACTTTAGCTGATTCAGCGCCATCTTGATCAATTTTTTCTGCTGCATCTAATACCATTAATCGTGAAGCATTAATTTCTGCGCGAGAATCTGCAATCCAATTTTGAATTGTTTGCTTGCTAGCCAATGGTTTTCCTGGTGACAATTCTCGACTCACAGCTCTTTTGCACATCATATCAAAAGCACGTTCACATTCCCCTATCCAACGCATACAGTGATGAATTCTTCCTGGACCTAATCGATCTTGAGCAATTTTAAATCCAGAACCTACAGGACCAAGAACATTTTCTTCGGGAACAGTACAATTTTCATAACGAATTTCTGCATGAGCATTCCAGCCATCTCCTTCATCTCCCATAACAGATATATTTCTTATAAAGTTAAATCCTGGAGTATCGGTTGGAACAATAATTTGACTTGCTCGAAGATATGGATTTGGATTTTCTGGATCAGTGACAACCATTACTATTGCAAAAGCTGCACCATCAGCGCTAGAAGTAAACCATTTGTGACCATTAATAACATAGTTAGATCCTTCTTTTTTTGCGATTGTACTCATTATAACAGGATTTGATCCGGCATGATCTGGTTCTGTCATAGAAAAACAGCTTCTAATCTTACCTTCAACAAGAGGCTTTAAAAAGGTTTCTTTTTGATAATCTGTTCCATGCTCCATTAATATTTCCATATTACCAGCATCAGGAGCTTGGCAATTGAAAATATATAGACCATAAAAAGTGTGTCCTAATATTTCATAAATCTGTCCTAACTGATGCAGGCTTAAACCCAAACCACCATGTTCTTTAGGTATTTGTGGAGCAAATAGTCCCATTTCTCTTACTTTATTTCTTTTTTCTTCTAGATAAGGCAAATGTTCTGCAAATGCATGCATATTGCTAAATTCTTTTTCATCAACAGCTATTTCTTCATCAACAAATTTTTTAATTTGGTTCTTTATATCTTCAAATTCTTTATTTGGTATTGCCATTTTCTTTCCTAAATATACGTTTTTAGTTCCTCAGAGATAAAACTAACATTAAATGTCTTTAAAGTAAATCTTTCAGTTGTGTATAAAAATTCTGAAACAGAAGCATTTTGGATTCCAAAATTTTGCTTTTGAATTTCTTCATGACTGCATCCAGTTGCTTCTCCATAAACTGCAGATATTGTGCCACCAGATGTTACAATTAATATATTAGATGATTCATTATCCAAAGATCCTTCTATTTTATCCAATGCCTGCCTAACTCTAATTCTAAAATCTTTGTATGGTTCAAGATCTGTACCAGACAAATCTAGCTCTGAATTAGCCCATTTAAATGCAACATACTGAAATATTTTAAAGAATTTCTTTTCGTCATCATATTTATTGTAAATATCGATTAATTCAGGGTCTGACTCTAGTAATTTCGGAGCGAAATGCTGCGTAACTTCCATCAAATGATTTTCAGCAAAACCTTGTTCAATAGAATAAGGTATTTTACCATTGAACCCTTCTAAAAATCCTTCAAAAGTTTGCATGTGACGTCTATGAGGACCAACAATTGCTTTATCAAACACTAATTTTTCTTTTTTGAGTGCTTTACCAAGTGCAATAGATTGCTGAATTCCTATATCGCTAAGATTGTCATATTCCTCTTGTCCAAAAGAAGCTTGTCCATGACGTACAAAAAATAATGATGTGCTAATTTTTTCCCTCTTTATTCGTAAATAAGAAAAACTAGATCTGCAACACATGCAGGTCTTTTGCTTTCTTTTAACTCAAAGGTTAAAGATACCACCAAACGTGCACCTTTTCCTCTTGCGTTGTCCATTTTTTCAAAACTTTTTAATGTAACTCTTGCTCTAATATCACTATTGACAGGAACAGGTGCAGTAAATCGTACACGATTTAATCCATAATTAACACCCATTTTTGCTGACTTGACTACGTAAGTATCTTCAAGCATTTTTGGCGCTAATGACAATACAAGAAATCCATGTGCTATTGTTGTGCCAAAAGGACCAAATTTTGCTTTTAAAGGTTTAGTATGAATCCATTGCAAATCACCAGTCGCTTCTGCAAAATCATTGATTTGTTCTTGTGTGATAGTTTGCCATTCGGTAACACCAAGCTCTTTTCCTATGTTTTCGCCCATTTCACTAAGATCTTTAAATACTTTCATATTTGAAAATTAAGAGCTAGAAACCGTTCCCACAATACCAAATTTTTTAAAATAAAATCGCATAAATAAGAAAGAAATAAATGCTGCAATTAAAATAGCAAGAACCTGTGAATACCATACCCATACAACAGGTTTACCTATTAAATAAAAATAAAATGATAGAGGAGCTGTAATAATTAATACTCTAATAGTTGTTACGACCAATAATGGCATTCCTTTTCCAAGAGCTTGACAGATTCTAGCACATATTACACTAACTGCAACCGCAGGATATATTAATACGATAATTTTTAAGTAAGTAATCCCTACAGAAAGCACTTCTTGGTTAGAGCTGAAAATAGGTAAGATTTTTTCAGCTGCAAGAAAAAGAATTGCTACATTTATAGCAGTGATAATTACTGCTCTTGATATACCATATTTTACAACCCATACAAGCTTAGAGAATTCCTTTGCCCCAAAAAACATTCCAACAATAGTTGTTAGCGCAATTGCAATACCCAGACATGGCATAAAAAGCAACATATCTATTCGAGAAACAATCTGATATGCAGCTACTGATTCTGATGAATAATTAATTAAAATTTTATTCATTACTGCTTGTCCAAATGACATAATCAACATAGATAGGGATGATGGTATCCCAACAACAAATATCATTCTTAATATATCAGGAGAGTAACGGAAATGATTCAAATTAAATGATAGAAATGTCTTTTTCATAACAAAGATAACAAAAAAGTACATTACAATCATTGCAGCTTGACTCAACACTGTTGCAATTGCTGCACCGTCGACACCATAATCAAGCAAAAAGATGAAAATAGGATCTAGAATAATATTTAATACAGTACCAACTAAACCAATAATCATTGGAATCTTTGTTTCTCCTTCTCCTGCAAGAATCGCTCTAAAAAACAAAGAAAATACTACTCCTCCAATACCAAAAATTAATATTTCTAAATAAGAGTAAGCAATATCAAGAATAT
>DEAO01000043.1:9090-12046 GCA_002348725.1 Fidelibacterota bacterium UBA2980 | reverse complement strand
TAGAGTTAACAATATAGTAATAGAAAATCCCAATAAAAGTCCATGTTCTGCACAATTATCCGCATTTTCTTTGTCTTTTTTGCCTATATATTGTGCAATAGATGCAGTAACACCAGCGCCTAGCCCAACGGTAAGACCAATAATAATAAAGAAAAGAGGGCTAACAAACGCAACAGCGGTTACCTCATCAGCGCCCAACCATCCAATAAACATGATGTCGACAACATTAAATAATGTTTGAACCATCATTCCTGCAATAATAGGAAGTGCCATAGACCACATTGCTCGCGCAGGATTATTCAAAAATGATTGTAAACGTGATTCTTGTTGCATTAATTACCTTACTGAAACAGAGAGAGATATTCCTTATATCCTTCTTTTTCCATATCTGCTAATGGAATAAATCTCAATGCTGCGGAATTAATACAATAACGGAGTCCTGTTGGATCCGGACCATCATTAAAGACATGGCCTAAATGAGAATCACTTTTTTTAGATTTTACCTCGGTACGGGGAATAATTAATTGATAATCTTGTTCAAGTTTTAAGTTTTCTTTATCTATAGGTTGATAGAAAGAAGGCCACCCTGATTTTGAGTCATATTTGTGCTGAGAAGAGAATAAAGGATCGCCTGATACAATATCAACATAAATACCTGGTTCTTTATTGTCCCAATATTCGTTTTCAAAAGCAGGTTCTGTTCCACATTCTTGTGTAACATAATATTGCATATCATTTAATTTTGCCTTTTTCTCTGCCATCGTTAACTCAATCGTATTTTGGGCATACAAAACGTTTAAAACAACAAATAATAGTATAATTTTCCCTCGAATCATCGTCAGAAGTTACTAATAAGAATTGATTTTTTATTTGGTTTTTTTACAATACCATATTAGTTTGACCAGAACTAACTAATTAGAGAGGTATAATAATATGCATAATATTAAATATATTTTAGTTGCGCTTATCTCTATTGGCGTTCTGAATGCTCAAACTGTTTCCGGAACAGTGAGTGACTCAGACGGCAATTCTTTGATGGGTGCAAACGTCTCTGTTGAAGGTACTGATCTTGGATCAGCCTCTAACAATGACGGCTCTTTTTCCGTTACAGGAATGTCAGCTGGTACGTATACTATCACTGCATCCTACATCGGACTTGAAAGTGCTAGTTCTACTGTAACTGTTGGCGACGGTCAAACTGTAACAGTGAACCTTTCACTAGATAGAGGCGATATTCGTCTTAATCAGGTAGTAGTTGCAGCTTCTAAGAAAAAAGAACTTGTAACAGATGCTCCTGCTAGTGTTGAAGTATTTTCAAATGAAGAATTAACCGTACGTAATACTACATCAATCGCTGGACATACTGAAGGGCGTGCTGGTGTGGAAACGATGAAGACAGGTATGGAATCATCTAATGTTACTGTACGTGGGTTCAATGGTATCTTCTCTGGCGCTATGAACGTCATTGTTGATAATCGTTGGGCTAGACCTCCAGTTATTACAGCAAATCTTCTACAACTTATTGGTTATGAAGATGACGATATTGACAGAATTGAGCTTGTAAGAGGTGCTGGATCTACAATGTATGGTCCTAACTCAGCACAAGGTGTGATGGCGATTTATACTAAATCACCATTCGATCAATCTGGAACAAGATTGTCAATAACTGCAGGTGAAAGAAATTACATGAAAGTTACTGCAAGACATGCAATGCAACTTGGTGGCAAAGTAGCCTTAAGAATTTCATTGCGTCACAGTGAGTTTGAGGAATGGCCATATGAAATTAATACTTCTGGTGGCTTAGGTGGATATAGTGAACCAGCAACTGTAAGACGTTGGTTAGCGATTCCAAATGCTCCTTATAGAAACTATACTGACAACATGTATAATGATCCAGTAGCTGGTGTTAATAACAACCCTGCTACTGAAGTTGATCCAGTAAAACTTTCATCAGATCAATTTTCAATGAAAATGGAAATTCGTCCTGATCTAAAATCTACTTTAACTCTAAATATTCGTAGCGCAGAATCTGATGCTATTGAAATGACAGGTATTGGTAGAGCAATGGGATTAGGTGCGAAGTCCATGTCGGAACAGATTTCTTATAGTCGTCAAGGTTTCCTTGGAGGCGACTTATTCTTAAATGTGTTCCATAATCATAATGCGCAAGAAGGAACTTATATTCTTGCAACTGGACAAATCATCTATGATAAATCAGCTTCACTTGGTGTCCAAGTCCAACACACTGTTCCTCTAGACGATGGACAGTTCTTGGTTTGGGGTATAGACCATGAAGATAGAACACCAGATACTCGCATGAGTATTAATGGTATGTTTGAGGATGATGACGATTTCACTCAAACTGGTGGATACATGCAATATGAAAACCGCTTCAATGAGAAATGGAAGCTGGTTCTTGCAGGTAGAGTAGATGATAATACATATTCAGACGATTTATTGATGGCTCCAAGATATGCGTTGGTATATAATCCAACTCCTACAAGTCAATGGAGAATGACTTACAATAAAGCGTATGAGCTTCCAGGAAACTATCCAAAGAATCTAGATATTGTATCAGTATCAAGCTTCTTAGGTGCAGCAGGACTACCTGATTTGTCACCTATACTTGGATTTGATCCTGACTTTAATGTCCGTGCATTAGGAGCTAAAAATGGATACAACTACACTAGAGGTGCTAACGGGTTAAATCAATTCCGTAGTCAATGGTCACAACATCCTTTATTAGGTGGAAATGTGAACCGTTACTATGACTTGAATGATCCTACCTTTAATGCTATTGTATGGCCTACTTTAGCTACTGTAATTGGCGGTGGATTCCTACAAAGCCCTAGTGGAGCTGCATTATTAGGCGGCTATGCACAAGGTGTTGCTGCTGCTTATGCTGCTGCTACTGGTGACGTTGCTGGTGCTGCTGCTTACGGTGCTGCTGCTGCTG
>DEAO01000043.1:6636-8676 GCA_002348725.1 Fidelibacterota bacterium UBA2980 | reverse complement strand
ACTGATGGCGCTAATCAACAAGATATTCCTAAGAATAAAGCAACAAACCGTAACCAATTTGAAATTGGATATAAAGGACAAGTTAGTGACGGTCTTGTTTTAGGTGTTGATTTATGGACTACTGAAGTAACGAACTATATTTCAGCTTTAAGCAATACAACTCATAATGTCATTATGGCAGCTGACGGTGCAGACTATGTTGCAAAACTTATGACTGCAATGTATGGCAATGCTAATCTAACTGGGTTTGTTAACCTATTAGATAGTGCTGCAGCTGGTGGAAATGGTAATGGAATCGGTGCTGATGATCTTGCAGGAATTATTGCAGGTCAAATCGGTGGAATTCCAGTGGGTGGTATATCACCAAATCACCACAACTATGGTGGTGAAATAATCTTTGGATACAGAACAGTTCCTGAACCATTCAGACTTAGCGGTATGGATGTTTCAATGAATTGGTATCCTAGTTCAGATTGGTCTTTCTGGAGTGCATATTCATACTTGAATAAAGATGAAATTCACGCTGAAGGAGTAAATGACCGTGATACACTACACATGAACACTCCACAACATAAGTTAGCTGGCGGAATGCAGTATAAAGGTGACGGCCATGGATATGGTCTTCAACTACGCTGGCAAGATTCATACATAATGGATGGATCTGTATATTATGGTAAAGTTGAATCCTTCTACACTCTAGGTGTAAATGCAAGTTGGGACGTTCCAACTGTTGACGGACTAAAAGTTGGTCTAACAATTGATAACGTCACTGACCAAGTACACCGTGAAGCATTCCAAGGTGCGATTATGGGTAGATGGGCTTCAGTGAAGCTTGGATACGATTTTTAATTGTAGACAATCTATATAAAAAAAAGCCCTCATTTTTTGAGGGCTTTTTTTTATTCTAATCTTTTCCGACTTTTTGCCAGGGCAAGTCAACTAAATCAACATTGCCTCCTGTGATAATAAGAACGACTTTTTGACCTTGAAATTTTTCTTTATTTGCAATGATAGTTGCCAAAGTTAATGCGCAAGAAGGTTCAACAATGATTTTCATTCTTTCCCACATCTCTTTTGTTGCATCGATAATCTCTTCTTCTGTAGCTAAAACGATATCATCTACATTTTTTTGAATAATTGGAAGTGTATACTCCCCTACAATCGCCATTAGTCCATCAGCAACAGATTCTCGATGCTTCATTTCAATGCGTTTGTTTGCAGAATACATTTGATATGTATCATCTACGTTCTTTGGTTCTGCGCCAATAATCTTTGCATTGTGTCCCAATCCCTTTAAAGCGATAGAAATACCGCTAATAAGACCGCCGCCGCCTATAGGCACTACTACAGAGTCAAAATTATCTAATTGTTCGCAAATTTCAAGTCCTATAGTGCCCTGTCCAGCGATAACAGAATAATTATCATATGGATGAATAGAAATTCGATTATACTTCTTTAATACTTTTTTAAATAAATCATCTCGCTCACTCATATGATCACAAAATATCATATTGCCATTGTAAGTCTTCACATTATGAATTTTAGCTTTTGACACACTCTTTGCCATGACAATATCTGCATGAACGCCTTTTAAATCTGCTGCACATGCAATGGCTCCACCATGATTACCAGAAGATTGACAGGCAACTCCTTGTTTTTTTTCTTCTTCTGTTAAAGAAAACACTGCATTTGTAGCACCTCTAATCTTAAAAGAACCAGTTTTTTGAAAATTTTCACACTTGAAAAATAACTCCATTCCTAATAATTCATTAAAGTATTCCGAGGTTAAGATAGGAGTCTTTCTAACAATAGATTCTGTTAGAGATTGTGCGTGTTTAATATCCTCTAATGTAGGAGCTTTTGATAGCATAAAAATAGGGTTTATTTCAAATATAACAACTTGCCTACGGCATTGAAGTTGCTAGAACGAATTTGATAGAAATATACCCCACTACTTGAATCATCTCCATCGTCATTTTTTCCATCCCATTCAATTGCTTGATAACCGAATCGTTCTTCATTGTTGATTAGGTTTCTTAC
>DEAO01000043.1:4350-6257 GCA_002348725.1 Fidelibacterota bacterium UBA2980 | reverse complement strand
TCAATTGTAGTAGAAGTACTAAATGGATTTGGATAGCTTTGCGCCAAACGATATGTTGATGGAGCAGTTTGCATTAAATTATACCCCTCTGATACAGACTGGTTGTTACCATCGGCACCAGAATAACTAATTCTTAAAAATTCATAAGTATCTGTTAAATTTTGAAAGCTAAAATGCAATTCTGGAAGTGGAAGAGCAGTATTTGCATCACCATAATCTCCAAATTCAACATGTATTACACCGCTCTCATTATTGTTTAAAATTAATCTTCCAGTTGTAGATGTAGTTAATAAATTAATGTTATAGTTGTCAGGGCTATAATCAAAATAAACTTGTCCAGATTTTGTTCCTTCTGGAAATTTTACTACCAACTGATTATTGAGCACACGTAAGAAAGGACTTTGTCCTGATACTGCGTAATTTGGAACTTGTAATCCATTTTCTTCTAAGGACCACTGCCACATAGTCTCAAACATAGTTAAATCTTGCGCATCAGCAACTCCATCAAAATTTGGGAAATAGTAAGGCGCACTTCCAGTAATTGGAGCGATATCGATATAAGGCCATGCAGCAATAAATGCACTATAATCATCAAAATCAACATCCCAATCACCATCACTGTCACCTAATAATGATCCAAAATAATAAAATGATTGATACACTGTAGAAGAGTTTAATCCAACTAAATCTTGACCATACACTGTAACATAATATTGTTGATAATCGCTAAGCCCTAAAGAATTAAGATTGATTTGTGTAGTTCCACTTTCATCTGCTGAATACGGAGTAACAGGTAAAACATCTGCTGCTCCTGGAGATAAACCAACAGAAACAAAATAAAGAGACATACCACTCGTTGCATCATAAAAATCACTTAATTCAAGTTCAAGGCTAGGATTCTTTGTGATATATTGAGTATCTTGAATATTTGCGATACTTAAATTACCAACTGTAGGACTTACTCTATCTACAATTACCACAATTTCATTTGAAGCAAAGTTTTGATCTCCTGATGTGTTTCCTGTAACACTTCCTTCTGCAATGGAAACTTTAACTTCACCATCTACAATTGCTTCAACATCAAAAGAGAAAGTGGTACCGTCTCCACCATTAAAACTTGTAATCACTGCATTACTAAGAACTATATCATCTTGCGTGAAACCAGTAACAGATTCGCCAAAAGTAACATCAATGCTAAATCCATCGCTTGAAGTTGCATAAGAAACAGTTGATGTTAAAACAGTATTAACCCCGCTTACAACCTGTGCCCAATTCCAACCGTTAGCCCATGCATAACCTTCTAATGCTTGTTCTTCGGAGAACATACGCATTTGATCATCATAAGAATAATCCATATAGTTCATGAACTGGTCACCTTTTCCGCTTGAGCTAATACAGCTATTTTCTGCTTGTCTACCATAGAAATTTCCACTACCAGTTGGCCATTCATAAATATTTGCAGTTCTATTATTGACTGTTTGTGGTGGAATATCAGACCAATACTGAGTACCGCAAGTGCTACCATTAAAAGTATGATTAAAAGTAAAATTGTGTCCTAACTCATGAGTTAAAGTTCTTCCACTGTCATAGTTGTTTACTGTTCCAGGATTTTCGACTGATCCAATAGATTCGGTTAAAGTTACTGATTCAGGATATCCTAAATATGCTTGCCCTAATAATCCTCCAGTCAAAGGAGCGATATAGATATTTAAATAACCGCTCTTGTATCCACCTGAACCTCCAGGCCATGAACTTTGGTCAGGAGTAGTACTGCTAGCAAGACTGCTTGCTTCACTTACTCCTCCCACACTAGATTGATTAATCTGATAACGAAGAATGGATACACCTTCTACAAGATTTGCACCATTTTTTTCTCCTTGCGCACCAACAAATTCAATTTGATGTTG
>DEAO01000043.1:0-3953 GCA_002348725.1 Fidelibacterota bacterium UBA2980 | reverse complement strand
TCCCCATCAGGATTGATGCCTTTAAAATCTAAATTAATTTGTTCAAAATTATATCCAATTTGCTGTTTGTTTAAATTGTCTGATGAAACTTGATAAAGAACATGAAAAACAACAGGAATATAAATAGTATTCATGCTAGCTTGATTTGTACGCCATTGAGGATTTTCTCTAAGCAATCTTTGTGCTTTTTCAACATACATATCTCTCTCAGCAATAAATTCAGGATTGGTAATTTGTAATTCTTGCTCTAACTCGTCAGCAGCACATCTAATCCATTCAGTATGATTATGATCATGATTGTGTTGAGCAATCAAAACGGCAAAAAACGATAAGAAAGTTATTATTTTTTTCATAGGCTAAATTAGAAAATAATTTAAAAGGTATTATAGATAATACAAATAAAATTGTTAAGGGTAATATATGCTTAAGATTTAAATAATTTATTAGCTTCTTCGTAATACGTGTCAACTGTAGCAAGCCTTACTTCTTCATAACCTCTAATTAAATCAGGCAGTTCAGAAAATTTTACTAAATCAGCATATCCACCATTCGAAACTTTATCAAGATTACCTGTTAATGTGGTTTTGTAATGATTGAGGATCTCTTTATCAGATTGACGTACATCCCAACTAAACCAAGCCATAAAATCAAATCTTGTTCCTCTTAAAAATTTCATCTTTCCTAATATCATATATCCATATTTGAACCATCTTGGAAGAGTAAGTTTGCTCTTTACACCAGGAATTTTATTTAATATTGGAATATTTTGTAAGCCTTTCAAAAAAGGAGGGTGCAACATATAATAAATCTTTGCTGATTTGCCAAATTCTTGGCTTAATGCACTATCAAGTTCAGCTTTTAATGATAAACGAGCCACTTCATATTCATCTTTGATTGCCATTAGCTTATACAAATACTTTGCTACATTTTGAGTTAATAATGATGGTGAGTGTTTAGATTTTTCAGCATGATGTATTTTTTTCACAAAACTAATATATTCTTTTGCATATGCTTCATCTTGATAGGCAATGAGTTCTGGTACACGAAATTCTAGAATTCTCTTTAATTCATCATCTGGTTTACTAATTTTTTTAATAATAGTCTTTGAAATATTATCTAATTCTGGCTTTACATCAATATTACCAGAACGATATAAGTCTAATGATGCTGTCCATTTTGGATCTGAAACAATTTTTCTTCCGATATTAAAAGCATCTTGATTTCGTTGAACAGCAACTCCATTAATTTTTATTGCTTCTAATATAGAATCTGCATTTAAAGAAATAGCGCCTGATTGATATGCTGCACCGATTACAATAAAGTTTGCTTGCATATTGCTATCAAAAAAGTGTTCGGATAATTCGGTTGCATTTAAAAGCACATTTTTATTAGAAAATCCTTTCACCAGATTGATTAAATGAGATGATTCAGGATATTCATTTTCTGTAGATCGAACCATATCACCAGTTGGTATTTCAGAAGTAGATATAATAGATGTAGAACGGTTCTTATTTAGTTTAGCTAAATTGACAGGATTGGTCCCTGTTAAAAGATCAAACACTAAATAAGCATCTGATTCTCCATTTCCCACTCTGCTTGAACACTCTTTATCTTTATCTTTTATAATCTTGAGGTGAGATACTACAGAACCTCCTTTTTGACTTAATCCAGTTTGATCTAATGCAACTACTTTTTTGTTTTCTAAAAACGCAGCTGTAGCAACAATTTGATTCACAGTTACTACTCCAGTACCACCGATTCCTAACATAAAAATATTAGAGCTATCATCATTAATTTTTTTAGGTTCTGGTAATTTAGATGGTTCAAAACCTATATCTGGTAATTTTCTTTTATCGTCTTTATCAGAAGGAATTACTTTGATAAACGAAGGACAATTTCCTTCTACACATGAATAATCTTTATTACAAGAAGGTTGGTCAATTTGTGTTTTTCTTCCAAATTCCGTTTTAACAGGCTGCACACTTAAACAGTTTGATTTTACACCGCAATCTCCACACCCTTCGCACACAGCTTCATTGATAAATATTCTTTCTTTTGGATCAGGAGCCTGTCCTCTTTTTCTTAATCTACGCAAGTTTGCAGCACAGCTCTGATCATGAATTAACACAGTAACACCTTTAACCGATTTCAATTTTTTCTGCGCATTAACAATATCATCCCTGTGTAATATCTCTATATCTTTATCCCATCTAGATTTCTCAATTGAATCATATGCGCCTGTGTCATCTGTTGTAATAATTGTCTTTTTTACTCCTTGAGATTTAAGATATTTTGTGAGTTCAGGTAAATCTAAACCTCCATCTGGATCTTGTGCTCCTGTCATTGCAACAGCACGATTATACAATATTTTATATGTAACATGAGAGTCAGATGCAAGAGCTTGTCGCAATGCCAATGATCCGGAATGAAAGAAAGTTCCATCACCAACATTTTGGAACATATGTTCTTTTTCAATGAAGGGTTCCATTCCAACCCATTGTGCTCCTTCTCCTCCCATATGAGTAGTTCCAAATGCGTGACCATCATCAACAAACATTGCCATTAAATGACATCCAATTCCTCCAAAAGCACTGTCCCCTTCGGGCAATTTCACTGTTGAAGTATTATGAGGACATCCGGAACAAAAATACATTGTTCGACCGGAGAAAGATTGTGCATAAACTCTATTATCTATTTCATCTAGAATAGTAATCTTATCATTTGAATGTCTAATATTTAGTCTTTCTTTATATCTTGTAAATAGAATTCTAGCAATAATATCTGCTGTTAATTCACCATATCCAGGTATTAGATCATTGCCATTTTCATCAAGCTTACCCACAATAATTGGTTTCTGCGTCTTATTATACATCTGTTCTTTTAATTGCATTTCAATAAATGAGCGTTTTTCTTCAATAACAAACAATTCACTTAAGCCTTCAGAAAATTTATCAATCATAACAGGTTCAAGAGGATACGTTAGTCCTAGTTTTAATACGCGAATGCCGATTTTATTTAAATATTCATGTGTCCATCCCAATGAATCAAAAGCTTCCATAATATCATAATATGTTTTCCCGGCTGTTACAATGCCTACAGTATCATTATCAGAACAAATAGGTATTTTATTAATGTTATTTACAGCAGCAAATTGCACTGCAGCTTTGATTCTACCTGTATGAATTTCTTTTTCTGTAGGTAAACTATGATGTCCAACTAATTTTGCATTTTGAGTGTGTGACCAGGGTTTTCCATTTACAGAAAAATCTGGTATTGTAATGGAAACTCTATCGGGATGAACAAATGCGCTACCAAATGCATCTGCAATATCTGTAACAATTTTAAAACCAGACCAAAGCCCAGTAAATCTTGACATTCCGTATGCATATAAACCTAGATCAAGGATTTCTTGAACATTTCCAGGATAAAAAATTGGCATCATTGCATCAAATAATGCTGGTTCAGATTGAGAAGGTAGTGTAGAAGATTTACAAGAAGGATCATCTCCTGCAACACATAATACACCTCCAGTTTTATCCACTCCTAGAAAATTTGCATGCCTAAAAATATCACCAGATCTATCTACGCCAGGTGCTTTACCATACCACATTCCAAGCACACCATCATACTTAACTTTGGAAATCATATTAGCCATTTGACTACCATAAATCATGGTTGCACCTAAATCTTCATTCACGCCAGGAATAAATTTGACATTGTGTTCATCAAGAATTTTTTTGTTTTTTACTAGATTTAAATCTAGTACACCAACCGGAGATCCTCTATACCCAGAAACGAGTGTTGCAGTATTTAAGCCTGCTATTAAATCTGCACGATGTTGATCTAGCAATAGACGCACTAATGCTTGAATTCCAGATAAAACAACCTTACCATCGATTAAGGTATACTTATCGTTTAAATCGAAGTTATTTCGCAGTACTTGACCTGTCATA
>DEAO01000009.1:5775-6282 GCA_002348725.1 Fidelibacterota bacterium UBA2980 | reverse complement strand
AAAGCAAATAGTTTAGCAACAACTGCTAGTCTTTAGATTGAAAAACCATTAGTGGCTCTGAACATTCAATTGTAAACGATTTGCCTAATGATTTATTCCTAATCGCTCTAGATGAGGGTACAAGCTCATATGAATCAAGGGCGTACTCTAAGTTTTCAGACGATACAATGCTATTGTTTTGCAAGGTAATGAGACTAACTGTTTGACCGAAGAAGGAATCAAATTTCTTTTTACCTACACATGGTGTAATAATAGAATAATCTGTATAAATAACAAAATTGATATTTTCTACAAATTCATTAATGGTGAAGAAATTTCCTAAAAAATGATCTTCACTTTTACCGGACATTCCAAAAATAGAAAGTTTTAGATAATTATTATCGATACACCAATCTAATGCTTTTTCTAAATCTGTTTTAGATTGATCAGGAGTTTCAATGACATTGTAATCATTGTCATTGTTAATAGAATCTAGATCACCTATTACATAATGTGGATGGATTTCAT
>DEAO01000009.1:0-5382 GCA_002348725.1 Fidelibacterota bacterium UBA2980 | reverse complement strand
CTGGGTTTTTTTGGAAATTCCCCATTAACAATTAAAGCAATCTTTTTTTCTGTATCAATTTGATTCATAAATCAAATTTATATATATTCTCCTTTCATATTTATGAAATTCTTTATATCAGTTCTGTTTATTGGTATTCTTATAGCTCAAGATTTGAGTATCCAGGGAACTGTTTATGATAATAACTCTAACCCAATTATTGATGCTAATATAGTATTAACAGGACAGAACATTGAATTTGGTACAGCAACAAATCAGAACGGATATTTTGCATTTAAGAATCTAAAATCTGGAGAATATATTGTCTCTGTATCTGTAATTGGTTTTCATAAAGAATTGATTCCATTGTACCTGGAAGATGCAGTCGAAAATTTATCAATTAAGCTAAAAGAAGGATCAGTTTTATTGGATGGTCTTGATGTAGTAGGGCGATTCCCTTCTAAACATATTCCTGATTTCACAGAAAATATTAGCAGTTCAGATCTTAAAAATAGTAATTCAGAAACTATTTCTGAACTTTTTCGAGAGATTGTTGGCGTTGATGTACAAATGGAGCACAATACAGGTCGTAATGTTAATTTATCAATAAGAGGTTCTTCTGACTATAAACCAGGAGGATATAATAATAGGGTATTAGTTTTACTGGATGGTTTCCAAGTCAGTATCCCAAACTCAGGCTCTGTAGATTGGAATGCAATGCCATTAGAGTTTATTGAAAAAATTGAGATTGCAAAAGGTCCTGTTTCATCTTTATATGGTCAAAATTCAATGGGAGGAGTAATTAATCTTGTTACAAAAAAATCTCAAGAAGAATTCTCAAAAATTAAAGTAAATCTTGGAAGTTTTAATGCACGCAATATAAATCTAGGGTTAAATAAAAATAATAAAGATGGATTATCTTATATAACATTATTTCAATACAAAGAAGGGGATGGGCATAGGTTTAATTCACAATACAGACAAAATAATCTTTATTTTAAAGCTCATTCTTCTGAGTCGAATTTTACTACATCTATAATGATAAATAAATCATTCAATGGACAGCCTGGTTTTGACAAACCTGAAAGACCAAGTCTGATCTCATATAGATTGTCAGACCGTGATTCTATTTATTTTCAGTTTTTTAAAAGATTTGATTTTCAAGATAATCAAAATTTTGATTTTTCTTTTAGCATTAATCACTTCTATACATATTATAGAGATAGAGATGATGTGCCTGAGAGCGAGGAACAAGGCGACACATATTATAATGACCTTAGTGCAAACGTAAGATTTGAATATCAATGGCTATTTAATGATAAAATATATTTGATTATGGGCAATGATATCATATTTGATCAATCTGATATTACTATCTTTAATAATATCTATGATGAACCATGGCAATTAACTAATGGTACCTTTGCTAGAACGCAATTCGAAATAAATGAAAAATTATTATTCTCTGCAGGCGTGAGATATGATCATCGATCAATTAATCCGGGAGGAGGATACAATTATATTAATTTTAATGCTTTTTCTCCAAAAATTAATTTGACATATAATACCAATAATTTTACAAGATGGAATTTTGGATTAAGCAAAGGATTTAGAGCTCCTTCTTTTTCTGAATTATTTTTAAAATATGCGACTGATTACGGATTAAATCATCAAGGAAATCCAAACTTAAATCCAGAAGAATTGTATGCAATTGATATTGGTTATAATTATACAAACTTGTCAGATATCAATTTTTCAGTAAATACTTTTTATTATTTGTATAACGATATGATTGATTTTATTTATGCATTACCTGTTACTTCTAAAAACAGAACGGATGTTAATTCAATTGGATTAGAAACTAATTTATCTTTCGATTTGTCATCTTATTGGAAATTTAATATTGGATATACATATTTAGAAGTAGATGATATTAATGATATTGACCCTATTCTTTACAGGCCAAAACATAAGATAGCATCAAAAATTATGTATCAGAAAAATAAGATGAATCATACATTATCATTGAATTTTCAATCCGAACAAGACTACCAAGACTTTTTAAGCGATGATTATCAATTCATTAATAGTGAAATAAGATTTCCTTTAGAAAAGTTGGATAGTCTTTTATTGGTGCATTATACTGGATCGTATCAATTCAATGATGTCGATTTTTCTTTGAAAATCTCTAATGTATTTGATGTGGAATATGAACTAATTCAAGATTATCCAATGCCTGGAAGAGTAATAAGTTTTAGTTTCCAGAGAAATTTCTAATCTTATTGAGATTTAATCTCAAAAAGGATTGACTTAAATTTTTTTCATTATTATTATTCTTGACGAAAATGAAAGGAAAAGGGGAAAATATGAACAACCTCAAAAAATATATCTTATTTCTAGCGTTATGTTCCATGGCACTTTTTACATCTTGTGATGATGATAATGAAAGTGTGCCACAGTTTGGAACAATTAACATTACAATTAATGTATCAAATGCAGGTGATTGGCCAGCTGATGGAACTGTTTTTTGTTCTCTAGATAAAACATGGCCACCATCTGGTGCTCCATATAAGTCAGTGACATTAACATCTTCTCAAGTTTCAAGCGGTTCAATTTCATTGACATTTGAAGGCTTAGATTTTGATACTTATGCATTGTTATCTATGTCTTGGAGAGATCCTAATGATCCGAATCCACAGACAAACCAGCATGTTTGGGCAACACATAGTGGAAGTCCTCAAGCATTTTGGACGGATGCAACACCAATAACACTATCTCCAGATAATGCTGAGTTAGATATGGTGTTAAGTGCTACAATTAATTAAGCAGTTTAGGGGGGATTAATCACTATTGAAACTTACCCTTAGTTTGTTTTTTATAGTCAAATCAAAAGTATCCTAAACGAAAAAAGGCGAATAATTTATTCGCCTTTTTTGTTATTACATTAAACTTGATTTATTGCAATCGATCTGAAACATAATCCCAATTGATTAGATTATCTAATACTGCCTTAACATAGTCAGGTCTTACATTTTTATAATCTAAGTAGTAAGCATGTTCCCAAACATCAATTCCCATTAATGTGTGTTCTCCATGCGCTAAAGGATTTTCAGCGTTTGGTAGACCGCGCATTTCTAATTTTCCATCTTTTTCTATAAGCCAAGCCCATCCACTACCAAATACTCCGACAGCTTGTTGTGTAAAATCAGTTTTGAATGTTTCAAAGTCGCCAAATGAATCATTAATTTTTTCTAATAATTTACCTTGAGGTGTATTGCTTCCGCCTGGAGCCATTTGTTCCCAATAAAGGATATGATTCCATGCTTGCCCTGCATTATTAAACACTTTCACATTTCCTTCTTTATAACTTTCAACAACAACTTCGTCTAATTCCATATCCATAAACTTTGTGCCATCAGCAAAATTGTTTAGCATATTGAAATATGCTTGATGATGTTTACCATGATGTAAATCAACTGTGTCAGATGAGATAGTTGGAGATAAATCTGATGCACCATACGGTAATGCTGGTAATGTAAATTTTTGTGAATCGCTCATAAAAAAACTCCTATAAATAGTTTTAAGTGTTTTAAATTTCAGTCGAATTTAAATATTTTAAAATTAACATAAGAGAAAATTATGACACAAATCAAATTAGGTGAACAAATTGTTGACCTTTCTGGGAAATTGCCTGCAGTTGGATCTAAAGCACCTGACTTTTTGCTTGCAGATAATGATTTAGCAAATATGACTTTGAAAGATTTTCAAGGTGAAAGATTAGTATTGAACATTTTTCCAAGTTTAAATACTCCAGTCTGTTCAGCATCAGCGCAGAAGTTTAATGAACTAGCGAGTGCAATGGACAATACTACGGTTCTTTGTATATCTAGAGATTTAGCATTTAATCAAAAACAATTTTGCTTAGCAAATGATTTAAGCAATGTTACTTTTCTTTCTGACATGAGAAATGAATCGTTTGCTAATGATTATGGTATCTTGCATATGAATGGAAAATTTCAAGGATTGCTAGCAAGATGTGTACTGATTATTGATGCTGATGGAACAGTAAGCTATACTCAATTAGTAGAACAGACAGGTCATGAGCCAGATTATGATGATGTTTTGAATGCGCTTACTTAGCAATTAAAACAGGACATTCACATTTTTGGGCAATACTAATTGGTTTACTGCCAAAGAAATATTTCATTATTGGATTTTTAGGAGAAACTCCAATCATTACTATACTATCATCGGATGCAGATTGAGTAATCGTTTTTACTACTGGTCCTTCTAGAATTTTTGTTGTATTTCTAATACGAGATTTAGAAAATCTTTTAGCAGTTCTATCTAATATTTTTTTAAGATTGTCATCAGAAGATTTATTTTCTAAAACTGTAACAATTTCTACTTCTAGTTTATTTGCTTTTGCAAATTTTTCAGCAATTTCAATTGCATTATTTGATCCAATAGAATTATTAACAGGTAGAAGTATTTTATATTTCTTTTTGAATGAATAATTTTTTACAACCAATACAGAGCTATCAATAAACTGCACTAAATCATGATGCATACCTTTATTAGATCCACCACCAATAACTGTAATATCATGATTGTTAGTTTGCACCTCTGACCTTAATTGATCAATGATTTCTCCTGTTCGCAGAATAAGATTAATTTTATTTGAATGTTTCCCTTTAAGTAATACACGCATTCTAGAATTTTCTTCATCAACTAATAAATGGTCATTGAAATCATTCGTTTCTTCTTGAATATAATTTTTTGATTTTAAGAAATCATATGCCCATTCCAATGTTCTTACTCCTGGGCGATATAATTGTCTTTCATCAAGGTTTTGATGTGCAACGCTGACATCTTTTTCTGAAAATTGACTAACTTTTTTACCAACATAAGCAATGGTCGTGCTTGCTTCTAATGAATTAGCAACTTTCATTCCAAGATCTAATGTTGGTTTTGAATAATCTCTTCCCCCAATTGCAATTAAAATGTTCATAGCATTACCCAATAGAATCTTGACATTAAATATAAAATAACAATCGAACTAGCAAACATCAATAATCCAATCCTAAAAAATAATTTTACACTTATGAGACCAGTTGAATATAAAATCATTGCTGTTGGTGATGATATAACTGTTAGGAATGAGAAACCTGATGCTATTGCAGCTGACATTCCAAATACAACATTATTAGGTTGTAATTCGATTGCCATTGGCCCTAACAAAGATGTTGTAGCTGAGCTGGTAAAAAAATTTGCTGTTAAACCAGTAATAATTGCCATAAATGACCAACTAAATGATGAGTCTTCCGGAAGATTAGATATCATCATATTAAACTTATCAATTAGCCATGATGCCGCACCTGTATCATTTATTTGGAATCCAAG
>DEAO01000012.1:27272-28385 GCA_002348725.1 Fidelibacterota bacterium UBA2980 | reverse complement strand
TTAGCAATTCTTCATCATCATTATTATTCCAAGCATCTAATAAGCTGAAATCTTTAATGCCTAGCAATACTATCTTTTCATTAATGAATATTGCATTAGATTCAAAAGGGCTTTCCTCAAATGCTAAGTCAAATATCATACTATTAAATATATTATGAACCTGAATATCTTTTTTTTCAAATTCAGGTATTAATTGCTCAATAAAAAGTGAGTAAGTATAATCCGACGTAATATTATCTATAATAAAAAAACCACCTTTTTTGATATGTTTTGCGATATCATTTATTTGTTTGCTACTTAGTTGAAGATATTGATTATTACAAATAAAGATAATTGGATAAGAAACAATATTATCTTCAGTTATATTGATATTATTTTCTGATAATAAATTGATTTTCCCATTTTCTTTAAGGTATTCCAACATTTTATCTGCCCCACCTTTATTGCACTCACCGATTAGTAGAATTTTTTGATCTTGCGCATATAAAGTTGAGTAAGAACAAATGATAATTAGTATTAATATTATTAAGTTTCTGAGCATTTTTATAATTTAGGCTTTAATTTTCTTTAAATGAATAAACACAAATTAATTTTATCTAGTTTTTTGTTTCTTTTAGCAGGATTTTTGTATGCTCAAGATAGAAATTTTGAGGAAGAAATCGAGGAAACAGAAAAACAAATACAAAACTTACAAGCATCTATTGAGAGCAATAATAAAGAAATTTATAAGCTTCAATCCCAAGAAAAAAGTACTAGCCAACAATTATCTATTACAAAAAAAAGTATTAAAAGTTCAAAATCTTTAATTAATGCATATAATAGAAAAATAGATTTATACAGTTTGCAATTAACAAATCTTAGAAATGCTGTTGATAACAATAACAAAAAAATATTGAATATTAAAAATAGTTATGAAAATCGATCAATTAATATCTATAAAAAGAAAAATAATAGTTTAAATAATTTGATATTTAGCGCTAACAGCGTTAGTCAAGCTGTATATCGAATAAAATATTATAATGTAATATCAAATATTAACAGAGAAGTTTTAACAAAGCTCAATACAACGCAGTTGTATAATGAAAAAAAGAAAAAAGAAATTAATCAGTTATT
>DEAO01000012.1:21201-26867 GCA_002348725.1 Fidelibacterota bacterium UBA2980 | reverse complement strand
AATTACAGAAAGAAAAAGCTAATATTGCATCAGAAATTCAACAAAAAAAGGAACAAATAAATGCTCTAGAGCAGTTAAGAAAACAGATTTTAGAACAAAAGAAAGAATATGACGCAGAACAGTTGAGACAGTTAAAAAGAATTAAAACAAATATTAAAGAATTTAAAGGTAAGCTTATATGGCCGGTTAATGGGAAAATTATAAAGGATTTTGGCCCTCAGTGGAATCCTAAATTAAATACTACGCTATATAATCCAGGGATTGATATAGCAGCAAATCCAACTGCATCTGTAAGGGCAGTTTTTGATGGATTGGTTACAACGATTACATTTATCTCAGGATATGGAACAACTGTCATTATTGATCATGATAATGGTTATTTTACAGTGTTTACACATTTAGATAATTTATTAGTTAATAAAAATATGCTAGTTAAAGAAGGACAAAAAATTGGTTTTATTTCTAAAGATAGTCAAGTAGTCCATTTTGAAATATGGGGAGATAATAAAACATTAAATCCAGAAGAATGGTTAGAAGATGGATATCGATAGTTTACAGCCAAAAATTTCTCAAAGAATACAAACTATTGTTGAAAAAAATAAAATAGCAAATGCATATTTATTGCATGGTAGTGAAGGTTCTGGTAAAGAAGCAGTTGCATTAAAATTTTCTAGCTTATTGACTGATTGTAGTATTGATGAATTTCTTGATAATCCAAATATATTCTTTATTATTCCTGCCAGTACTGATTTTTATTCAAATTTTTTCAAAAGTAAAAAAATAGATGAAAAAGAATATCAAGAATGGAATCAACTATGGAGGGAAAAATTATTATTTCCTCTAAAAAAAATTCGATTCAATAGTAATAATATTCCATTGGTTGCATTGAAAAACCTTAAGGAAAATATAATTTTTGAAAGTGATAAAAGAAAGATTGTGATTATTTTTGATGCACATTGTCTATCCCATGGCTCATCTGAATCTGCAAATGCGTTACTAAAATTGTTGGAAGAGCCTCCTTCCAAGACTTCATTTATATTGGTAACAGATTATATGAATAGCATACCTGCTACCATACAGTCTCGCTGTCAGATTATTAGCATTCCAAAAATTGGTGATAAAGATTTAAAAAAATACATAAAAAGAACAGGAGATTTAGATTTTGAATTATTATCATTTCTTTCTGGTAATAATTTGCAATTGGTTGATTTATTTATTCAATATCCCAAGAGCTCTTTAATTGATATTATTCATAATTATATTAATGCTATTGAATATTCTAATTCTCAATCTATTTCAGAATTTTATGAGAAAATTTTAGCCAACATTAATACGAATAAAGAAAATCTTTATTTAGATTTTCATATAATTAAAAAATGGCTCGAATATACCAATCAAATCAAATCTTCTATTAGTCATTCGTTCTCATGGGATGAATTTCATGATATAAGTGACAATTTTATTAATAATCATCAAAACTGTGAGATTGAAAATCTAATTAAAGAAATAGAATATTTTTTAGGTGATATTGAACAAAATACAAATCCAAAATTTTCTTTAATGAATATGTTTATAAATAGTCATAACTATTTAAATTAAATTATGAAAAATTATTATATCACAACTCCAATATATTATGTGAATGATAAGCCTCATATTGGACATGCTTATACAACAATTCTAGCAGATACATTATCTAGATTTCGACAATTAATTAATCAGAAAACTTTTTTCCTTACTGGTCTAGACGAACATGGCTTAAAAGTACAGCAAGCAGCAGAAAAAAATGGAGCGAATCCCCAAGATCATTGTGATACAATGGCTCCTGCATTTTTAGAATTGTGGAAGAGACTTAATATTCAATATTCTGATTTTATTCGAACAACAGAAGAAAGACATGTGAAAATTGTACAAAATATACTGACTGAGGTTTACAATAATGGAGATATTTATAAAGATAAATATGAAGGATGGTATTCAATTGCAGAAGAAAGATTTATTACAAAAAAAGAATTAGATAGCGGTTTATTTAGAGATGTAAAAAAAATTGAAGAGGAAAATTATTTTTTCAAAATGAGTAAATATCAAGATCAATTAATTAAAAAAATTGAAGATGATAAAGAATTTATTCAACCATCTACAAGAAAAAATGAAGTGCTAGGATTTTTAAAACAAGATTTATCTGATTTGTGTATTTCAAGACCTAAAACTAGACTAGAGTGGGGGATTGAGATTCCTTTCGATAAAGATTATGTAACATATGTGTGGTTTGATGCATTAATCAATTATATTTCTTCTCCAAAGTACTCTGAAGATAAAAATAATTTTGAAGAAAATTGGCCTGCTGATGTTCATTTAATTGGAAAAGATATTCTAACTACACATTCTGTTTACTGGCCTACAATGTTAATGTCTTTAGATTTGCCGTTACCTAAAACTATCTTTGCTCATGGTTGGTGGTTAACAGATGAAGAAAAAATGAGCAAATCTTTAGGAAATATTATAAGTCCACTAATGTTGATTGATGAATTTGGCGTAGACTCAGTACGTTATTATCTAATGAGTGAGATGGTATTAGGGCTTGATGCAACATTTTCAATGGATTCTTTTATTAAAAGATATAATAGTGATTTAGCCAATGATTTGGGGAATCTTGTTAGTCGTGTTTCAACACTAATTGATAAAAATTTTGATGGTATCATTCCTCAGTGCAATGATGATAAAAATGACCTATCTAATCAATTGTCTAATATTGATATTGAAGAAAAGCTTAATACTTTTAAAATGGATGGTTTAATTCAAAGCATTATGGATTTTGTACGATCTATTAATGTATATATGGAAAAAAATCAACCATGGAAACTTGTGAAAGAAGATAAAGATCTAGCGGGTATCGTTCTGTATAATGCAGCTGAATCTCTTAGAATCGCCACCTTAATGCTTTCTCCTGTTATGCCACAAAAATCACAAGAAATACTTGATACCTTAGGTAGCAATGATTCATCATTGGAATGGGGAGGTTTGAAATCAGGTGAAAAAATTGGCTCAATCAATCCTATTTTCCCAAGAATCGTAAAATGATATTAATCGATACACATGCACATCTATATTATGATTCGATGTGTGATAGATTAGATGATGTAATAGGCGATGCAGCTGAAAATCATGTTCATAAAATTGTTTGTATTGGCACTGATGTTGCTAGTTCAAAACAATCTGTTGATATTGCAAACCATTATGAAGGAGTCTATGCAGCTGTTGGAGTACACCCCCACGATTCAAATGATGTAGATAGTAATTATATTAAAGAGCTTGAACATCTTGCATCATCCAGTAAAAAAGTAGTTTCAATTGGTGAGATTGGGATTGATCATTATCGCAATCTTTCTCCACCTGATGTTCAACGTAAAGTTATGATAGAACAAATGGAGCTTGCAAACTCTCTAAACTTGCCTATTATTTTTCATAATCGTGACGCTGATGATGAAATATTCAATGTACTAAAGGAACACACATTTAACAGAGCATTGTCACATTGTTTTTCTAGTGATATTGTTTTTGCAAATCAATTGGTTGATTTAAATATATTATTATCTTTTTCAGGAAATGTGACATTCAAAAATTCTTCCAATCGTTCCGCTGCAGAAAATATTGGTTTAGATAATTTTGTACTTGAAACAGATTGCCCTTTCTTAAGCCCTCATCCTTTTAGAGGCAAACCAAACGAACCAAAAAGAGTTTATGATATTGCGTTGTATTTGTCAGAGCTTTTAGGTATTTCTATTGAAGAAATAGCAGATGCAACATCAAAGAATGCAATGCAATTTTTTAATATTGATTAAATGATGGTATTTGCTAAAAAAAAATGGGGACAAAATTTTTTAGTTGATAATAATCTTCTTAATAAAATTGTTAAGACCGTTAATATTACTTCAGATGAAAATATATTAGAGATTGGACCGGGCCAAGGGGCATTAAGTGAAAAATTAGTCGATATTTGTAATGAATTGCATATGGTAGAAATTGATCGCGATTTAATTACAATATTAAATCAACATGATAAACTTTCTAAGACTAATATTATTAATCAGGATATTCTAAAGGTCAATTTATCTAGTTTTGGATTAAATAATCTTATAGTCATTGGTAATATTCCATATAATATTACCTCTCCCATCATTTTTTGGCTTGTAGAACACTTTAATAGCTGGAATAGAGCTTATCTGATGGTGCAAAAAGAACTTGCTGAGCGCTTAACTGCTAAAATTGGCACTAAAGACTATAGTAGAATTACTGTAATGACAAAATTATATTTTGATATTAAGATCTCTTTCCTGATTTCTCCTAATGTATTTCTTCCCAAACCAAAAGTGCAGTCAGCTTTTATTGAAATAACCAAAAAAGAAGATTCCTATTATAAAGATATTAATCTTAAATCATTTGATCAAATTGTAAGGATGGCATTTAATCAAAGAAGAAAAATGTTAAGAAATTCTTTATCATCTCTTGATATTGATATGAAGAATTGTTCAGTCGATTTTACGAAGAGACCAGAGCAGCTTACTGTCGAAGATTTTATAGAGATTTCAAACAATATTATATCATAATTGGCATTTCTCGTTTTTTTTGTTAAGTTTGCCCACTATGATTGAAGTGAATGTAAGAGATAATGAATCGCTTGAGAAGGCGCTAAGACGTTTCAAAAAGAAATGGGAACGTTCTGGTGTGCTAAAAGAAGTAAAAAGAAAATCTTTTTATGAAAAACCAAGTGTGACAAAAAGAATTGCTAGAAAGCAAACCTTAAGACGCATTTCACGCCTTGCAAAATTCAATAATTAATATCATAACTGTCTTTATCTTTTCCAAAAAATGTTCTAATCTCCTATTATGCTTATAAGAAGTGCATCTGGTCTTAGAGGAATTG
Source organism: Fidelibacterota bacterium UBA2980 (assembly GCA_002348725.1). GTDB lineage: Bacteria > Fidelibacterota > Marinisomatia > Marinisomatales > Marinisomataceae > Marinisoma. Next base: position 21,943 of record DEAO01000012.1, on the reverse strand, counting down.
TTAAAGATGACTTTGGCCCTGAGATAATTGATCGCTATATTGCCTCATTCATCATCACTCAAAATATTAAACATTGTGTTATAGGAAGAGATGGAAGACAATCTGGTAAAGATATATCACAGTGGGTTATTGATTCTTTAACTAAATATGGAGTCAATGTAGATAATTGTGATTTAGCGACTACTCCTACAATGCAATTAATGACAGAAAAAGAACAATATGATGGAGGAATTGTTATTACAGCAAGCCATAATCCATCAGAATATAATGGATTAAAGTTTCTTCAAAAAGATGGTACATTTTTATCTCCAGATCAATGTAATAATTTATTTGTATCTGTTGATAATAAAGATACAATCAATGAATCAAAAGTTATTGGTAAAGTCTCTTTATATAATTCTGCAAACAAAGAACACATTAATAAGGTTTTTGGTGCCCATTGTATTGAATCTGATAATATTAATTCTAAGAAATTTAAAGTGGTTGTTGATGCAGTTAATGGGGCAGGTTCAGAAATTTTACCTGAATTGCTTCAATCTTTAGGGTGTGAAGTAATAATGATTAATTGTAATGGAGATGGAAATTTCACTCGTATCCCTGAGCCTCTTGCTCCCAATTTGAAAGATTTAGAAAATAAGGTTATAGAAGTTGATGCAGATATTGGTTTTGCAACTGATCCAGATGGAGATAGAATATCTATCGTTTCAAATGGAGGTCAAGCTATTGGAGAAGAATATACTTT
>DEAO01000012.1:20312-20808 GCA_002348725.1 Fidelibacterota bacterium UBA2980 | reverse complement strand
GATAGTATTTCGTCAGGTTCAATAAGAACTAAAATTGGTGAAGCTTATGTTGTTGAAAAGATGAAAGAATTAAATATTCCAATCGGTGGAGAAGGAAATGGTGGCGTAATTCTTAATGAAGTACACCTTGGGAGAGATTCTTTAGTTGCTACAGCAATGGTATTAAATCTTTTATCTGAAGAGGATAAGTCAATTAATGATATAATTGGTGAAATTCCTTCATATATCTTTATTAAAGATAAAGTTGCGATAGATGATTCAATAGACTTTGATAGTCTTGCTACTCTATTCGATTGTGACGAAATTAATACAGATGATGGGATTAAATTTAGCTGGCCTGAAAAGTGGATTCATATTCGAAAATCTAATACTGAACCAATAATTAGAATATTTGCTGAAGCCAAGACAGAAAATGAAGTAAATGATTTAATCCAAACATTAAAAGATTATTTAAAATGAAATTATTAGATAAAAAATATTCTCCTTCTGAGTTAGA
>DEAO01000012.1:18455-19929 GCA_002348725.1 Fidelibacterota bacterium UBA2980 | reverse complement strand
ATCACTATACTATTGTCATTCCTCCACCAAATGTGACTGGTAAATTGACAATGGGGCATGTATTAAATAACACAATTCAAGATATTTTAATACGCAAAGCAAGGATGGAAGGGAAAAATGCTTGTTGGGTCCCTGGAACTGATCATGCATCTATTGCAACTGAATCAAAAGTAGCAAAAATGCTTCAAGAAAAAGGAATTGATAAAAAAGATATTTCCAGAGAAGAATTTTTAGAACATGCATGGGAATGGAAAGAAAAATATGGTGGAATCATTATCAATCAACTACAGAAATTAGGATGCTCTTGCGATTGGGATAAACTTAGTTTTACAATGGATGAAAAATATTCTGATGCAGTATTAGAGTCTTTTGTACGATTATTTAATAAAGGATTAATTTATAAAGGGAACAGATTAGTAAACTGGTGTCCGAAATCACAAACCGCACTTAGTGATGAAGAAGTTATTTTCAAAGAAGTTAATGGTAAACTGTGGTATATCAAGTATGCGATAGAAAACTCTGATGCATTTATTGAAATTGCAACTACAAGACCTGAAACGATGCTTGGAGATGTTGCAATAGCTGTTAATCCATCTGATAAACGTTTTAAAGATTTAGTTGGGAGCAGTGCTATTTTACCAATCGCAGGAAGAAAAATTCCAATTATTGCAGATGAAATGGTAGATCCAGAATTTGGAACAGGTTGTGTAAAAATTACACCAGCACATGATCCAAATGACTACAATGTAGGATTAAAGCATTCACTTGATATGATTAATGTGATGAATCCAGATGGTTCTATTAATTCAAATGGACCAGAAAATTATATTGGTTTAACAAGAGAGGAAGCGAGAAAGAAAGTTATTGATGATTTAAAGAAAGATAACTGCTTATTAAAAGAAGAAGACTATTTACACAAAGTAGGATTTTCAGAACGCGGAGATGTGCCAATAGAATACTATTTATCAGAACAATGGTTTTTAAAAATGGAAGATTTAGCTAAACCTGCTAGTCAAGCTGTGAAAGATGGAGAGATTAATTTTTATCCAAACCACTGGGTTAAAACTTATGATCATTGGATGGACAATATTCAAGATTGGTGTATTAGTCGTCAACTCTATTGGGGACATCGTATTCCAGTATGGTATAAGAAAGATGCTGATCGTACTAAAAAAGAAAATTGGCATGTTTCTACTGCTCCTCCAGAAGATATTGAAAATTGGGAACAGGATACTGATGTTTTAGACACTTGGTTTAGTTCCTGGTTGTGGCCATTTGCTGTTCATAATTGGCCAGAACAAGAAAAAACAAATTATTATCCAACTAGCACCTTAGTAACCGGTCCAGATATCATATTTTTCTGGGTTGCAAGAATGATTATGTCTGGTTTTGAATTTATGGGCGAGATTCCGTTTAAAGATGTTTACTTTACAAGTATTCTAAGAGATGAAAAAGGTAGAAAACTTAGTAAGTC
>DEAO01000012.1:10151-18131 GCA_002348725.1 Fidelibacterota bacterium UBA2980 | reverse complement strand
CTTGGCAATTCTCCTGATCCAATTACATTATTTGAAAAATATGGAACAGATGCAACACGATTTTCAATTATGTTAATGTCTCCTCAAGGATCTGACGTTTATTTTTCTGAAAGTGGCCTTGAAATAGGACGAAATTTTATGAGTAAGATTTGGAATGCAAGTCGATTTATTATGTTAAATCATGATGAATCCTTTAATGAATCAATTAATCATGATGAATTAGGCATTTATGATAAATGGATTTTGAGTGAATTGAATAAAACCATTGAAAAAGTTAATTCATACTATGATTCTTATCAGTTCAATGAAGCAATTAAAGTGATTTATGAATTTACATGGAGTGAATTTTGTGATTGGTATATTGAGCTTGCAAAAATTAATTTTCAAAGTGATAATCAGATTGTAAAGAATAATACTTATCTCATATCAAGACATGTTTTAAAAAATATTTTATTATTATTACATCCTATCGCTCCATTTATTACCGAAGAAATTTGGAGTTATTTAAAAGATAAATCTGATAATGATATTATAGTTAGCTCATGGCCAGAATATAATCAAGACAATGTTATAGATAAGGTTGAGATTATTGATACATTAAAAGATGTGGTAACATCTATACGAACCATACGATCAGAGCTTAATATAGCACCATCTAAAAAAATTGATGTTCTTATATCGATTAATGATCAATCTGATTCTGAATTATTTCAAAAAATAAAGGATACAATTATTGATATTTCAGGAATAGATCAATTAGAAATTGATGTCGATATTGAAAAACCAAAAAAATCTGCTGTAGGGATTTCTAAAAAATGTGTTGTTTATGTTCCACTTGGAGATTTAGTAGATACTAAGTCTGAAGTTGAAAGACTTAAGAAGCGTCTCAGTGAAATCGAAGGTTTAATTACTTCAATTGAAAATAAATTAGATAATAAATCATTTATTGATAAAGCCCCTGCAGAAATTATTAATCACGAAAAAAGTAAGCTGAATGATTTTATTGTTGAAAGAGATAAAATAATTGACAATATTGCTTTGTTAAAATGAAAAAAGTATTAATACCATTATTTTTATTTACAATCGTCTTTACTCAAGACATGATTTCTTCAGATAATAGTCGAGAAATCACTATCTATAAAGATGGTTTTGCTACATTAAAAGAACCTATTATTTGGGATTTAAAAGCTGGGAAAAATACAACAAGATTTGAAAATCTTTCTCCAAATATTGTTTTTGACTCTCCAAATCTTGATTTAGAAGGAGTACAAATCCTATCACAAACAATGAATAAAAATTTTAATTCTAGTGATACATATTTAAAAAACAATATTGGATCACAAGTTGAAGTGAGGTTATCAAATGGTTCTGTTAATCAGGGGAAATTATTAGATATTAATGGTGCAAGCATTGCAGTCAACACTAATAAAGGTTTAATGATTTTTCAAAGAGCAAAAATTGATTTTATCAATCTAAAAGCAAATGACATTCAAGATAAATTTAGTCCTGAAATTTCTTGGGATATTTTTTCTAGTCAAGATCAAACCGTTTTTGCTGAGTTAACTTATTTGACATCTGGGTTTAGTTGGAAACCAATTTACAAATTGGAATTGAATAAGAATGATAACAACGCAATCTTGAGTGTAGATGCAGAGGTAGTCAATCACTCTAATGTTAATCTTTTAGGAATTAACTTAAATGTTGTTGAAGGTGAATTAAATCAAATTAACTCTAATCTTTCTTCATCTATGCAAATGCAGGCAAGAAGAATGACTAATGATTCTAGCAATAATAAATTAGGCGATTTTTATGTCTTTAACTTAGGGAATAATCTGAATTTAAAATCTCTTGAATCAGTTCAGTTTCCATTAATCCCTAAAAGAGTTATATCATATGAAAAGATTTATGTTTTTAGCAATATGGAAAGAGATCAAAAAGATGAACCGCTTGATATTGAGATTGCTTTTGAAAATTCAGAAGAAAATAATTTGAATCTTCCACTGCCTTCTGGTACTGCTTATCTTTATGAAAGAAATATAGATAATAAGTTAAATTTTTTAGCTAAAAATACCATTAGTCAATTGTATAAGGGAGGGAGTACGTCATTTAATGCTGGTAAAGCATTCGATATAGTTGGAAAAAGAAGAATTTTAAATTATGATCGACAAAGTAATGTTGAAGAATCTACCATTTCTCTTCAAGTAATTAATAGTTCAGAAAAACCAATCAAGGTAAAAGTGATTGAAAAAATTATTGGAGACTGGGTAGTTAAACAATCTTCCAGCATGTATATCAAGGATGATGCATCAACAATATATTTTCCATTAGAAATAGGTCCAAATAGCTCTCAATCAGTGACTTATACCTATAAAAAAGAATGGAAATAGATAAATCTTCTAATCTATTAGAAACACCTGTTCAATATTTAAAAGGCGTTGGCCCAAGGAGAGCTAAAGCGTTTGATTCTATTCAAATTAAAACCTTAAAAGATTTAATCTATTATTTCCCGAGAAAATATTTGGATCGTACAACTGTTCATACCATTGATTCAGTTACAATAGATTCACAGGTAAATCTTATTGGTATAGTTAAATCTGTGAGTTTGAGAAAAATGAGAACAGGTCAATTTTTAACAGCAAAATTACATGATGATACTGGATCAATAAATTTAATGTGGTTTAAAGGAGTAGATTATATCAAAGATTCATTAAAAGATGGAGAAACAATTGCAGTGCATGGAAAAATCAATGAATACAAAGGAAATTTTCAAATTGCACATCCTGAATATGACAAACTAAACGATAATGAAATTGCATTAAGTACTGGATTTGTTATTCCTGTATATCCATTGACTGAAGAATTAAAAAAAGCAGGATTAACAAGCCGTAATATGAGAAAAATTATTTATCAAGCATTGAATTCGCTTGGTAACATAAATGATCACTTCACAAAGGCACAGTTGGATGATTTTGAATTATGCAGTTTAAATGAAGCAATGAGAAACATACATTGTCCAAATAATATTGAAGAATTAAGATTGGCAACCAATCGTTTAAAATTTGATGAACATTTTTTTCTACAATTGCTTCTTGCTTTAAGAAAGAAGAAGATTAGTGAAAAACGTTTTAATACCATTGCATTTAAAACAGAAATCTATAATCAAATAATTAAAAACTTAAATTTTGAACTAACAAAAAGCCAAAAAAATGTATTAAAAGAAATTGTAGAAGATTTTTTATTAGAAAAACCTATGAATCGTATGCTACAGGGAGATGTGGGTTGCGGGAAAACCATTGTTTCAATTCTTGCATCATCTATTGTTGTTAATAATGGTTATCAGGTAGCAATAATGGCTCCTACTGATATACTAGCAAAACAATTGTATAAAAATTTTACTCATAATTTTGAAGATACTGGAATTAAATGCGATCTTCTTGTTGGGAGTCTAAAAAGCAAAGAAAAAAAAGAAACATTAGAGCGAATTAGTAACGGAGATTCAATAGTGATTGTTGGTACTCATGCTTTATTCCAAAAAGATGTACTATTCAAGAATCTTGGTCTTGTTATTATTGATGAGCAACATCGATTTGGCGTTAATCAAAGAAAAGATTTGTTAAAAAAATGTACAGTACCAAATTTGTTAGCAATGACTGCAACTCCAATTCCAAGAACATTAGCAATTACATATAATGGCGATATGGATTTATCTATTATTGATGAATTACCAAAGAATAGACCAGATATATTTACTTCACAAATTGAAAAAAATAACCTTAAAACGGCTTATGATTTTATTATAGAAAAATCAAAGAATAATGAACAATCGATTATTGTTTATCCTTTAATTGAAGAAACTGAAACACAAGATTTAGAAGCCGCGCTCCAATCATATGTGAAATTAAAAGATACTGTATTTGCAGAATATAAAGTTGGATTAATTCATGGAAAGCTCAATTCAGATGAAAAAAATGAAATAATGCATAAATTTATAAATAATGAAATTCAAATCTTAGTTTCAACAACCGTTATTGAAGTAGGCATTGATAATCCGAATGCTTCTGTGATATTAATTAATAATTGTGAACGTTTTGGACTTAGTCAAATTCATCAACTGCGCGGAAGAGTTGGTAGAGGATCTTTAACAAGCTATTGTATATTATGCAGTGATAGTGAATCTGACAATACAAAACAAAGACTATCAATACTATGCAATACTAGAAATGGTTTTGAAATTGCTGATGAAGATTTAAAGTTAAGAGGCCCTGGTGAATTTTTTGGTGAAAGACAGAGTGGATTTATTAAATTCAGGATTGCTGATTTAGTAACAGATGGTCCTATTATTAGATTTGCAAGAAAAAAAGCTTTTGAAATAGTGGACAAAGATGAAAATTTAGAGAATTCTGAAAATAAACTCATTCATGATAGGTTTAATTCGGATTACTTAAAACTTTTTTTAAATACAACAGTTAATTAGTGGAGAAAAAAAATGACAGAAGAATCATATACTGAAAAACAGCTTTTTGATATGTTAATTTCTCAGTCTGTTTATGGTGTTTGGATTGCATTAGGCAAGATGAAAAATCCTGTTACCGATAAAACAGAAATAGATTTAAGAAGCGCTTCAATTCAAATTGATATGCTTGAAATGATTAATAATCGTATGTCAGCAAGTTTAGACGAAAATGAAACTAAATATCTTGATCAAGTTTTATCTGAATTGAAAATGAATTTTGTTGATGAACAAAATAAAGAAAAAAATAGTGACGATAATTCAAAAGATAAAAAATAGTACTGAAAACTCATTAGCATTAGTTTTATTCTTTTTAACATTTATTGTTTATTTCAATACTATGGCCCCAACAGTATCTTTTTGGGATACTGGAGAATTTATTGCAACTTCTCATATACTTGGTATTCCTCATCCTCCTGGAAGCCCTTTGTTCTTGTTAATTGGTAAATTTTTTAGCCTTATACCGATTAGTAGCGATATAGCTTTTAGAGTGAATATATTATCACCGATTTTCAGCGCTCTAACTATTTCTCTCCTTTTTCTAATTTGTAATCAATTTATAGAAAGACTTAACAATTATGCCTCTAGTGATTCTTTTTTAAGAATTAGCTCTTCTTTTATTGCATCGTTAACCTTTGCGTTTACTCATAGTCATTGGTTTAATGCTGTAGAAACTGAAGTATATGCTTTTAGCGGTTTTATCACTGCTTTGGTTGTGTATTTAATATTAATATGGTCTAAAAATAAAGATCGCGATTACAACGTCATTTATCTTATGACAATCATTTATCTTTTTGGATTAGGAACTGGAACTCATTTACTTAACTTGCTTACTATACCTTTTATTGCATTAATTATATATTTTTCTGTCAACAAATTATCTTTAAAAAATTTCATATTAACTGCATTTGTAGCACTATTTGTTTTTCTTATGATTCAAAATGGAATTATTAAAGGATTACCTTCATTAGCGCTTCAAATTGGATTTTATTCCATATTAATAATCATTTTTGGTATTGTTTATTTAGCATATAGAAGTATTAGCAATAGAAATACTTTATTATCTATTATAACGACATCAATCTTGTTAATTATTATTGGCTATTCTACATATTTTACCATATTTATTCGTTCTGGTCAAAACCCAGCAATTGATGAAAACAATCCTGAAACCATAGAAAAAGCAATTTCTTATTTAAACAGAGATCAATATGGTTCCATGTCTTTGTTGCCAAGGAAATTTGATAATATTCCATCAAAGATATCAGTAGTAGGTAAACCTGTTCATCAAAATCTTCAATTTTCGAATATTCAAAATCGTGATTATGCGCTTTACGAGCCATCGAAGCAAATTAATTTCTTATTTAGTTATCAAATTAAAAAAATGTACCTAAGGTATTTCTTATGGCAATTTGCTGGTAAAGGATCTGTTGATGATTCATTTGTATCACCTTTTGGAGCAAATAAGAATCAAGATGGAGTTGATTGGAGTCAATTTGGGTTACCGCTTGCTTTTATCATTGGTTTATTTGGTGCGTATTTTCATTTCCGTAATAATAAATATGATGCATTTTCATTATTGGTTTTATTTATTATGACTGGAATTGCAATTGTTTTATATCTGAATCAAGATAATCCTCAACCAAGAGAACGAGACTATTCTTATGTTGGAAGTTTTATGGCATTTTCTATATGGATTGCACTTGGGATTTTTGGATTTATTAATAAAGTAAATGAACTTTTTCTTGAGAAGTCTATTAAAAAACCAGCATCATATTTTATGATTATAATGTTTTCAACATTTATACCTCTAAAGATGTTTCTTGCTAATTATCATGAACATGATCGCACTGGCAATTATATTGCATGGGATATGGCTTACAATATGTTACAAACATGTAAACCAAACGCTATTCTTTTTACTAATGGAGATAATGATACTTTCCCATTATGGTATTTGCAGCAAGTTGAAGGCATAAGGCAAGATATCATTGTTGCAAATTTAAGCTTACTTAATACTCCTTGGTATATAAAGCAGCTTCAACGAGAAAATATTGATAATCCTTTCATTAATATGAGCGAAGAAGAAGTTAGTAATATTGATTTTAAAGCTTGGTCTAAAAAATTAATATCTATTCCTGCACCAAAAGATTCATTAAACAATTCAGGAAAAATAGAATGGGAATTAAAACCAACTTATTTTGATGTGGCACTTCGTGTTCAAGATTTAATGGTATTAAGAATTATTAAGGATAATAATTGGAATAGACCTATTTATTTTGCAGTTACCGTATCTCCAACCAGTATGCTAAATCTTGATGATTATCTTACTATGGAAGGATTAACATATCGCTTATCAAACAATACCAAACAAGTAATCGATGTTGATGCAATAACAAAGAATTTAACATCAATTGTTGGCGACAGAAGTTGGTTTGAAGATTATAATACAAATGCTAATAATAACACGGGTTTGTCAATTGCAAAAACATATCAACCAGGATATATATATAGAAATCTTGCCAATAAAGATGTTTATGTTGATCCGCAATTAGGTCGATTGATTCAAAATTACAGAACTGCATTTACTAGGTTAGCAATATCTCATTACATAGATAAAAATTTTGGTAAAGCTGAAAAGATTTTATTAGATATGGAAGAAAAAATGCCAAGCAATGTTATTAGTATTCCTTCTAAAGAACTTCAATATCAAATTGCACAGTTATATGCTGCTATAGGCAATAAATCAAAACTAGAATATCATCTTAATGAATTAATTGATAGGGATGATTTAGACATTGATGATTACTTGCTTTATGGTAAGACTTTTGTTCAAAGCTTGCAAGATTACGAAGAAGCAAAAGTTATTTTTGAAACAATTTATAATAATTTTCTGATTATTGAGAAAGCATTAGAAGTACAAAGTTTTAAATCAATAAAAATTACTGTTTCTGAATGGAATCAATGGCAAGAATCTCTACCTGAGATTGTTTTCTTGCTTTATTTATGCTATAAAGAACTTGGAGATTATGAAAATGCAACCAGCTTGATTGAAGAATGGTTGGTTAGAAGTCCAGCTGATTTAGAAGCAAAAAAATTGTTAGAAGAAATTAAAAGTTTAGAAAACTCATGAATGTAGTGTCAGTGATTATTCCTCATTACAATGGGGAAGATATGCTTTATAATTGTATTAATTCTATATACAAAAATATTTCAATCAATAACTTTGAAATTATCGTTGTTGATAATGCGTCTATTGATAATTCAATCAATCGTATAAAAAATAGTTTTGCTAATGTTAAGATTATCTCTAACAAATCTAATCTTGGTTATAGTCAAGGCTGTAACATTGGTGCAAATCATGCAAATGGAAAATATTTATTATTTTTAAATAACGATACTGAGCATTCAAAAGATTGGATAGAAAAATTAGTTAATTTTTTAGATAGCAACTCAAAAGTTGCAGCTGT
>DEAO01000012.1:0-9760 GCA_002348725.1 Fidelibacterota bacterium UBA2980 | reverse complement strand
CTTGATCAATTTTGTTTTCCATTTGTCAAAGGAAGAATTTTCCACACTTTAGAAGAAGATTTAAATCAATACAATAACCCTTCTAGAATATTTTGGGCTTCTGGAGCTGCGCTAATGATTCGTTCAGAAGTATTTAACAAATTAGAAGGTTTTGAAAAAATTTATTTTGCATATATGGAAGAAATTGATTTGTGTTGGAGAGCACAAAGTTTGGGTTATGAAATTTGGTCTTGTACTGATTCTTATATTTATCATCATGGTCCTTATAAAAATTTTAGAAAAAATTCTATGAAATCCCTTTATTTTAATCATCGCAATACTTGGATACTTTTTTTAAAGAATTCTTATAGTTTTAATTATGGAATATCTATTGTTATAAAATTATTTTTGGATTGGATTGCTTTATTGTATTCGCTATTACGTTTGGATATCAAAAGATTCTTTGCAATTATTAAAGCACATATTTGGTTGCTTCTATATTTTTGGAAGGTTATAAAGTTGAGACAACACAATAAATATCGATTAAACAAATTAGATAATATTTATAATGGGAGTATTGTCGTAGACTATTTTATTAAAAGAAAAAAATATTTTTCTCAAATTTCACTTAAATAACCTTCATAAATATCTTTTCTTTGCGCATCTAGATAAGTCATTTTTTTAAGAAGATCTTTTTGGCCAAGTTTTTTCATTATTTCACCAATTTTTCCACCATGAAATTTCATAAATATTGTTGTATAGTTTTCTTGGCTATAGTTTTTGAAAATTTCATCTAAATTTTTTACAACTTGGTTTAATGCTTCAGAGCATGCATCTATTTTCCCATTCTCAAAAAGTTCATAACTCAAATATGTAGAATATCTCAATTTTCTCAAACCGTTATTGGTTGTTAGTAGCTCAATCAAGACCAATCTTTGTTCCCATCCTCTAGGAAAATTTGATGCATTTGAACGGATTGCAATTGCTCGCGCCTGTTCATAGTGACTTGTTCCACCGAGTAATGACCACGTATCCAATTCTGCTCCAAGTATGATATTACCATAGAAGCCTAATAAGCTTGCTAAGGGATCAAAATAAACACTATCATAATAAAGAGAATTTTGGTTTAAAAGAAATTGGGATCCTTTATCAAAAAAATGTAAATCTTTTCCATTACTGAATAATGATTGGATTGCATATGTTTGCGTGCTCCCTTGGTTAGTATTTCCTTCAAAGATGATTTGAATATTAAGATTCATTTCTAAATCACTATACTCTTCATTCCATACTGTGTATTCATAAAATCTTTTTATATCAGTTTCTAGTTGAAATAAAGATGAACGTTCATCTGACTTTAACATTCTATCATCAAATGAAATAGATGCACTGCCAAACTGTGCATTTAGCAAAGAAATGAACATAATAATTAGAATTTTTCTATTTAGTTTTTCTAGCATAATTCAAGGATATATTTTTTAATTTACAAAATGGCAATAATTAAAGACATAATTAAGACAAATGATAGGCTATATCGTTTATCCAGCCAGATAAGTGAGTTATCTGAAGAATTAAATATACCATCATTTCTTGTTGGAGGGTGTGTAAGAGATTTACTTATAGATCCAAGTATTGATTCTGTTGATATTGATATTATGGTCGAAGGAAATGCAATTGATTATGCAAAAAAACTTGCAAAGACTTTAGGAGTCAAAACTATTGTTCCTTTTCCAGAATTTGCTACTGCTCGCATTCCATATGATGAATGTGAAATTGAAGTAGCATCTGCTAGATTAGAATCATATGACTCTAAATCACGTAAACCAAAATCAGTAGATATGACTGATGTTATTAGCGATTTAAAAAGAAGAGATTTTACTGTTAATGCCATTGCTATCTCTTTATCTAAAGATAATTTTGGAGAATTGATTGATCCATTTGATGGTTTACAACATTTAAAATCAAAAATACTAAAAACACCTGATAATCCTGATGAAACATTTAGCGAAGATCCTCTTAGGATGGTAAGAGCTGCATATTTTGCATCTAAATTATCAATGGATATTGATAAAGAATGTCTTCAATCATTAAAGAAAAATGCTGATAGAATTAAAATTGTATCACAAGAAAGAATTACAAATGAATTACTAAAAATACTAAATACTGCATCCCCATCTATTGGATTAATTCTTTTAGAAGAGAATGGATTGTTAGAATACATTTTTCCTGAAATTCATATCATGTATGGATTAGATCAAACAAGTGAATGGCATCATAAAGATATTTTCTTTCATACAATGGAAGTAGTAGATAATGCAGCAAAGCTATCTAAAAAAGTTAATCTCCGCTTAGCAGCCTTAGTGCATGATATTGGTAAGCCAAAAACAAGACGATTACATAAGGAAAAAGGGTATACATTTTATGGTCATGATGATCTTGGTTCAAGAATGCTAGAGGAAGTTTCAAAACGTATGAAATTTTCAAATAAGACCAAAGATTATATCAAGAAATTGACATTACTCCATTTAAGACCAATAAGTTTAGCAAAGAAAGATGTAACGGATTCTGCTATAAGAAGACTTATTGTCGATGCTGGAGAAGATATTGATGACTTAATGTTACTTTGTCGAGCAGATATTACTACCAAGAATCCTAATAATGTTAAAAAATATCTCTCCAACTTTGACTATGTAGAAAAACGAATGAAAGAAGTTGATGAAAAAGATGAATTACGTTTATTTCAATCTCCTGTAAGGGGCGCAGAGATAATGAAAATGTTTAATTTGCCTCCTGGTAAACAAGTGGGTGTTATTAAATCTTTAGTAGAAGAAGCAATTTTAGATGGTGAAATAGATAATTCTTACGAGGAAGCAATAAAGTTTTTAAATATGTTGAAAAAGACAGGTAAATTCACTTAATTCCTGAAACAATTAGTGTCTAATAAACGTAAAAATATTATGAGATATACATTTACAGCAATATTATTCTTATCTATGCTTTTTTCTCAAAGCTTAAGCATAGATGAATGTGTGCGCATCGCATTAGAGAATAAAGCTTCTATTAAAAGCGCAGAACAGAACACAAGAATTGCCAAATTGAATAGAACTTCTGCTGCCGGCATGTTGCTTCCAACTGTAAGAGCAAGCAGTTCATTTAGTGAAACAACTTATGGAAACAACTCGTTAACAAATGAAAATTATGCTACTGGTTTAAGTTTAAACCAAAATCTTTTCAACTTCGGTAATAATGTAAGAAACGTAAGAAATAGTGATAATAGTTATGATATTGCTAAACAAAGTGAAAGACAATCTGTATCCAATGTTATTTCGAATGTATATGTTTATTACTATCAATATCTGAAAAATAATGAACTATTTATTATTGCTGAAAAAAATCTAGAATTATCTTCTAAGCAATTAGATTTAGTGCAAAGAAGATATAATTTAGGCTCTGTTAGTAAAACAGATTATCTAAAAGCTTCTGTTCAATATGGGACTGCTAGATCTACGTTATTGTCTAGAAAACTTAATCGTGAGAATAGCATAGAACAGCTTAAAAATAGCATGGGTATTATAGAGAAAGATATCCCGCTAAAATTGAAAGAAAAAGTTAACATAGAATTAATTATTCCTACATTTGATACAGCATATAGTATTATGGTTCAAAATAGTCCTGATTTAAAAATTCTTGATGCACAAATTAAAGCAAACCAATTGAATGTTCGTTCTTCCATTGGTTCAAGTTTACCTAGCGTTAATCTTAGCGTTGGAATGAATGCTTCTTCTCCAGAAGAAATGACTAGCGAATTTTTTGAAGATAATTATATCAAAAGTGCAAATTTAACAATTAGTATTCCAATTTTTTCTGGCCTGAAAAACAGAAATAGTGTACAAATATCAAAAATTAGACTTGGTCAATCAAAAACGACGTATAACACATCAAGGATAAATGCAAAAGTAGAATTATCATCCTTAATTAATACATTAAATAATTATGAAGAAATTATTCCTATTTATGAAGAGGTATTAATTTCTGCAGAAGAAGATTTAAGATTAGCACAAAATAAATATGAGCTTGGTTCAGCAACTATATTAGAATTACTTGATGCACAATTAGCAGTACTTCAAGCAAGTTCAACATTAGTGACAACAAAATACGATGCTGCAATCCAGCTTGCAAATTTGGATAAATTGTTAGGAACACTTGATAAAAAATATCAATAAGGAGTAGTAGTGAAGAAAAAAATAATAATTGGTGTAGTAGTTTTATTAGCTATTGTTTTATATGTAAATCCATTTTCATCTAAAGGTGATGGATCTATTGAAGTTTCTACGATAAAACTTGAAAGAAAAGACTTATCTAGCAAAGTGGTTGCAGATGGATTGCTTCAACCAGAAATCGAGATTAAGCTAAGTTCAAACACTACTACATATATTACTGAGATAGCAGTTAAAGAAGGTGATCCTGTCAAAAAAGGCGATTTTTTAATGGCATTAGATGATCGTCAACAAAGAGCAGCTACTGAGGCATCAAGAGCAAGCGTTGAAGCAACAAAAGTAAATTTAACTAATGCAGAGATTAAAAAATCACGTCAAGAAAAATTATATAAACAAGGTTTAATATCTGATCAAGAAATGGAAACTAGTAATTCTTCCTATGCCTCTGCTTTAAGTTCTTATAATCAAGCTGCAGCACGACTGATTCAAGAAGAAGATGCTTTACAAAAATTAAGATTAGTTGCACCTCAGGATGGCACTATCACTTATTTAAAAGGTGAAGTTGGAGATTTAGCACAAGGAGGAATGTTTAGTCCTCAAGTCTTGTTAAAGCTATCTGATTTATCAAAAATGGAAGTCTTAGTAAATGTCAATGAGAATGATATTACAGATGTTTCTTTAAATGATTATGCATTAG
Source organism: Fidelibacterota bacterium UBA2980 (assembly GCA_002348725.1). Classification (GTDB taxonomy): domain Bacteria; phylum Fidelibacterota; class Marinisomatia; order Marinisomatales; family Marinisomataceae; genus Marinisoma. The sequence goes on along the minus strand of DEAO01000012.1, from coordinate 4,870 downwards.
TTGAAGTTGATGCATATCAAAATCGTAAATTTAAAGGAGTCGTGAAAGAGGTTGCATATGCAGCATCTACTACTAGCGGAGGGTCTCAACAACAAGTAACTAATTTCCAAGTGAAAATTCAGATGTTAGAAGTTGCGCCTGGTATGCGTCCTGGGATGAGTGCTACAGTTGATATTGTTACAGAAAATAGAGAACAAGCAATTGCAATCCCAATTCAGTCTTTAACATCTCCTCGTAAAAAACCAATGGGGGATGAAGGTGAAAAACCATGGGGATCAAGTGTTTCAGGAAATACCCTTGATACTAAAGAACGATGGTCAAATAATAAAGATGCAAAAAACAAAGGCAAGAATGTTGTATTTGTAGTTAAAGGGAATATTGTAGAACAACGTTTTGTTGAAACTGGCATTGTTGGAGATAGAGATTATGAAATTTTGTCTGGATTACAAGAAGGTGAAGAAATTGTGACCGGGAGCTTTGTTGCAATCAGTAGAGAGCTATATGATGGTGCAAAAGTAAAAGTAAAAGACAAATCAAATAATAAACAAAGATCTAGTCGTAAACGTGGCTAAATCAAAAAAAGAAATAATTTCAATCAAGTCAATCTCCAAGATTTATCATTTAGGAGATAATGTTGTTAAAGCTTTAGACAAGGCTTCATTAAGTATATATGAAAATGATTTTATATCTATTATGGGACCATCTGGTTCAGGTAAATCTACATTAATGAATATTATTGGATGTTTGGATGTTCCAACAAATGGAACTTATAAATTTAATAACCAATTGATATCAAAAATGAATGATAGTCAACTTGCTAATATTAGAAACGAAAAGATTGGTTTTGTTTTTCAAACTTTTAATCTTTTACCAAAACTTAATGCAGTTCAAAATGTAGAAGTACCATTAATTTATTCTTCATTAAACAGGAAAGAAAGACTTGAACGATCAAAAGAAGCATTAAATATTGTTGGATTGTCTGATAGAATGTCTCATAAACCAAATGAGCTTTCTGGTGGACAAAGACAACGCGTAGCAATTGCTCGTGCTTTAGTAAATAAGCCATCTATTATTTTAGCAGATGAACCAACTGGAAATCTAGATTCAAAGAGTGGTGAAGAAATTTTAAAATTTCTTGATAAACTACATAAAGCTGGAAACACTTTAATTATTGTTACCCATGAAAAATCAGTTGCAAAACGCGCAAAAAGAAGAATAGAAATTTTTGATGGTAAAATCACTTTAGATGAATGATATAATAAAGAATATTTTAATTGGCCTTTCAGCAATTAGATCTAATATTGTAAGAGTTGCGTTAACTTCTTTAGGTTTAACAATCGGAATTTTTACAGTTAGCATTGTTACTGCTGGAGTTTCAAGTATTGATAAAGAATTTGCGAAATCAATGGCTTATTATGGAAATGATAAGTTATATGTCTCTACATGGCCATGGTCATTTGATTTTGATTGGTGGAAATATCGTAATCGTCCAAAGGTTAAAGAAGAATCTCTCAGCTATATTAATCAATATAGTGAATATGTTACTGATGTTTCTGTTAAGAAGAATACTTGGATAAAAGCCACATATCAAAATAAAGCTTCTTGGTTACAAATTAATGGTGTATATCCGAGCTATGGTGATATGTTGAGTGGTACAAAAGTTGTAAATGGTAGATTTTTCTCACAAAATGAATGGGATTTACAAAGAAGAGTTGTCATCGTTGGAGGAAAAGTTCGTGAAGGCTTTTTTGATGGAGAAAGCCCAATAGGACAAAAGATAAAAATTGGAGGCGTTACTGTTGAAATCATTGGAGAATTAAAAGAGCAAGGCATGGGTATGGTTCCAGGAGGGACACTTGATAATCTTGTTATTATGCCTTCAACAACCTTTAAGCGTATCTTAACAAGATGGGGTTTTGATGAATTAGTATTAAGGGCAAAACCTGAAGATTTAAATAAAGCAAAAGAAGAAGTTGCAATGATTATGCGAGTTGCTCGAAAATTAAGACCTGATCAGGAAGATAATTTTTCTGTTAATTCTGCTGATGCTTATCAAAGTCAATTTGACAGTTTGAAAACTGCTATTGCTGCAATGGGTTTTATGGTTACAGGGATATCTTTAGTAGTGTCTGGAATTGGAATTATGAACGTTATGTTTGTTTCTGTTAAAGAAAGAACAAAAGAGATTGGTCTTAGAAAAGCAATGGGAGCAACCAATAATAATATTTTGATTCAATTTCTAAGTGAAGCTATTGCTATTTCTATTATTGGAGGAACAATCGGTATAGCTTTAGTGAAGTTAATTACTATTGCACTCTCTTCTTATGGAGGCCTTCCAGTTGATTTTGATCTTCTATTAATTTTTTACACTTTTATAATTTGTGTATTCATAGGTGTAATATCTGGAATGATTCCAGCAAGGACTGCTGCAAACCTTAATCCAATTGATGCATTACGCCATGAATAGAATTTTTAATTATTTAAGTGATGCAATTGCAGGAGTACTCTTTTACTTTGGACAAACCAAACTTCGTACATTTTTAACATTACTCGGTATTACTGTTGGTGTTTCTTCTATTATTGCAATTATGACAGTATTAACTACTTTTGATAAAGCTACAGCGGGTCTAGTTGAAGAGATGAAAACTAATGTATTCTATATTACAAAAGACAATCCTGTGCAAATCAGTTTTGGAGGTGAAGGACGAAGTTCAAGAAATAAACCAAGAATTACATGGTCAGAATATGAACAATTAAAACGTACTTTAACTTTAACAAAGAATGTGTCCGCAGTTGTAGCTGAAGAACCAAGTGATCGGACAATTAGTGTTGGTAAAGAAGAATTAAAAAATCGATTATATAGTTTTTGGGGTGGAGACCCTGAAATTCTTGCTCTTTATAAATATGACATTATTACAGGACGTAATCTGCGAGAACAGGATTTAAATGATCGTGCACGTGTTGCAATGATTGGCTATGATATTAAAGAAGAATTATTTCCTTATTCTGATCCTGTAGGACAGACAATTAAAATTGATAATATACCATTTACAGTTATTGCTTTAATGGAGGAAAAGGGAGAGATATTAGGGCAGAGTATGGATAGTATGATTGGTATACCTATCTCAACATTTTTACAATATTTTGGTGGTAGAAATTGGAGAAGAGCTGATTTACAGCTTATTTTAGAATCAGAATCGATGGCAACCTTAGATGCTGCAACAGATGAAGCAATTGGTGTATTCAGATCAATTCGAAAAATTCCACCAGGTGAAGAAAATAATTTTTATATCGCAACCAATGATCAATTAATGGATACGTTTGGTGATTTTACACAATACTTACAGATTTTTATTGGATTGGTGGCAGGAATTTCTTTGTTAGTTGCTGGTATTGGCATTGCTAATATTATGCTCGTTTCACTCACAGAAAGAATTAAAGAAATTGGTGTAAGAAAAGCACTGGGAGCTAGACGAATCGATATATTTTTACAATTTTTAATTGAAGCAATGCTTATTTCAATTATTGGTGGAATTTTTGGAGTTGTTCTTGGATTGTTATTTGGAAATGTTGTTGCATATTTTATGGAACAAGATCCTACTATTCCATTTAATTGGGTATGGTATAGTATTCAAATTTGTGCTGCTATGGGTATTATATTTGGATTATATCCTGCAATTAGGGCATCAAACCTTAATCCTATTGACTCTATTCGATACGAATAGATAAATTGTACTTTCTATGTCTAAATCAAAAAAAGTAACAAAAGAAGAAGTAAAAAAAATAGCTACACTATCTAAACTGTCTTTATCTGAATCAGAATTAAAGAATCATACAAAGGATATGAATAATATTTTAGAGTATATGGATTTATTAAATGAAATTGATACATCAAATACAGAAGAGTTAGTTAATGTGCATGATGCAACAAGTGATTTAAGAGAAGATGACTCAGAAGACTCTATCCCAAAAGACAAGGTTATTGATAATAGCCCTGAGTCTAAAGAAGACTATATTGAAATTCCTTTGGTTGTAAAAAAGGATAGCCAGTGAATTTAGGCATTATTCCTGCTCGATTAGATTCTACAAGATTTCCAAGAAAAATTATTCACCCCTTAAATGGAAAACCAATTATTCAACATGTATATGACAATGCAAAAAAATCTAAATATCTTGATAAGCTTGTTATTGCGATTGATTCAGAAGAAACTAAGTCACATATTGATAGTGCATGTGATTCAATTTTAACATCTATCAATCATCAATCAGGAACAGACAGGGTTGCAGAAGTTTCTCAAAAATTTGATTGTGATATCATTGTTAATATTCAAGGAGACGAGCCAAAGATTGAACCTGATATTATTGACAATCTAATATTATTATTTAATGATCCATTAGTTGAAATGGCATCGGTAGCATCAACAGATTTAAACAATAATGATTTGTCAAATCTTAATGTTGTTAAGACATATTTGGATGAAAATAATTATGCCATCGACTTTCAAAGAGAAATAACTGAAGAAGATAGACAATATTTTCGCCATATCGGTATTTATGCATATCGTAAAGAAACCTTGATGAAATTCACTGCTTTAGAACAAACAGAAAACGAAAAAAATTTAAAATTAGAGCAATTGAGAGCCCTGGATAATAACCTTGCAATTAAGATATTAATTACTAATTTCCAACATAGAAGTATTGATATAGAAGAAGATTTAAAATATTATGAAGTCTAAGACAAAGTTTATATTTGTATTGGGCGGAGTAATGTCCGGCCTCGGGAAAGGTATCTCTGCTTCATCCATCGGTTATTTATTAAAAAGTTCTGGTCTTAAAGTAAATATTCTAAAACTTGATCCTTATTTAAATG
>DEAO01000008.1:668-2514 GCA_002348725.1 Fidelibacterota bacterium UBA2980 | reverse complement strand
ATTCTTTCAGAATAATCAATCAACATCTGGATCAGTAGGATTATTTACAATCTTTGTTTTAATTAATCTTCTATTTGAATATTTAAATAAATTAATATCTTTATTTATTTGTCCTCCACTAAAATCAAATCTCCTTGTAGAAGAATATTTATTGGAATTACTCAAAGACATATTAAAACTGTTTTCATCAATTGTGGAATTAAGAAAACGAGATAAATCAAGACCATAATGGAATGCGTTATTTAATTCTGCGCTATAATCAAATTGATTTCCAACTCTGTAATTAGGTAAGAAACTACTCACAAAATACATGCCAATGATATGAGATGACACATTCTCTTGATTAATAAAATCTAAATCTAACCATAATTCATTACCAAAAAATTGTGTCTCTAGATTTGCAAGTGCAATTTGTGTTCCAACATAAGTTAATCCTTGCCCAGATAATGGAAGAAATACACCATCAATAACATCTAAAACAACTTTTGTCGAATCAATTTCCTCTTCTTGCGTCTTAAAATCAAACATGTCATATACATCATCTGAATCCACATCAAACATTGCATCAAGCGTATCGATATCAACCCCTAAAAATTCTTTATATTCACCAGCATTTTTTATTTCCCAAGCTACTTCTCTTAATTCAGTAAATATAGGTCTTAAATCAACAGGATCAGTATTTTCATACCATTGCACAGACACAGGTTCTTTATTTAATTTGTTCATTTGTTCTAAGAATGAGTCTACTTCTTTAATTCCATCGTTCGTTTTTGGTGCAATAATTGCAATTTGCTTTAATTCAAGATTGTTTATCATATGATTTGCTAATATTTCATTTTTATAATTAATTGATGAATTAAGTAAATGAACATTACTATTGATAGAGTGAATATCTTCATCAACAGATCCAGGTGCAAAGATCGGGATACCAGAATTAGAAAGTGCTGTTGCACCTGATACTAAATTTTCGCTATTGGTAGGCCCTATGATTGCATCAACTTTATGAAAAAATCGTAAATCGTTAAATGCTTTAATTGTATTTAATTGATTACCTTGATTATCATAAATAATATAAGAAATCTTGTTTTTATTATCTAATAATTCGCTACCTTTTTGTAACCCAGAAAGAAATGCTTTTGTATAATCAGAGCTGTCACCAGTTAATGATAAAACTACCCCAACTTTTTTAATAGAATAATTTTCTGTTGATATATTTCTCTTTAAATAATTGTAAGATGATCGAAACTCTCTAGAAAGCATTTTATCGTCAACAGATAAAAATACATCTTTCCAATTTTCAGATTGATTTGAAGCAAGCGTAAACGATTGAGCAAGCTTTATTATGTTTAAATTATTTTGATTATCTTCTAAAAGCACAATAGAAGATAAGCTATTTTGATCTAGGCCCATTCTTAATAACTTGTTTAATCGTTGATTAATTCTTCTTTTAGCTCTTGTATCAATATTGGACTTATTTGCGCTTAAATAGTGTTCAAAAGATTTATCAAATAAACTCATTTCAGAGAAAATATCACCAAGCTCCATATGATATATTGTTTTCAGATTTGGACCTAACTGATTATCATTAATTTGTTTTGCAATAAATAATGATTGATCAATGTTATTTAATCCATGGAAAGCTTTGAGTTTAAGGATAAGCGCATGATTTGAGTATTGTGAATCTGAAAAATTAATATTATCAATACGACTAATTGCATTTGCAAATTGTCGTGCATTAATATCAGCTATAGATTTTTCTAATTCTATCTTTAAATAAGTAGAATTTGCTTCCTGGCTTATTAAGAAAGATAAGAAAAAAATTAAAAATAACTTCTTCATAACAATC
>DEAO01000008.1:0-361 GCA_002348725.1 Fidelibacterota bacterium UBA2980 | reverse complement strand
CTTCTTCATAACAATCCTATTCTACTCCTTTATAAATATTTACTATAGTAACTCCAATAACAATCAAGAATAAACCAATGATTGTCTGCCAATTTAATGCTTGTTTATAAAAAATGTAACTTAACAACGCTACTGAGAAAACACCTAGCCCTGCCCAAGAAGCATAAATTATAGCGAGCGGAAGTTTTTGAGATAAAAATGCCAATAAATAAAAAGATGCACCATATGAAATTAACAAAACAATACTTGGGAACAGTTTTGTAAAATTTTGTGATATAGGTAAAAGCATTGTTCCAATGACTTCAAATGCAATTGCAGCAAAAAGTATTATGTATAAATTCATTTATAGCTATTCAACGGT
>DEAO01000001.1:3859-4027 GCA_002348725.1 Fidelibacterota bacterium UBA2980 | reverse complement strand
CAACCACTCAGCCACCTCTCCAATTTTTGAGAATTTATATACTGCTGGACAAAAAAGATACTAGTCTATCTTTTAAATTATCAAGCCCAGATTCACTTACAGACGATATATCAATATAATCCTCAGAAAAACTATTCCATTGATCTAATGTTTTTGGATCTTTAATAG
>DEAO01000001.1:0-3795 GCA_002348725.1 Fidelibacterota bacterium UBA2980 | reverse complement strand
TTTATTAATTAAGTGCGGAGAGAGAGGGATTCGAACCCTCGATACAGTTGCCCGTATAACACCTTAGCAGGGTGCCGCTTTCAACCACTCAGCCACCTCTCCAATTTTTGAGAATTTATACACTGCTAGACAAAAAAGATACTAGTCTATCTTTTAAATTATCAAGTCCAGATTCACTTACAGATGATATATCAATATACTCCTCAGAAAAAGTATTCCATTGATCTAATGTTTTTGGATCTTTAATAGTGTCTAATTTAGTACGCACTACCAAGGTTGGTTTATCCATAAGGGTGTCATTAAATGTCTCTAATTCTTTTTTTAATTTATCAAAAACTTCTTGAGGATTTTGTTCTAAAATATCAATTAAAAACAATAATATTTTGTTACGCTCAATGTGTTTTAAAAATTGATGCCCAAGCCCTTTTCCTTCGCTTGCCCCTTCAATTAACCCAGGAATGTCAGCCATCACAAATGACTGATATTCACCGTATTTTACAATCCCTAAGTGTGGCTGTAATGTAGTAAAAGGATAATCAGCAATTTTTGGTTTTGCTGTAGTCATTACAGACAACAATGTAGATTTACCAGCATTTGGTAAGCCTACCAAACCTACGTCTGCTAACACTTTTAACTCTAACTCTACTTTAAGATGAGATCCTTTTGTTCCTTCTTGTGAAAAACGAGGAGTCTGTTGCGTAGAAGATTTAAAATGATGGTTTCCTTTTCCTCCAGCGCCCCCTTCACATACAGTATGACAGTGGTTTTCTTCTACCATGTCTACAATCACTTTATTGGAAGCTTGATCTTTAATAACAGTTCCACATGGGATTTCTATAATCAAATCTTCCCCAGATTTACCTGTTTTTTTATTTGATCCACCCGATTGTCCATTTTTTGCTTTATAGAAACGACGATATCGAATATCCTGTAAGGTGTGAAGGTTCGAGTTAGTTACAAAAACAATGTCTCCGCCTTTGCCACCGTCTCCACCGCTCGGACCGCCTTTGTCTATATATTTTTCTCGATGAAAAGAGACGATACCGTTCCCTCCGTTGCCTGCTTGCAACTCAATCTTTGCATAATCGATAAACATGATATAAGAAATTAAAAATTGTTAATGATTTCGTCACCAAACTCTGAACATTTCAAAAGTGTGGCATCGTCAAGTAGTCGATGAAAATCGTAGGTTACTTTTTTAGAAGAAATTGCTTTTTCTAATCCATTGATAATGGTTTCAGAAGCTTCGTTCCATCCCATATATTCTAGCATTAATGCTCCAGATAAGATTACTGAAGATGGATTTACTTTATCTAAACCAGCATATTTTGGAGCAGTACCATGGGTTGCTTCAAAAATAGCATGTCCAGTATTAAAATTAATATTTGCGCCTGGAGCAATACCAATACCTCCTACTGAAGCTGCAGCTGCATCTGATATATAGTCTCCATTTAGATTCATGGTAGCAATAACGTCATATTCGCTTGGACGCAATAGTATTTGTTGTAAAAAAGCATCTGTAATGCCATCTTTAACTAATAATTTCCCGCTATCAAGCGCATCAGATTGTGCTTTGTTAGCAGCTTCTGACCCTTCAGCTTCTTTAATTTTATCATACTGATTCCAAGTAAAGACTTTGTCGCCAAAATGAGCTTCTGCATATTCATATCCCCATTTTTTAAAATATCCTTCAGTAAACTTCATGATATTGCCTTTATGAACAAGAGTTAAGCTTTTTCGATTATTTTTTAATGCATACTCAATTGCTGCATGTACTAAACGATGGGTTCCTTCTTGTGATATTGGTTTAATCCCAATAGAGCTAGATTCAGGGAATCGTATTTTTTTACCAACTCCTAACTCATTGATTAGGTCTATAACTTTTCCTGCTCCATCTGAACCATTTTCCCATTCAATTCCAGCATAAATATCTTCAGTATTTTCTCTAAAAATTGTCATATCAACAGTGCTAGGATCAGATAAAGGAGAAGGAGTGCCTTTGTACCATCTTACTGGTCTAACGCAAGCAAATAAATCTAATTCTTTCCTTAAGGTAACATTCAGCGATCTAAACCCTCCTCCAATTGGAGTTGTGAGCGGTCCTTTAATAGCAATCATATGATCTTTAATTATTTCAAGTGTTTCATCAGGAAGCCATTCTCCGCTTTTATCAAATGATTTTTCTCCTGCAAACACTTCAAACCATTCAATACGTCTTGATGATTCATACGCATGGTGAACAGCAGAATCAATCACTCTTTGGCTAGCTCTCCAAATATCAGGACCAATTCCATCCCCTTCTATAAAAGGAATTATTGGATTGTCAGAAACAACTAAATTTCCATCAGTAAATTTTACTTTATCTGCCATTATTGTAGCTTTCCTTTTAATCTTTTTTCAATATTCTCTGGAACAAATTTTGTTAATTCTGCATCATGCTTTGCTAAATCTTTAATGATTGTTGAGTTCAAATGTAGAAATTTTTCATCAGGAATCATTAGTAAAGATGAAACAGAAGAATCAATACTATAATTAACATTTGCCATTTGAAATTCAAATTCAAAATCACTAACATGTCTTAACCCTCTAATAATCGCTACAGCACCACAGTCTTTTGCAAAATTAATTACCAAATTTTTTGGGTTAGAGTGCACATGTATATTGTCAATATCATTGAAGCACTCTTCAATCATTTCAACGCGCTCATCATGGCTAAACATTGGGTCTTTTTGAACATTGTCAGATACGCAGATATGCACTTCATCAAACAACTTAGATGCTCTTTTTGCTATATCTATGTGTCCATAGTGAATTGGATCAAAAGTCCCTGGATATATAATTTTTTTCATCTCTGCCAGTAAAGTATGTTTGTGCCCCCAAATTTACTAATTTTATCATATCCTGCAAGAAATTCATGGCTTTTACACTCCAATACAAGCACTCCTCCTTTGTTGAGTCGATTTAGGCATAATTTTACCAAATTATTTGTTTCAGAATCAGTATAGGGTGGATCTGCAAAAATCACATCATAAGATGTAGATTTCTTAAGAAATCTCTTTGCGTCTCTTACCATAAAAACAAAGTTGCTATATTGAATCTCTTTTGCATTGATGATAATTTGGTTCATATGTTTTCTTTCCAATTCAATAAATGTTACTGACTCAGCTCCCCTGCTTGCAGCTTCAAAACCTACAATGCCAGAACCTGCATACAAATCAAGAAAATGTTTTCCTTCTAATGATTTTAATGTATCAAAAATGCTTTTTCTTGCAATAGAAGTAGTTGGACGATATTCAAACTTCTTATTTGAATGAATAGCATGGTTTTTAAATTGCCCTGCTAATATCTTCATCAACCTAAAACAGTGATATAAATATGAGTTGAATTATCAGATCTTTTAAATGAAATCTTGCGAACAATAAAATTATTGTAACCTTTTATCTTATTAATAACATCTTCAAAGATATCATCTTGTTCAATTCTTAGAATTAAGTTATCAACTTTTTCATCTAATAATGTGCCATCAATAAGTTTAAAATCAGTACTTTTTATATCCACAACTGAATTGAGAAAATTAGAAATTGAGATAGAGCTTTGATTGACTTGAGGAGGTACAAATAGATCTATCTTATAGGATATCCTATTCTCTGAAAGATTAATTTCTTTAACTGAGTTTGGATCTACATTAATTAATAAACCTGTAATATCAGCGCTTCCTTTTGCTGAAAGAATTCCATTAATAACACTTAATTCATTAATAGAGCTACCATAATCTGAATCAAGAGTTGATTGAAA
>DEAO01000005.1 GCA_002348725.1 Fidelibacterota bacterium UBA2980 | reverse complement strand
TTTCAGATCCTTCTGGAATTATTGCACTTCCTTTCAAGGTTCTTCGTTATAAAAATAAAGAGGATCTTTTAAGTGAACTACAGGATATTTCAAAAGAAAAAGATGTAAATAAATTTGTGATTGGTTACCCCATAAGCATGAATTACAAAGAAAATGAAATGACTAAAATTATAGATAGTTTTAAGCAAGATATGGAAAACCTTGATTTTGAAGTGATTCTTGAAGATGAAAGGCTTTCCAGTGAATATGCCAAAAAAATTATGATTGAACAAGATGTAAAGGTAAGCAGAAACAAAGAAATGGTTGATTTAACTGCTGCTTCAATAATTTTACAAACTTATCTAGACAGAAATAAAAATCAATGAAATACAAAGGAATATTAGCTGCCTTTATATCAGGTATTTTATTGTCCTTATCTTATCCTCCTATTAGTTTAGGTTTTGTCGCCTGGTTCTTTTTTGTTCCTATATTATATTTTTTGATTAGTTCTGTCGATATTAAAGATAATATTTTGTTTATGTTTATTGCTAGCATTGTTAGCAATCTAATTACATTAAATTGGATTGCCATTAATTCTGGTACATCAGTTAGTACAGGTCTTATATCTTATTTTGCAGCCTGTTTTTATTTGACTATTTTTTGGATAGCCTTTGGTATAGCAATTTATTTTATTCCTAAAAAATATAAATTATTTTCAGTTCCTTTTATTTGGGTATTATTTATTGAAATACTAAGAAATTTTGGCCCACTAGCTTTCCCGTGGTTAGATTTATCTCTTACTCAATCGAGCTATAATATTATTCTTCAATTAGTAAACATTCATCCGAATGCAATATCATTTATTTTATTGGTTTTAAATGTGTTGATATACAAGTATTTAGAATCAAAAGAAATTAAATTTTTTGCATATTTTTCTATCTTTCTCTGTCTCATTTCTGTTTATGGCAAGAGTCAAATTCAATATTATAAAGACACTCAACCGAAAGATTATATAAATATATCAATAGGACAGCCTGTTATTTTTCCAGATGAAAAGTGGGATAGAGAACTAAGAAAGAGAAACTTTGATATTATGGATTCACTTCTTTTGGAGTCAATAGAAGACGAAGCAGAGATTATAGTTTGGCCTGAAGTTTCTGTGCCTTCCTATCTTGCAACAAATGTTAATGATAGGTTATTTTTTCATAACAGAATAATGGATAATAATGCATTCTTAATTCTTGGAATTCCAGAAAGTAGATTTATAAACGGTAAACGTTTTAGCTATAATAGCGCTATGATTATGTTCCCTGATGGCAATTTTGATATATATCAAAAGATATTTTTAGTTCCATTTGCAGAATATGTTCCATTTTTTAAATCTTGGTTAGATAAAATGAATCAATTTGACGACATGGGAAGCTTCACGCCTGGCAGTGAATACAAAGTATTTCCTGTGAAAGAGTATAATGTTGCAACACTTATATGCTATGATTCTAGTAATCCAAAGATTGTTGATAAGATGGTTAGAAATGGTGCAGATATTCTATTTATAGTAACAAATGATTCTTATGTTGGTGAATTTATGCCTTATCAACATTTTGAATTGGCAAAAATAAGGGCAATTGAACAAAGAATTCCTATAATTCAAAGTGCTAACAATGGGATATCCGGTATAATTTTACCTTCAGGAGAAGTATTGTATAAATCCCATCTAAATGAGAGAGTAGTGCATACTGAGAGAATTCCAATCTATGAGTAAAAGATATAAAATTGTCATTCAGTATGATGGATCCAATTTTCTTGGTTTTCAATCACAAAAAGATCCCAATACAATTCAAAGCAATATAGAGAAGTCGCTATCATTTCTTAATAATAACAATGAAATTAAAATTGTAGGAGCTAGTCGAACTGATTCTGGAGTGCATGCTTTAGGGCAAGTCGCTCATTTTGATTTAAATACCGATTTAGATAATAAAAGTATCAAGAATGCAATCAATGCGAGACTTCCACATGCAATACAAATTATATCTGTTGAAAATGTTTCTGAAACCTTTCATTCTAGATATGATGCAAATAAAAAAGAATATATTTATCAGTGTACTTTAGACAATAGTCCATTATTAAAATCTAATTATTGGTTTGTTGATAATATTGATATAGATATGTTAAATGAATTGTCTACTCTTCTGTGTGGTAGTCATGATTTTTTATCTTTCGCAAAGTTTAATCCAGAGAAAGAGAATACAATGTGTAAGATTTTTGTTTCAAAATGGATTTTAGAAGATAAAAAGTTATCATATATTGTTGAAGGAGATAGGTTTTTACATCACATGGTTCGATATCTTGTGGGCACAATGATTAAATGTGCTCAAAACAAGATAAATAAAGATGATTTTAAAGTGTTTTTAGATAAACCAATTAAAGATGCAAAAGTATTTAAAGCTCCTGGAAATGGATTGATACTAAATAAGATTTATTATGAAAATTAAAATACTATTTTTAACACTTTTCCTGGTTATTTCTTGTAACAACTCATCAAATGAAAGTTCTAATGGTGATATTTACAGCCTAAAACAAACAGCTATTACCAATGCTATACAGAAGGCAAGCCCAGGGGTTGTAGGTATTCATGTTGAAACTACGAAATTGGTTAGAGACCGATATGGAAGAACTAGATTGTCAGAAGGAGGAGGAGATGGTTCAGGGTTCATTGTAAGCAAAGATGGTTATGTTATAACTAATGCTCACAATGTTTCCAGTATTATTGATCCTAACAGACGTGGTCAATATAAGCTCTTTGTTACTTTTTCTGGAGGAAGCATGCTTGATGCAAGAATCATTGGTTACGATGCTCAAACTGATATTGCTCTATTAAAAATTGATGGAGAAGATTTTCCTTATTGTGGTCTTGGTAATTCTGACAATTTATCAGTGGGAGAGTTTGTGATTGCTTTAGGTAATCCTTTTAATCTTTTTGCAGAATCAACAAAAGAACCTATAGCATCTTTTGGTATTATAAGTGCAAGTAATGCAGATTTTGGAGTTCAGTCTAATGGTGTAGTATTGGATAACATGATTCAAACAGATGCTGCAGTAAATCCAGGAAACAGTGGAGGTCCTTTAGTTGATGCTAATGGGGATGTAATAGGGATGAATACATTGCGAAGAGATGAATCAAGCAATATTGGTTATGCTATCCCAATTAATAAGATAAAAAATATTGTTGAAGAATTAAAAATAAGAGGATCTATAGACAGAGGAATAGATTTTGGATTGGGTTTTATTAATCTTTATACCAATCAATTAATGATTAAATATGTTCATCCAAGAGTAGCTTTAGAAACTGATTTATCAGTCTATGATATCGTTTTATCAGTCAATGATACAAAAGTGTCAAACATAAAGAATTTCTCTGATGTTATTAAAAGAAGCGATGTCAGACCTGGTGATGTGATTAAATTAAAAATTTTAAGGGATGATAAGGTTAAAATCGTTAATTTAACAACCCGATAATTATGGCTAAGCGTGATTTTAAATTAATTGTTCTTGGAATCCTATGTGGTGCAATGATTGGTACGCTTTTAGGCAATGTTTTAATGTTTTTGCTTCCTGAAAGCGCAGTTAGAGATTTTTTCTTAACTTCCATTTTTGAGTTTGGATTTGGTTCTTTAGATGGTACGCCTATCATAGATTTGGAAATGTTTGCAATTAATTTTGGTGTTTTTTTAAGATTTAATGTTTGCAGTATTATTGGTTTCTCTGTTGCATATTATTTATTAAAATACTTTAGATAAAATAAGTGAGGATTTTTTATGTTTAATTTAGGTACAGGTGAATTAGTAATAATTTTTCTTATTCTTTTGCTTCTTTTCGGAGGGAAAAGGCTTCCTGGTTTAGCAAGAGGGTTTGCTAAGTCATTAAGAGAGTTCCGTGGTGCATTAGATGACACCAAAGAAGAAATAAGAAAATCTGAAAATTCCGAAGAATAGTTATAGATGTCTTCATCTGATTCTTTAAAGGAGAAACTTTCTTCTCAAAAGAAGAAAATTGCTGATAGTAAAACAAATTCTGTGATAAGAACTAGGTTTGATAAGCTTTCATCTCAAAAATTTTCTTCTACTGGCTCTTTATATGGAAAGAGCGTTCTAATAAAAGACAATATTGCGATTAAAGATGAAGAGTTAACATGTGCATCTCATTTATTAGAGTCTTACAAGTCTCCTTATAGTGCAACAGTTGTAGATCGATTAAATGATGCCAGCGCTGCTATTATTGGGCAGACAAATATGGATGAATTTGCAATGGGTTCTTCATCTGAACAGTCACGTTATGGAAGCGTTCAAAATCCTCATGATTTAGAAAGAGTTTCTGGTGGTTCAAGCGGAGGTTCAGCTGCTGCTGTAGCTGAAGGTTTGTGTGATATTGCTCTAGGTTCTGATACAGGAGGTTCGGTAAGACAGCCAGCTGCATTTTGTGGCATATATGGACTCAAACCAACATATGGTAGAGTTTCAAGATATGGTTTAGTTGCACATGCATCTTCATTTGATACCATTGGTATTTTATCTAGAAGTATTGATGATATAGTTAATACATTTAGTGTTATATCAGGTTTTGATTCAAAAGATGCTACATCATCAAAAGAAAAAGTATCAAGTAAAGAAGAATATAACAAAAGTGCTTTACCAAAAACTGTAGGAATATTAAAAAAAGATGCTCTTTCTGAAATTGATACAGAAATTGCAAACAATTATGCTGTCATCACAGATTTTTTAAAGGAAAATGGAGTAGATCTTGTTGAAATTGATCTGCCATATTTAAAATATTGCATTCCTACTTATTATATCTTAACGATGGCAGAAGCATCTTCAAACTTATCTCGTTTTGATGGTATACGATATGGTTCAAGGGAAAAATCAGCCAACTTAGATGATACATATATCAAATCTCGATCAAAAGGTTTTGGACCTGAGGTAAAAAGAAGGATAATGACTGGAACTTATATATTGTCATCGGGATATTATGATGCATACTACTCTAAAGCGTTGAAGGTTAGACGTTTAATTAAGGATGAATACAATAAATTATTTTCAAAATTAGATTGTTTGTTTATTCCTACAACTGCCAATCCTCCATTTTATCTTAATAATAGATTAGATGATCCAATGAAGATGTATTTATCTGATATATTTACTGTTCCTTGCAATTTGATTGGTTCTCCATCACTTAATGTTCCTGGAGGGTCCACAAAGGGAGGCCTTCCTATAGGTTTCCAGATTCTTGGAGATTCTTTCAAAGAGGAAACTTTGTTCCATTTTGCGCATTCACTATCTAAAGCAAAATTATTTGAATAATTATAAATGGAATTTTTAAATCCGAACTTTTTATATCTATTAATTGTCTTAATTGTCTTAATAGCAACGAGGATAGTATTTTTCTCTAAGAGAAATGCTTCCCTACAAGTATCTAACGTAAAATCTTTAAAAATCTTCTTTAATAGAGGAGCTACATTGAAAATATTTTTATTAAATAGCCTTTTTGTTATTGCTTTAACTTTTTTGATTATCTCATTAGCTAGACCAAGAATATCTAGCTCTGATAAATTAATTAAAGTAGATGTTGTTGATATTATACTTGTTTTAGATACAAGCAGTAGTATGTTGGCACAAGATTTCAAACCAAATCGTTTAGAAGCTGTAAAAAAAGCAGCACAAGACTTTATTGAAAATAGAAATGGAGATAGGATAGGTCTTCTTGTTTTTGGCAAAGAAACATTTATACAATGTCCATTAACTATAGACTATAGCGTATTAAACAATTTATTAACTGAGGTAACGGTGATTGATAGAAAATATGATGGTACAGCAATTGGTATAGCAATTGCAAATGGAATTAATAGGTTGCGTGCAAATGATTCAAAAAGCAAAGTAATTATATTGTTATCTGATGGAAGTAATAATTCTGGTGCCATTGATCCAATTTCTGCAGCTAAGATGGCAAAAGAATACAATATTAAGATTTATACTATAGGTGCAGGAACTAGGCAGGCTGTCACATATATTCCCAATAGAGGGTACATAAAAAATGAAATTGACGAAGATACTCTTAAAAAAATTGCTGCTGAAACGGGAGGAAAATATTTTAGAGCAATTGATAAAGAGAGCTTGTCCAGTGTTTATGAAGAAATTAATAAATTAGAGAAATCTGAGATTACAGTAAGTTACTTTACTCAGTATAGAGAAATGTATTTATACTTTCTTTGTGCAGGTTTTATAGTTCTGATTTTATATGAAGTATTAAATATAATTTATTTTAGAAGAATAATATGATTTTTGAAAATATAACACTCGCTATCATCTCCATATTTATAATTTCTGTTGTATTAGTTTTTGGTTATTATCAAAGCAAATCAAATACAATTTTTGGCGAAAACAACTTTAATCCAAATTTTTTAAATAGTCTTTTCAAGTATGGAAATTTTCAATTTATTAGATTCAAAAGAATTCTAATTTATTTATCTTTTTTTGTGTTAGCATTTTCAATTTCTGGATTAAAAACGGGAACTACAGTTAAGCCTATTGAAAGAAAGGGAATTGATATAATATTCTGTATAGATGTATCAAGAAGTATGGATGCTGAGGATGTTAAGCCTTCACGAATTGATAAAGTCAAATTTGAGATTAATAAGATTATCAATGAATTATCAGGAGATAGAATTGGAATTGTTGTTTTTTCTGGTTCTAATTTTCTTTACTTACCTTTAACAATGGATTATGATGCAGCTAAATTGTTTGTAAAGAGCATTGATACAGATATGATTTCTCTTAACGGCACAGCAATTGCACAAGCATTAGATACATCGATAACATCTTTATCTAAAGATGATAAGCAAGAAAAGATGATATTTCTATTTTCTGATGGAGAAGACCATTCTAATGATTCAATTGAAGCTATAAAGTCCCAGCTAACCGACGATGTAACAATTCACGTTATTGGCGTTGGAAGCACCGAAGGTTCTTTAGTTCCTGTTAGCGAAAATGAAAGTAAAACATTTTTAAAAGATAGCTCCGGTGAGTTAGTAATGACAAAATTAGATGAGAAATTTTTAATTAATATATCAGAGATTGGAAAAGGAAATTTTTTGAGAGTTTCAGGAAACGAATCCATTAGCGATCCTATTATAAATATTATTAACACTGGAGAAGAATCATTGATTAGTTCTTATGAATTTTCTGATTATGATTATAAATATCAATATCCTCTATTTTTTGCCATTCTTTTTCTTTTTGTTAGCTATATTTTACCAACAGGAAAGAGAAGAGTATGAAGATAATTTTGATAACAGTATTATTTTTTCATTCGCATCTTAATTCTCAAGATTCTGGCTATCAAATGTACAAAGATGGAGATATTAATTCTGCATTACAATATTATAACACGCTATTAGAAATGGAAAATGAAGACATATCTAAAGAAAGCTTACTATATAACATAGGGACTATTTATTCAAGCATGGACAATATCCCTGAAGCAAATTCTGTATTTCAAAAAGCATATAATGATTCCTTAGAAAATTTTTCATCTGATCTTAGCTACAATTATGGAAATGCGCTTTACAGATCAAAAAATCTTGAAAAAAGTTTAAATGCCTATAGAGATGCACTTTTAAAAAATCCAAATGATTCTGATGCTAGAAAAAATTATGAATTTGTAAAAAATGAGATTAAAAAGAATAAAAATATGAATAAAGAGCAAGACCAGAAGCAAGATTCTAAACAAGATCAAGATAATAGAGAGGATAAAAAAGATCAAAACTCTAACCAAAATGAAAACCAGAATCAAAATCAGAATGATAATAAGAAAAATAATTCAAATAACGATGAAAATCCCAATCAAGATGAATCTCCTCAAGTCGATAATAATCAAAACAATCAAAATAAAGAAATACAGTCTAATCAAAGCGCTGAAAATATATTAAATGCTCTAAAAGAAAATGAAAAAGTAAACAAGAAGAGAAATCAAAAAAAATCTTCTCAAGAATCAGCTAAGGATTGGTGATGAAAAGACTATTATTTTTTCTATTATCATTTTCTTTATTGTTTCCACAGAAGCTTGATACCATAGTAAGTGATCGAGAAATTAGTTTAAATGAATCCATAGATTTTACTATCAAGCTCAATAATATTGATACCAATCCAGAGGTAAATTTTAATCCAGTGTTAGATTATTTTTCGATTATATCAGGTCCAAACATTGGCAGTGAATATAAGTTTATAAATGGCAAGAAATCTAGCTCTCGTTCTATATCCTGGAGAATTATACCAAAGAAAACAGGTAAAATAACTATACCGGAATTAGAGGTAAAGGTTGGAAAAAATATTTATTTAACAAATGAAATTGTAATAAATGTCTCTGAACAAATATCTAATTCTACTAGCAATGACATGTTTCTAAAGATAGAGGTTAGTGATGGAAACGTAAAAGTAGGTGAACAGATAAATATTAAATATACTTTTTTCACTAGAATAGCATCACGAGTTATAGAAACAGAATTCCCAAGTTATGAAGGTTTTTATGAAGAAAAACTATATGACCCCTCCGGCAGTAAAATTACTCCTGATAGTTGGAATGATGTAGTTATTGACAATTATAAATACAAATCTATCAAATTATATGAAGTAGCTTTATTTCCGATGTTTGATGGTTCATTTGACTTAGATCCAATGATAATGAAAGTTGAAACTAAAGAAAGCGATCCTTCATTTAAAAGATTATTTTGGGATGATCCCTTTTTTGATACATTTTCTCAAAAAACAAAAGCACGAATTCTTGTTTCAGATAAAAAAACCATTACTGTAAATCCTTTGAACAATAAACCTGATAGCTTTACTGGTGCTGTAGGAGTATTTGATATTTCTTCTTCTTTATCTTCTACAGATGTAGAAAATGGTACTCCTGTCACATTCTATATAAAATTAAAAGGAGAAGGAAATCTTGATAATATTGGAAGACCTAGAATAGATTTTCCAAAAAATCTTGATGTTTTTGATGGAGAAATTACAAAAGAAAGAGACATATCTGATAAAGTGTCAGGATTACTCGTTTGGGAATATAACTTGATTCCAAGAAAATCTGGAAAATACACAATTCCATCTGTGAAATTTCCTTTTTTTGACACAAAAAGAGAATCATGGAAAAATGTTAGAACAAAACCAATTAATCTGAACGTAACCAAAAGTATTCAAAAAAATTATGATAATAATAGCAATAATATTTTCACTGGAAAAGAGATTAGATATATTAAATTAGATACGCCTAGCTGGAATAAATATAATTCAAATACATTTTATATTATATGCTTATCAATAATATCTATTGCTCTGATCCTATTCTTATCACCATTGTTTAGCGTAAAAATTTCTTCATTCATTGAAGAACAAGCATCAAGATTTAGAAAGAATTCTGCGCTTTCAAATTCGCTAAAAATACTTTCTATATGCGAAGATGTTCACAGAGATTGTTTGAGTATTTTTAGCAAATTTTTTTATGATAAGAACATGATTAAATCTATGAACGTTGATTCTATTGTCCTTGAAGATGAATTGAAAGAAAAGATAGAACCAAAACACTTGAAAAGATTGAAATCGATTTTAGATCATTGCAATCAGTATAAATACACTGGTATATCTTCTGGAAAAGATACGAGAATAAAAGAAAAAATTGTGAAATTATTAACGGAGATCAATGACTATGTCTAGAAATATATTGCTAATCACTTTTATTATTAGCTCATTTAGTTTTTCCCAAGATGTTGATTCTCTTTTTGTGGAAGGAAACAATTATTATAATGATAAAGATTTTTCTAATTCTGTAAAATATTATGAAAATATTCTTAATCAAGGCATATATCACCAGGATTTATATTTCAATCTTGGTAATGCATATTTTAAGCTTGAAGATTATGGAAATGCAAGATGGGCATATGAGATGGCACTAGATTTGTCGCCTCGCGAAGAAGACGTTGTATATAATTTAGATATTACAAAGAATAAAATACCTAGCCTTATTGAACCTCCTGATTTTTTGATTATAGACTCTTTAAATATGATACTTGATAATTTTACTTACCGTAATTTTGTTTTTCTGACATCTATATTAATTCTATTGTCTTCGATTTTATTTATTATGTATAAGATTAAGCCGTCTGAAATAAACAAAAGAATTTATTACTTTTTAATTTTTCTTTCATTCCTTAGCCTTACCTTGTCTGTTGATAGATTTATTTGGATAAATAATAATAAATTCGGAATTATTATATCAGAAAATGCTGACGCTTATTCTGCTCCATATATAAATGAAAATATAAAAATTTTCACTCTTTTTTCCGGCAATAAAGTCCAAGTCTCTCAAAACACAAACGAATGGATAGAAATTTCTGTAATTGACGGAAGAAAAGGTTGGATTAGAATGCAAGATGTTAGAACTTTAGACTAGTATGAAAGCAATACTTATTTTATTACTATTTGGATTGGTTTACAGCCAAGATAACGCTGACTTTATATCGCCTTCAGATTTTAGTGATAGAAAACCAGACTTACCGGATATTATACTTCCAAATTTCAATGATGACTCTGATTATTCTAATTCTATAAACGTAGATGGATTGGTAAAAGGATATAGAGTTCAAGTGATGATATCAGAAAATCAAGAAGATCTAATAGAAGTAAAAGATAGTCTTGAGAAGCTTATTCAAGAAAAAATTTATATACAATTTGAGCTACCAAACTATAAGTTAAGAGTCGGAAATTTTTCTAGCAGAAAGAAAGCTGAGTTATATCGTAATAAAATTGCTCGTCTTGGTTATAGATCTTCATGGGTTATTCCAACATTGATTGAGTCGGATTCTTAATGTCTGGACATAGTAAATGGTCAACAATAAAGAGAAAAAAAGGCGCTCTTGATCAAAAAAGAGGAAAATTATTTTCTTCAATGGGAAGAGAGATTACAATATCTGCAAGACTGTTTGGAAGCGATATTGATACCAATCCAAGATTAAGACAAGCAATCAAAAAAGCTAAATCTATTAACATGCCAAACGCGAACATAGATAAAGCAATTAAAAAAGGCGCTGGTGAATTAGAAAATATTGTATACGAAGAAGCTTCTTATGAAGGCTATGGCCCTAATGGAGTCGCAGTATTCATTGAAGTCATTACTGATAATAAGAATAGAACGGTAGCTGAAATTAGACATGTTTTATCTAAGTTTGGTGGTTCATTAGGGCAGAACGGTAGCGTTGCATGGAACTTTGATAAAATGGGTATTGTTTTTATAGAAGGTTCTAATATGTCGGAAGAGGAAGCATTAGATCTTTCAGTAGAGGTGGATGCAAATGACTTTAAATTTGAAGATAAATTTTTTAAGATATTTTTTGATCATAATATTCTTTATGAAAAAATTGAATTAATTGAGAATAAAAGCATTGATATTGATTCGTCATTTATCGAATTAATACCAAAAAATTTTGTAGAAATATCTGATGAAGATTTTTCTACAATTGAGAAACTTATAGACACTTTGGATGATTTGGAAGATGTTCAAAATGTTTATTCAAATTATAAAATTAAAGGAAATTAATGATTATTATAGGATTTGATCCTGGTTTAGGCCATACCGGCTATGCAGTTTTAAATAAAACTGGAAATGATATTAGTCTCATTGAATGTGGTTTGGTAAGCCCAAAGAGAAATAAATCAATATCTGAGAGGTTGTTCACTATTTTTTCAGAATCAAATGAATTGATTGAGAAATTCTCTCCTGATTTAATAGTCATTGAGAACGTTTTTTATGGTAAAAATGTTCAATCTGCGATTAAACTTGGTCAAGCAAAAGCTTCAATTATGCTTTCATCTCAAAAATATCAAGTTGATATGGTAGATTATACACCAAGAGAAATTAAGCAATCTATAGTTGGCAATGGATCTGCTTCAAAAGAACAAGTTGAATTTATGGTGAAAAAAATTTTTAAATTAGATGATAAAACATTGAAACGTAATGATATATCAGATGCTATAGCTGTTGCGTGGTGCGGTGCAAATAAAAAATAAAATATGATTGAATCAATAAATGGTGTAATAGAGAGAAAAGAGCCTACTAGGCTTTTTATAAATGCAAATGGTTTTGTATTTAATCTTTCAATATGTATTAGAGAATATGAAAAATTGCCATCAGCAGGAACTGAGATAACTATTTTAACTTATCTTAATGTTAGAGAAGATTTGATGGAGCTGTATGGTTTTATAGATAAAGAAAGAAGAGATTTGTTTATAAATCTTATTTCAGTTTCTGGTATTGGCCCAAGAACAGCTATCAATCTATTATCAAATGCTTCAGTTGCAGCATTTAAAGAAAACGTTGTAAATGAAGATATAAAATCTCTTAGCCTTATTCCTGGTATAGGACCTAAAACAGCACAGAGAATTGTGCTTGATATTAAAGAAAAAATTGTTGTTACCGGTTCTGCAAATCAAGATATAGACAATTCAAAATTGAATTTCAATGTAGATGATATTTATACTGCTTTATCATCATTGGGATATAAAAAGTCTCAAATTGATAAAGCGATAAAGAAGTTGAATCAAGATGGTGATTTCGAAGGCAACATTGAAGATGTTATAAAGAAAATTTTGAGTATCATAAGATGACAGTCTCTCGTAAGACATCTCTTTACGAAAACCACAAAAAGCTAGGGGCAAAATTAATTCCGTTTTCTGGATTTCTTATGCCATTGCAATATTCTAGCATTATAGAAGAACATAAACATGTAAGATCAATGGCTGGCATATTTGATGTTAGCCATATGGGAGAATTTTTAATTAAAGGAGATAGCGCAAAAGAATTTCTACAAAAAGTGACTACAAATGATATTGATTTGTTGAAGGTTGGAAAAGCACAATATAGTGCAATTTGCAATGAAAATGGTGGTATCGTAGACGATTTATTGATATACAATCTATCTGATTATTATATGTTAGTTGTTAATGCTGCTAATATTGATAAAGATTTTAAATGGCTACAAAACAACTTAATTAATGATGTGGAATTAGAAAATGTATCTGATAATATGGGGCTACTAGCGGTGCAAGGACCTATTTCTAAAGAAATTTTACTTCCATTATACCCTGATATTAGTTCTCTTAAATATTATGAAACGTTATTGCCCGATAGAGATGGGGTGATAGTAGCAAGAACAGGTTATTCTGGTGAATTAGGGTATGAAATCTATTGTCCAAATGACAAAATAATTGCCTTATGGGAAAAACTATTGTTATTAAAAGATTTGAAGCCGGTAGGCCTAGGCTGCAGAGACTCATTAAGACTTGAAATGGGATATTCGTTATATGGTCATGAATTAGATCAATCAACAACGCCTATAGAAGCTGGTCTATCATGGATCACTAAACTAAAAACCAATTTTATTGGTTCAGATAAAATGAACAATCCCATCAAAAGAAAATTGGTACCTTTATTGTTAAAGGATCGTGCGATTCCAAGGCAAGGATATAAAATATTTAACGATAGCGGTGATGAAATTGGTTTTATTACAAGCGGTGGCATGTCACCATCTCTCAATTGTGGTATTGCATTAGCATATATCGATTTACCTTTTGCTGAAGAATTAGAGTGTTTCAAAATAAAAATTCGTGATAACTTCTTTGATGTTTATAAAACAAAACTTCCATTTTATAAAGAAGGAACATATTTAGCGTAATGAGTAAAAAATCTGATATCGAAATGAGATTGCAGGCAATTGGATGGTTGTTAGGTTTTTTATCTGTATTGGTTTTAGGTTCTCTTATTGGTTATGATGCTTCTGAAGAGCCATCTTTAATTCCTGAAAGCATTAATAATCCTTTTAATATTGTTGGAGTTTATACTGGTTATTATTTGGTAAAACTAGGTTTTGGATATGCGTCTTATATTTTTCCATTTATCGGATTTATTGTTTCATTTCACCTAATTTCTAATTTCAAATTTGAACTTTATCGAATTATAAGATATTTAATCGCTCTTCTTTTATTATCTTCATTAACTATTGGTTTGATTGAGAACTATCCATTTTTTTCTAGTTATAGATATTCAGGATTATTAGGAGGATTAATTCTCAAATTATTATATGATTGGATTAGTGTTTTTGGAGTAATTGGTCTAATTGTTTTATTATGGATATTATTGATTAGCAGTTTTCTCCGATTAGATTCTTATAAAATATTTGCTTCATTTGCAGCATTCATTAAAAAAGGGATTAATTCTATATCATTTAACGATTTACTACCAAAGAAAGAAACACCACAATCTTCAAAAATTATTGAAGATGAATCCTTTTTGGATGATGTATCTGAGAATGTAGAAGATAAAAATCAAACGAAAGATAACGAATTTATTGAAGAAGAACCTTTAGAAGAAGTTGACGATCCTTTGAAAGAAGAAAAAGATGAAGAAGATTTATCTATAGAAAAAACTATAGTTGAAAAAGAAGTAGATATTGATAAGAATAGAGAAAAATCAATTATTAAAAAAAATTGGAAATTTCCATCTGTTGATTTATTAGAGTCTGTTGTAGATAACTCTGAAGATTTGAGCAATGATTATTTAAAAGAAAGAGCCGAATTTTTAAGAACTTCTATATCAACATTTGGAGTAGAAGGAAAAACAGGCTCTATAAAAACAGGCCCTATTATTACTTTGTTCGAAATAGAACCTTCAGAAGGCGTAAGGGTAAATAAATTTGTTCAGCTTTCTGATGATATTGCGAGAGTGATGGAAGCAGATAGGGTAAGAGTTATAGCTCCTATTCCTGGAACATCCCTTGTTGGTGTTGAAATTCCAAATAACAATCCACAGACAATTTATCTTAAATCGGTAATTAATTCTGAAAAGTATGACAAATCAGATGCAAAATTAAAACTAGCTATAGGAAAAGGCACCCTAGGAGACACTGCAATTCTTGATTTAGGAGAGATGCCCCATTTATTAATTGCAGGAACAACAGGGTCTGGTAAATCTGTTTCTCTTAATACAATAATTATCAGTTTGTTGTATCAGCTCAAACCAGAAGAGTTAAAGTTTGTTATTATTGATCCAAAGAAAGTAGAAATGAGTCTTTATAAAGGACTTGAAGAGCATTATTTGCTCAAATTTGATGGCATTGATGAGTCAATTATTACAAAGAAAGATAATGCTATTCTTGCACTTAGGTCACTTGAAAAAGAAATGGATTCTAGGTACGATTTGTTAGCAAATGAAGGTAAAAGAAATATTGCAGAATACAATGGGGATATGAAGAAAAAAGGCAATGATTTGATGCCTTATATTGTTTTGGTTGTTGATGAATTAGCAGATTTAATGATGTACAGCCCAAGAGATGTGGAAGCTCCTGTTGCTAGATTGGCACAATTAGCAAGAGCGGTTGGTATTCATCTTGTTATTGCAACCCAAAGACCTTCCGTTGATGTTATTACAGGTGTAATTAAAGCAAACTTTGCTGCTAGAATAGCATTCCAGGTTGCTTCAAAGATTGATTCAAGAACAATTATTGATGCAGTTGGAGCAGATAAACTTATTGGCAAAGGTGATATGCTTTATCAAAAACCGGGATCATCATCACCTGTAAGATTGCACGGCGCATTTATAACGCTTAAAGAAATTGAAGATGTTGTCAAATATATATCTAAACAACCTAAGCCAGTCGAACTAATTCTTGAGACAGTGAAAGAGACGTCAAGCGTATTAGATGGTAATCAAGAGGGGTTAAATGATGAACTATTGAATAAGGCAATTGAAATTATCGTAGTAAGTAAACAAGCTTCAATCTCATTGTTGCAAAGAAGGCTTTCCATTGGCTATTCAAGAGCAGCTCGTTTAATTGATGAAATGGAGCGATTAAAAATAGTAGGCCCATTCTCTGGAAGCAAAGCTCGTGAAATATTAGTCGATGAATCTTACTTAGAAACGATTAAAGATGACGATGAAGAAATATAATATTTTAATATTTCTATTTAGCATTTTACATCCCCAGAATACAATTTCAGATGACATAATTTCTTTTATAGATAGCTTAAATAATAAAACAATGATATTGTCAGTAGATTCATCAGAATATGATACCAAACTCTCAATTTCAGATGATAAAATTTATTTTGATACTTTTTCTACAAACAATGATATAGTCACAATAGAAGGAAGTGAAATAAAAACATATGACTTTGATAGCCAGGTAATCATAATAGAATCTGCTGATGAAACTTTTCTAGATATATTTTACAAACAAGGTTTATTAAAATATAAAATAACAAACATAGATATTAAAGATTCACTTTCATTGGTAACATATAATTTGGATTCAAGAGCGTTAGTCATTGAATTTCATAATACATTGAAACAAATTGTATCCATTGAAATACAAGATGAAGATATTTCATTATTAAATGCAAAGGTGATTGATATAATTAGCTTTGATATGCCATTTCTTGCAAATGATTTTGCTTCTTGGCAAACGTTAGATTGGAGAGATTAATTAGAGATGTTTGATACAATATTTTTAGATCGAGACGGTACAATTAATGGTGACCCACTAGGATATATTAATAGCTTATCTGATTATCATTTCTATGATTATACATTTGAAGCATTAGATATATTAAAAATACATTGCAATAACTTTGTTATTGTTACCAATCAATCTGGATTGGAAAAAGGCAAACTTGATATTAATAATCTGAATGAAATCCACCATTTTGTACGTAAGGAATTTGAAAAAAGAAACTTAAATCTAAGAGCGATTTATTTTTCTCAAGATTATCATGAAGATTTTAATTCAATGCGAAAACCAGGCATTGGAATGTTTTTAAAAGCAAAAGAAGAGTTAGGTATTGATTTAAAAAATAGTTTGATGATAGGAGACTCAATAGTTGATATACAGGCTGCAGAAAGAGCAGAGATGAAGTCTATTTTTCTTCTTTCAGGCCAAGGAGAATCATACCTGGAAGACATTAAAAGAGATTATAAGCCTAATTTGATTGCAAATAATTTATTGCATGCAGCAAAGGAGATAACATCAATATAGGCGTCATATATGGTGGAGATTCTTCTGAAAGAGAAGTGTCTATTAATTCCGGAAAAGCAATCATCAATGCTTGTGAAAAATTAGGATACAATGTTCAAGGCTTTGATGGTTTTGATGAGTTAATTCTTGATCAGAAATTTGATTTTATCTTTTTAGCGCTTCATGGAACATTTGGAGAAGATGGATCAATACAAAAAATTTTAGAACAAAATAATGTAAGATATAATGGATCGGATTCTACATCTTCAGAGCATTGTTTTGATAAAAACTTTACAAAAATTCTTTCAAAGAAAAATAGCATTTTAACACCAGAATGGCTATTGGTTAACAGCAAAGAAGACACAAATATATCAAATATCAGTTTTAAACCTATAGTTAAACCTAATAAAGAAGGTAGCACTATAGGATTTAGCTTGGTCGAGGATATTAATAACATTGGTATTGCAATAAATGAATCTCTAAAGCATGGAGAAAATTCTTTGATAGAAGAATATATTGCAGGTAGGGAAATTACTGTTTCTGTATTAGGAAACGAATCTTTGCCAATAATTGAAATCAGGCCTTATTCTGATATTTATGACTACAAGTCTAAATATACTAAAGGAGAGTCTGATTATATATGTCCAGCAGATCTTGATGATTCTTTATCAAAAGATATCCAAGATACTGCATTGAGAGTTCACAATTTATTAGGTTGTAAAGTGTATTCCAGAGTTGATTTTCGACTAGATAAAGATAATAAATTTTGGCTTTTAGAAATAAATACTTTACCAGGAATGACAGAAACAAGCCTGTTTCCTATGGCAGCAAAAGCTATTGGTTTAAGTTTTGAAGATTTGATTGATAAAATCATTAAATTATCTTTAGAAAAATGACATTAAAACTTTACAATTCAACCACATCAAAAAAAGAAGATTTTAGATCACTATCACCAAATGTAGTGTCGATGTATTGTTGTGGTCCAACTGTATATGATGCTCCTCATTTAGGTAATTTTAGGACCTTTGTTTTTTATGACTTGGTAAAACGCGTATTAGTTCAAAATGGGTTTAAAGTAAACCAAGTAGTCAATATTACAGATATTGATGATAAAATAATTGATAAAGTAAATACCGGAGAAATAGGATATAAAGAGCTAACTACTAAATTTAATGACATGTTTTTACAGCATTCGTTGTCTTTAAATATTCAAGAGGCTAATCAATACCCGAAAACATCTGATCATGTTGAAGCAATGATTGATTTTATTAAGGCATTGATTGATAAAGAGTATGCTTACAATGCGGATGGAAATATATTTTTTGATACAGAAAAATATAGCAAATATGGGAAATTTGTAAATATAGAGAATATGGATGGATTAGAGTCTGAAGATGACGGTCTAGGTAAAAAGAATCAAAAAGATTTTGCATTATGGAAGACTTGGAAAGAAGAAGATGGCGATATTACATGGGAATCAGAATGGGGAAAAGGAAGGCCAGCTTGGCATACTGAATGTGCTGTATTGGCTACACAATCACTTGGAAATACAATTGATATTCACTGCGGCGGCGTTGATTTAAAATTTCCTCATCACGAAAATGAATCTGCACAAGTAGAAGCACTTTTAGATAGCGTTTTTTCAAATTATTGGCTTCATTCAGAACATTTGATACTAGAAGAAGAAAAAATGAGCAAATCATTAGGTAACATTCTAAGTGTTAGCGATTTATTAAATCAATATTCTGCAGAAACGATAAGATTGTTTCTCTTGTCATCACATTACAGATCAAAAATCTATTTTTCTGATGAAAAGCTAAGTGATTCTTCCAAAATGATTGATAAAATTAATCGCTTTGTTAAATCTGTTGGATTGGATACGTTAGAGCATAATGGCGATGCAAACCTTTCAGGTGATTATTTAAGGTTTGTAGAGTCTTTAAATGATGATTTGAATACACCAGAAGCATTAGGAATATTTTTTGATTTTATTAACAAAAAGAATAAAAAAATTCATGAAGACTCATTATCTGAAAAAGATATAGAAGAATCAAAAAAATTTATTTTAGGTTTTAATTCAATTTTTCAGATCATAAATCCATCTGTTCTAATCGATGAAAAAATTCCTGAAGAAGTTCAGAAATTGGTCTCTCTTAGAGGAGAAATGAGAGATAAAAAAAATTGGGAAGAAGCAGATAGATTAAGAGAAGAAATCGAAAAAATGGGTTGGTTAATTGAAGACTCAGAATCCTCTCAGAAGCTCGTCAGAAAGAAATAATTTGTTTTTTTAATTATTTTGGTTATATTTCGTCGTTTTTGCCTACGCGCACGCGTACGGATAAGTGTATGCCGGTGTAGCTCAGTTGGTAGAGCAGCTGATTTGTAATCAGCGGGTCGGGGGTTCAAATCCTCTCGCCGGCTCACCAATTTAGGTAAAGAGTTATTTGAAAATTTTTCCTTCTCAAGGATCAGAGAAAGTAGGGATTGAGGGGATATGGCCGAGCGGTCAAAGGCAGCAGACTGTAAATCTGCCGACGTAAGTCTACGGAGGTTCGAATCCTTCTATCCCCACAAAAAGCATTGCGGGTGTAGCTCAGCTGGTAGAGCATCAGCCTTCCAAGCTGAGGGTCGCGAGTTCGAATCTCGTCGCCCGCTCAAGAAGCTTCATGCCTGCGTAGCTCAGTAGGTAGAGCACTTCCTTGGTAAGGAAGAGGTCGCCGGTTCAATCCCGGTCGTAGGCTCAAAAAAAAGAAAAAAAGAATTTTTATTTAAATAAGGAGAAAGAAAATGGCTAAAGAGAAGTTTGATAGAAGTCTTCCTCACTGCAATATTGGTACAATCGGTCACGTTGACCATGGTAAAACCACGTTGACAGCTGCTATTACAAAAACCCAATCTGATTTGGGGTTAGCAGAAGGACGTGATTTTGATTCTATTGATAATGCACCTGAGGAAAGAGAAAGAGGTATTACTATCCAAACAGCACACGTTGAGTATAAGACTGCAAATCGTCACTATGCGCACGTTGACTGTCCTGGACACGCTGATTATATTAAAAATATGATCACTGGAGCTGCTCAGATGGATGGTGCTATTCTTGTGGTTAGCGCTGCAGATGGTCCTATGCCTCAAACTCGTGAACACGTTTTATTAGCTCGTCAGGTTAATGTTCCTAGTATTGTAGTTTTTATGAACAAAGTTGACCAAGTTGACGATCCTGAATTATTAGAGCTAGTTGAAATGGAATTAAGAGAGCTTTTAAATGAATATGAATTTGACGG
>DEAO01000018.1:5656-13607 GCA_002348725.1 Fidelibacterota bacterium UBA2980 | reverse complement strand
ATGAACTGAAAATTTTTGATTTGCAATCGCAAGTACAGTCGTAGAATCCAAACCTCCACTTAATAAAACAATGCACGTGTTCATACGTTAACAGTGCTCAAGGGTTTCTTTTGAAAGCATTTCAACAACTTTATGTAAATCTTTGGTTTTCTTATACATATTAAGTTGTCGATCAGCGCTTGTTCCCTCTTCTAATATAGTATTGATATAAGCAATTTCTTCTTGTGTGCCTAGTATTTCTGCAGATTCATCTACCAATTCAATCATTTCTTTGATTAGTTTTTTACTGCTTAATTCTTTTGTTAATCCTAAATCAATCATCTTGCCTTCAATACCATGTCGCATTGAACGCCATTTATTTTCATATATAAACGAGTCTCTATAATCTCTCCAACTAATATTACGTTCACGATTAAGTATCATTGTAGCAACAAGCGCTTGGATTAATGCAGCAATTGCAATAACCTCATCAACTCTTGTTGTAGAATCGCACATTCTAAATTCAACAGTAGGAAATTTGGAATGCGGTCTTATATCCCACCAAATTTTTGAAGGATTATCAATACATTTTGTTTCCATTAATTGATTGACAAATTTATCATAAGATTTTGCAGAACTAAATTTTTCAGGTATGCCAGTTCTAGGCAAATCTTCAAAAACAATACCTCTATAAGATTTAAAACCAGTATCTTCGCCTTGCCAGAATGGAGACGAAGTAGACAAACTTAAAATATGCGGTACAAAATATCTCATTTGATTCATCACATCGATACGTAAATCACGATCTGGAATTCCGATATGGATGTGCATCCCAAATATCAATAATCGTTTTGCGACAAATTGCATGCTATCATACAAACCACGATATCGTTCTTTATCAGTACGAACTTGGTCTTCCCATCGTGAATATGGATGAGTTCCAGCAGCAATAATATTGCAGTTATTTTTTTGTGCAAATTTTGAAGCTATTCTTCTTAACCGAATTACTTCTTTCCTAGCTTGTTTAATATTTTTACAAACTTTACTAGTAACCTCTAACTGAGATTGAAGGAATTCAGGAACCATGCTATCTTTAAAAAGAACAGCATCTCTTTCTAGAAATTCAGCAATATATGATGTTAACTCACCAGTCTCAGGATTGATAACCTGATACTCTTCTTCAATGCCAACGGTTAATTTTTTGATATCCATTAGTATATACTTATAATTTAAAAAAAAATAGCTTATAAGATTGCTGATAAATAATTTGCGATAAATGGGTAAATCCAAATATAAAAATGTTAAGTCTTTTTATTATTTAAGGAATACACTTCTACTTCTAATTCCAAGAATATTGTATCGATTAAGATTGAAATCGGAATTGAGAAAATTAAATAATCATAAGAAAGAATATATTCAATCAAGGGTCAATTATTATAATAAAATAGATCAAAACTTCAATATATCAACAAGTGCAATTACAAATAAGGAATTACGAAAAAGACAAATTAGAAATCTTTTTAAACATTACACGCAATCATCAAAAGATGAAGTAATTGTTAGAAAGCACACAACATATTTTTTTGATTTGTATAAATTTTTCTCATTTTTCAAATCTGACAAAAAATTAGATTTTATTTTCGGTGATGTAACACAAAGACCCAAAACTCCTTCAATAGTTAAAAGCAGACCAGTAACAAATAGCGATAATTCAGTAATAATGAAGCTGAATAAAATAAGGCATTTTTATTTTATCAATGATGATAGAAATTTTTTAGATAAAAAAGATGCTGCTGTATGGCGTGGAAATGGTACTAATTCAGAATTGAGGCAATATTTCCTAAAAAATTATCATCATGTTGCTTTATTTAATATTGGCCAACGAAGCCCTATCGTTGATGAACCATGGTTCAAAGGATTTATGTCAATTTATGATCAACTTGCTTATAAATTTATATTCTGTCTTGAAGGAGTCGACACTGCAACAAGCATTAAATGGGTTATGTCTTCAAACTCTGTGTGTGTGATGCCTAAACCAAAATATGAAACATGGTTTATGGAAGGGAGACTTAAAAGTGGAATACATTACATTGAAGTAAAAGATGATTTTTCGGATGCAGAAGAAAAAATTAAATATTATAGCAAACATACCGATGAGGCATTACAGATTATTAATAATGCTCATGATTATATAGAACAATTCAAAGATTCAAAACAAGAACGATTAATATCTTTATTAGTATTAAATAAGTATTTTTCTTTATCAGGACAAAATGATGGGTAACAAAACCATATCTATTCTATTTGATGTTCAACAACTATACTATTTACCACAATATTTACCAGTTTATCATGAATTATTAAAGCAAGATGCAGGTGATGCAACCTTTGTATTTTATCATAGCATACATGATGAAACCATAAATCATATCATTAAATCAGAAAATCTCAATTATGTATGGGTTAAAGACAAAAACGAAGCAAATCAATATTATAAGAATAAAAAAGCAGATTGGATATTTTTTGGTAATACATTTCCCTTCTTAGATGAATTACATCAAATAAGCAAATCCGTACAACTTGGTCATGGTGTTGGGCCAAAAGCAAGTTATTATACAAAATCAGATACACCAACTACTGTAAGATTTGTTGAAGGGCCATATCGAACAAGTCGTCTTAATAAAATGTATCCTAATGATAGTTTTGTTGATGTTGGTTTTTGCAAATTAGATCCAATCATTAATGGGAATAGCAAAAAATTTGATTTAGAAAATTTAGGATTGGACCCATCGAAAAAAACAATAGTTTATGCACCAACTTTTTATCCAAGCAGTATTGAACGTTTTCCCAAAAATTTTCCTGAAGACTTTAACGAATATAACATATTAATTAAACCACACTATTTTTCAATTAGTAAAGATAAATATAAAAAACAACGCGACTTGCTCAAATATTGGTCTAATTATGATAATGTATATTTAGCAAAAGTTGATGATTACTCTTTAATCCCTTTTATGGCGACTGCGAATTTGCTGATTAGTGATGCTTCATCTGCAATTATTGAATTTGCGTCATTAGATAAGCCTGTAATATGGTGTAATTTTTTAAAATTACGTTGGAATTATAGAGGAATCTTTTCTTATCGATTTAAAAAACGTATGGATGAAGATTATAAAGAATATTCCAAGATAGCTGTAAAAACTGACTCATATGAAGAGCTAAAAATAACAGTGAAAGATCAAATAACACATCCAGATAAATTGTCAGAAAATCGCAAAAACTATTCAGAAAAAATGGTTGGAAGATTAGACGGAAAAGCTAGTAATCGCATTATAGATTATTTGTTAAATAACAGTTAAGATTATTCATATATTATAACCATTCAATAATCTGATGAAAAAAACTGGTTACACAACGGGCGTTTTTGATTTATTCCATATTGGACATCTTAATATATTAAAACGAGCAAAATTAGAATGTGATCATCTTATTGTTGGAATCACAACTGATGAACTTTGTCTTTCTGCAAAAGGAACAAAACCATTTATTCCGTTTCAAGAACGCATGGATATTGTTGAAGCCATTAAGTTTGTAGATGAAGTGGTACCACAAACAAGCTATGATAAGATGGAAGCTTGGAATAACTTAAAATTTGATAGAATGTTTGTTGGAGATGATTGGAAAGGAACAAAAGAGTGGATTCAAATCGAAAAAGATTTTTCAAAATGTAATGTTGAAATTATTTATTTCCCTTATACCGCTCATACATCAAGTACCATCTTAAGAGATATATTAGATAGAGTTTAGATATCTATAGTTTTTCATCAAAAAATTTGACTAAATCTTCAAATCCTCCAATTGGTTCTGAATTAATCACAATCTGCGGAACTGTCAGTCCTTTGGTCATTGATGCCATTTGTTCACGACTAATATTTTCCTTTTCAATATCAATTTCTTTGAAATTAAATCCATAATCAGATAAAAAACGTTTTGCAGACTTGCATGGTCCACACCAAGATGTTGTATAAATGATAATGTTTGTTTTTTTTCTATCTAACATATTCAAATTTATAATTTTTATTTATTTTGTCTTAAAATAAATAATAATTAAAATATCACATGTTTGAAATGTATTACTGGGGAATTTTTGGAGGAGTAATCATATTTGTATTCTTGGTTTCTCTTCTTTTTAATCATTGAAAGGAGTATAGAATGGAATTTTTAGAATCATTTGGTGCATATATTGAAGCAAATCCTAATATGATTGTTATTCTTAGTTTTTGGGAAGCTATATGGACACTGCTTGGTGTTTGGTTTGCAGCAAGAAATAATCAAAAAGTATGGTTTTTTGCAATGGGACTTCTTCAAATATTTGGACTTGTGGAGATCATCTACTTAGCAACACAGACAAGCTTCTTTAAAAACTTTAATCTAAATGACTAAACATATACCAACAATCATTGCACTTATTATGCTAGCAGGAATGCTAGGATTAATGAGTAATTGTCAGGTAAACACAGATGTTCCTTTAGAGTATAATTCTCCAATGGAAACAGATGAACATTTAGATGAAAATGGAGAAGAAATGAAGAAAAGAATTGTTAATTATGAATATCAAAGAGAAAAACAAAATCCTTGAAAAAACTCTTATCTTTTCTTTTATCATTAGTGTGTCTTTATTTTGCTTTTCAACAAGCTAATATTCGTGATATTGCTACCACTATCACTCAAGCAAATTTTATATACATTCTTTGTACATTAATCATTACAGGATTTACTTTTTTGGTTCGTTCTATTCGATGGAGAATTCTGTTAGAAAAAACAAATTCAAGCCTGCATTCTTTCTCTGCAACCGTTCATATTGGATACTTTTTAAATAATATCTTACCATTGCGTGGAGGTGATTTAGTGCGCGCTAAACTTTTCTCCAATTATCATAAAAATACAAGGATGAGTTATGTCTTTGGAAGTTTAGTGGGAGAAAAGATTATTGATCTTTGGATGATTGGTTTATTTACAATCATTCTTATTGGACTTGGATATACAGATGTACTAGGGACACAATTTACTATAATTCTTATTGGAACATATCTTATCAGTTCATTAATCATTTTTGGAAAACACACAATCTCATCTCAATTATTAAAATATATACCAGTCCTAGAAAATTTTATTGATGGATATCAGCTAGTATCTAAAAATAAACTACATTTATTTGGTTGGTCTATAATATTATGGACTACATTTGTTTTTTATGTATCTGTTGCACTTCAATCAATTGGAATTAATCTAAATATAGAAGAAGTGCTTGGTCTGACTATATTATCAAGCATTGTTACATCAATGCCTTTAGCTCCTGCTGCAATTGGCACATATCATCTTGCAGTAGTTTACTGTCTTAACGGTTTATATGGAGTTCATCTAGAGGATGCTCAAGTGGCAGCTGTAGTGATGCACAGTATATTTTTTGTATATACTATAATATTTGGTTATGTATATTTACTCACTGAAAGTATTGATATCAAATCTATAACAAATGACAAAGAAAACTAAAGGTCTACTTACTGTATTGCTTGCATACACTCTTGCAATATTTTTAGGAGCATATTCTATATCATTTGTAACTCATCTTGGAAGTATGTGGCAAATTCTTGTTGCAGATGTTGTTGCAACGTTTGTGATATATGGTTTTAGTGTAGCATATAAAAATTCATCATTCTATGATCCATACTGGTCTGTAATTCCGCCATTTATTCTATTATTTTGGATATGGAAATACGATCTTATGCTCAATGGCGTTGTCAGTTTACTTATGTTTGCAATGTTATTTTGGTCAATTCGACTTACATCAAATTGGATGAAGACTTGGGAAGGGTTACATCATGAAGATTGGCGTTATATTGATATGAGAGAAAATTTAGGCCGTTCTTTTGAGTTATTAGGAAATTTAGGAGGCATTCATTTCTTCCCAACTTTTATTGTATTTTTTTGTTGTATGCCAATGGCAGCAACTGTATCAATGCAAAACGTTAATCCTGAAATAACTATGCAAGCTTATGCAGGATTCTTTGTTTGCATTATAGGAATCTTATATGAGATTATTTCTGATAGACAATTACATCGTTTTAGAGAACAAAATCCTAATCAATCAGGTGTAATTGAAACAGGATTGTGGAATTATTCAAGACATCCTAATTATTATGGTGAAATATTATTTTGGTGGGGAATATTTCTATTTGGTAATGCATATTCTGGAATGAATTATTTAATTCTTGCTCCTATTTCTATGACGTTAATGTTTTGGTATGCTAGTATTCCATGGATTGAAATTAAAATCTTAAGAACAAGACCACAGTACAAGGAATATCAAAAAAGAGTTCATATTCTATTTCCAGAAATCACTATATTAAAAAGATTGTTTGGGAAATAAACATAATGGATAAAAATTCTATATCAATATTAAAATTCTTTGCGTTGATAGCACTTTTACAATTTTTACTTTTCCTCTTTGTGATGGTGCCAAATAAAACTTGGCATTTCTTAGGATAATCTAAAAAATTTTAAATCTTCCCAACCAAATGAAAAGTAATTTTAATTTTATCTTTCATTTTGATTGTTAATAGTGAAGGGCGTTTAATATTATAGTCAGATAGATTAATATCAAAAATCGTATCAACAATTATTGTATCATTATCAACGATAAAATCAACTGGTAGATTCACTTCTTTTTTAATACCATGAAAAAATATCATTCCATTTATGTAGTATTTATCTTCTTTCTTTATTATTGATGAAGAAATAAAACCGACAGAAGGATAAAAATATTCCTCAATAACGTCAAGCATGTTAGAATCGCGATTAGAATTCTTACTATCAAAGCTAAATACAGGGACGTATAAGTCTACTTTTGATAAAATGGGTTGATCTTTGTCAAAAATAAATGAACCTTTAATTTCTTTAGATATACCTGTCCAATTATGAGCCGGATGTTTACCATCGTAAGAAATAAAACTTTCTTCTAGATCAATTTTAACTGGCATTGTTTGAGAAAACAAAAATTGAAAAAATAAAATAAATATGAGTTTTTTCATTTGAAAAAAGTAATCCCTAAAGCATCAAGGCTCAATGCAAAAAATGCTACTGTACCTGCTTTTAAATGAGCATCCATTAAATCATTATATCGCTTACCATCTTCTACAGCCTTTTTAGCTAAAAATGGCTGTGCCACCATTGCAGAAAAATGAAGTACTGCCATTGCACGATGAAATTTAATTGATGAAAAATTATCGTCATATTTTCGAGCAGGAGGAGCAAAAATAGATAGAGATGCACCTGTCATATAAGTCGCATAAGTAAAATATCCCATAGCTTTATGTAAATCATAATGATTGTCCCAATATTCGCTATCATCTCCATCATATAGTTTTTTCCCAACATCATATTGATAAGCTAACCCAGCTAGAGTTAATATACCTATCCATTGGTGATGTTTTAACATTTTACGTCTAAGCTGTAATTCTTCTACTCTAGTATCTGGACCAATATCTAGCTTTCTAAATATTCCTTCCTCTCCCCATATGATAGACTTTACATAAGGCATATTGTCTGGTAATCCAATTTCTTGAGGTGTAAATCTATTATCATGATATTCTTTTGTAACAATAGATTGCGCTTGAATCAATGAAGATTCAGAAACAAATAAAAATATTAGTAATGCAATTTTAAAATATGACATAAATGAAAATAATTTTTTTATTAAATTAACATGAGGTTTCTCAATGAGTAAAGAAAATAATAATCCATGTGGATGCAACTGCAATATCTCAGAAGATGTTGATTCATCAAAAAGAGATTTTATAAAGAGAGCAACAGCTATC
Source organism: Fidelibacterota bacterium UBA2980 (assembly GCA_002348725.1). Lineage (GTDB taxonomy): Bacteria > Fidelibacterota > Marinisomatia > Marinisomatales > Marinisomataceae > Marinisoma. Next base: position 5,751 of record DEAO01000018.1, on the reverse strand, counting down.
ACAGTAATCGGTGGAACTGCTTTTATTTTAGAAGCATGTGGTGGTGGTGGATCTCCTACAGGGCCTGAAGATAATAACGGTGGTGGTGATAACGG
>DEAO01000018.1:3658-5286 GCA_002348725.1 Fidelibacterota bacterium UBA2980 | reverse complement strand
GGTGGTGGTGATACTGGATACAATTATGATCCAGCTACTGGAACAATCACTATCGATATATCAAAAATTTACACTACACTTCAAACTGTAGGATCTGGAATTATGCTTGCTTCAAATATTACCTTTGATGATAGAGGAATTATTGTATTACGTACAAGTGGGAATAGTGTAAAAGCTTTATCAAGAAGATGTACTCATCAAGGGCAAACAGTTAATATTGATGCGGCTAACAATAATTTACTATGTCCTTCTCATGATTCAGTTTTTGATTTTAATGGAAATGTTATATCAGGACCAGCATCTAGTTCTCTTGCTCAATACAGCGCATCAATCAACGGAAACATTATCACCATTACTAGCTCGTAACTGAGCATATCGTTCACTTATCAGCTCTTCCATTATTTTTGTCTGAGTAGAAAGGTATTTATTATAATCTCTTTTCTCTGAATCTAAAAACTGTTCTGGGTATATAGGAGGTAATACCTCAACAGTAATAGGTACCGGCTTCATAAAACGTGTTTTTCGAGGCCATGCATCTTCAGTGCCAGAAATTACTGCAGGAACGATTGGTATATTCAAACCAACAGAAAATCTCATCGCACCCTTTCTAAAACGTTTCATCACACCTGGTTGACCACGTTCTCCTTCTGGAAAAATAACAATGTTATTATTTCGACTTACAAATGCTTTTGCTAGAGTAAATGTATCTTCTAAATCAAGTGATTCAGGATTATTAGTGCGTTCGATTGGTATTAAATTAATAAAATTTTGAAAAAACTTTCTTCGAAAATTATTATCGAACCAATAATCTTTTGCTGCAAAAAATCCAAAATGTTCATACCCTAACCGTGTTGCATACACTAATACTGCAATGTCCATATGGCTATTATGATTGCTAGCAAAAATAAAAGGTTCATTTTTTGGAATATTCTCTTTACCAACAATAGTAACAGGCGTATAAAAAGTCAGTACTGTATTCGCATATAAATCAAATAAAAAAGAAAAAAATTTCAAAAGTGGTGTTTTAGGTTTAGCTAGATGACTATATCTTGGATCTTCTAGAATACTATATTTCATGCTTTAATTCTTTTTGCTAATTCAAAATATAACCAAGGAAAATGTTTCCTTAAAAAAAGACCTAACCAAGCAATATCATTCCATTTTGCAATGATAGCCTGTCTTTTTTTTCTTTTAATAGCAGAAATAATTTTTTTTGCTGCTGCATCTGCAGATAAACCGACCGCATGACCACGATCATCTTTTCCATACGGATCCCCTGTCTCTGTTAATGCATTTTTACCAATCTCTGTTTGTACCTTTCCAGGGGCAATTAATGTAATATGAATATTATGTCTTGCAACTTCAGGGCGTAAACTATCAAAGAATCCATGCAAAGCAAACTTTGCTGAAGAGTATGCTGTGCGATTTCTTGATGGGATTAAGCCCGCAACACTGCTATTGGTCACAATATGACCTGATTTTTTTTCAATCATATGATGAAGGATTGCTTTAGTAAACGCAACCACAGAAAAATAATCTAATTTCATAATCTTTTCTAATACTGTAAGACTCGAATCTTCAAAATATCCAAATTGACTAATTCCAGCATTATTAAATACAATATCAAT
>DEAO01000018.1:0-3272 GCA_002348725.1 Fidelibacterota bacterium UBA2980 | reverse complement strand
AAAGGATAAATACGATACTTACTAGAATCATAGCCATCAAAAATTTCTTCCATCCTTTGCTTATTTCTTGCAACTAATATTACTTTTGCCCCAATAGAAAGGAATTGTTTTGCAGTGGCTGCTCCAATACCAGATGATGCACCTGTTATAATAATTGTTTTATCTACAAATGACATAAGCAGAATCTACTATTTTTTATCTTTTGTGTTAAGCCAGTAATAAAAAGGCAATGCAAATAGCAAACTGCCCAATAGAGACAATATAATCAACCAATACCATTTATATTTTCCAATTGGATGATGCTTAAAATAATAAGCAAGCAGAAACATTAACATGAATGCTTCAATAAAAAGAGCTATACCAATCGTATTAGACTTAAATGTATTGAAATCAAATTCAAAGAATTGCCAGTAAAGAAATAAATTATTTACTACCAGTAATCCAGTGGCTGAAAACAAAAATAATAGTGTTTTATTCATAACTAGTAAAAATTAAGCCAAAAAAGTTCTCAAGGAATAATTAAAAAAAAATTTGTAGAATATCTTAGAACAACAATAAGGTAAGGAATAATGAAAAAAGAGAATCTAACCGAGGAACAATTAATTTTTCAAGATGCAGCTCGTACATTTTTTGAACGTGAAGTGGAACCTAATAATGAGCAATGGGAAAAAGATGGACAAGTATCACGTGAAGTGTGGTTAAAAGCAGGAGAAAACAATTTTTTTGGCATTGATGTACCTGAAGAATACGGTGGAATGGGTATTGATGACTATCGATATAATACCATTCTTATTGAAGAAGGAGTAAAATGTGGAGGGGCTGGGTTTGCACATTCTGTACAAAATGATCTTGTAGTACCATACATTTTACGTCATGGAAATGAAGAACAAAAAAAACGTTGGTTCCCAAAGATATGTAGTGGAGAAACGATTGGAGCACTAGCAATGACTGAACCAGGCGGTGGAAGCGATCTAGCTGCAATCAAGACTACAGCACAAGATATGGGAGATCATTACCTTGTTAATGGAAGCAAAACATTTATTACAAATGGTTTATTAAGTGATTTGGTAGTCACTGCAGTAAAAACTGACTCTAAAGAACATGCAAAAGGCATTAGTTTATTAGTTATTGAACGTGGGATGGAAGGTTTCGAACGTGGAAAAAAACTAGACAAAATTGGTCAGAAAGCACAAGATACTGCTGAACTTTTCTTTAAAGATGTAAAAGTGCCAAAAGAAAACCTTTTGGGAGAAGAAGGAAAAGGATTCTATTATATGATGGAAAGCCTTCCAAAAGAACGTTTATCAATCGCAGCTGCATCAATTGCAGTAATAGAGACAGTATTAGAATACACAATTCAATATTGTCATGAACGTAAAGCTTTTGGTCAAAAAATTGGAAGTTTTCAAAATTCAAAATTCAAATTAGCAGAAATGAAAACTGAAGCTGAAATTGGTCGCACCTTTTATGATCAGTGTGTTTTTGAATTAAATGATAAAAAACTAACACCTGAAAAAGCTGCAATGGCAAAATGGTGGTTGACTGATGTAGAACATCGTGTTGTAGACCAATGCTTACAGCTGCATGGTGGCTATGGATATATACTTGAATATCCTATTGCAAGAGCATACCTTGATTCTCGTGTACAAACTATTTATGGTGGTACCAATGAAATTATGAAAGAAATTATTGGTAGATCGTTAGGATTTTAATATGGAAAAGAAATTAGAAGGAAAAGTTGCATTAATCACAGGTTCAGGTCGCGGAATTGGTAGAGAGCTTGCCTTAATGTTAGCTAAAGATGGAGCACATATTGTTGTCAATGACCTTGATGCTGATCCAGGCAATCAAACTGTAGAAGATATTATCGCAATGGGCGGAAAAGCAGTTGCATGCAATGGAAGTGTAACGGATGATGATTTTCCTGAACGATTTATTAATACAGCTATAGAGACTTTCGGAGGATTAGACATTATTGTTAATAATGCAGGATATACTTGGGATAATGTTATTCAAAAAATGGATGATGACCAATGGCAAGCAATTCTTGATTGCCACGTTACAGCTCCATTTCGTATTTTGCGTGCAGCGCAACCACATATCAAACGACTTTTTCTTGAAGAACAAGAAAAAGGAATTACCAATTATAGAAAAGTTGTCAATATCTCATCTACTTCAGGTATGAATGGTAATGCTGGGCAAATAAACTATTCTACTGCAAAAGCAGGAGTGGTGGGCATGGCAAAAACGATGGCAAAAGAATGGGGAAGGTATAATGTGAATGTTAATGCTGTAGGATTTGGGTTAATTAAAACACGATTAACTGATGCAGATGCTAAAAAAGATGACTCTACTATTGATATTGAAGGTAATAAGATAAAAGTAGGTGTTAATTCAGCATTATTCGAAGCTGCCAAAACAATGATTCCACTTGGAAGGCCAGGAACACCTCAAGAAGCTGCCGGTGCCATTTATATGTTCTGTATTCCTGAATCAAATTATGTCACAGGACAGATTCTAATGTGTCACGGTGGTGGATTTGGCCTCTAATTAATGAAATATTTATATCCTTTACTCCCATTTCTTCTAGTTTGGGGTTTATTATTGTACACAGAAACATTTGCTTCAATTAGTCTAATTAATGGTATATCACAACTATTATTATTTTTACTGGTAGTTTGCTTGCCAACATGGCGTACTGGACGTATGTCATATGTTGATATCGGTTGGCCATGGGGAGTAGCTCTTATTGGTATTATCACTTGCTATTATGCTGAAGGCGATAGTCTTCGCATTATGGTTATTAGTATCATTTATATCCTTATTGGTAGTCGCATGGGCTTGGGTGCATTAAAAATGTGGAGCCTAGGAATATTCAATAAAGAATTTCCTCGTTATGAATACCAAAAACGACGTTGGAAAAGAGCAGGGAAAAATAATACTGCTCTAGCAATGCAGATTGAAGCAATGTTACAAGGTTTAGCTAATGCTTCTTTCTTCGCAATGCCAGCTTTTATCATTGCAACTAATACAAGTAACCCTAAAGAATTAGGTTTACAAGTTGTAATACTTGAAATCATTGGAATTGCGATATGGTTCAGTGCTTTTATAATGGAATCAGTTGCAGATATGCAAAAACTGTCTTTTTTAAGAGAAATGAAAAGATTAGGAAAGAAAAATCAGGTCTGTAATGTTGGATTGTGGAAATATAGTCGTCATCCAAACTACTTTGCTGAATGGATGGTCTGGAATGGAGTTATTATCGCATCTAT
>DEAO01000022.1:4326-14052 GCA_002348725.1 Fidelibacterota bacterium UBA2980 | reverse complement strand
CATTTTGGGTTGAATATAGGTTTTTTATTTAATAATTAATAAAAAGGTATTATTGGCACCTCAATTTAATATCCATAAAGACATTTCAAAAGCTGAGACATTACCATCTTCTTTTTATAAGAATCATGATGTATTTGAACAAGTAAAAGAGAAAATTTTTTTAAAATCATGGCAGTGGCTTGGTGATAATTCATCTCTGAAATTAACCAATTCCATTCAACCACTTACTTTGTTAGACGGATTTCTAACAGAACCTATTTTATTAACTAGAAATGACGAAGGAAAAATTAATTGTATGACTAATGTTTGTACACATAGAGCTCATCTTTTAGCTTTAGGGCCTGGTCAATCAAAGAATATTAAATGCGCGTATCATGGTAGAACATTTGATATAAATGGTAATTTCAAATCAATGCCAGAATTTGACAAGACAAAAGATTTTCCAAGAGATTGTGACAATTTATATAAATTTCCACTTGCTGAATGGGGACCATTCTTATTTGCAGGACTAAATCCATCTTTTGATTTTGAAGAAGTTCTTAAGCCTATGAATGAAAGAGTTGGATTTTTGCCGTTAGATCAATTTTCATTTGATAGTAGTTTCTCTAAGGATTATTTAGTACAAGCACATTGGGCTTTATATTGTGATAATTATCTAGAAGGGTTTCATATTCCTTTTGTACATGAAGGTTTAAATAAAGTTTTAGACTATGGAAGCTATACCACAGAATTATATAAATATTCCAATCTTCAGATTGGCTATTCAGATGATGCCAATGAAACTTTTGATTTTCCAAAAGATCATATTGACTATGGAAAGCAAGTTGCAGCATATTATTTTTGGGTTTTCCCTAATATGATGTTCAATTTTTATCCATGGGGATTATCTGTAAATATTGTTAAACCAATTAGTATCAATCGAACTAAAATTTCTTTTCTATCTTATGTTTATGATCCTACCAAACTTCATAAAGGAGCTGGGAATGATATTGATAAAGTCGAAAGAGAAGATGAATTTATTGTTGAAAATGAAAGTAAAGGTATTCAATCTTCATTCTATCAATCTGGAAGATTCTCCCCCACAAGAGAAAAAGGCGTACATCATTTCCAAAGATTAATAGCAAAATTTCTAGATTAAAAAATCTCTTGATAATAAAAAAAGGCGGGAGATAGATGCTTTATAGTTACTGATACTAGTCGAGATATAATATTGATTATAATAGCAAATGAATAAACCCCCGCCCCAACTAACTCATATTGACTATCAAATTTTATAATATTTTTTATAAAAAACAATAAAAAACCGACTGGTCGGTCTTTTTTTAATAAAATTATATCATAATAGGTTTTATAATGAGGGAATTTTGCAGCCCGTAGGGGAATCGAACCCCTGTTGCATGGATGAAAACCATGAGTCCTAACCACTAGACGAACGGGCCAAAAAAACGTGAGTAATTTAGGTTATGACTAGTGAATTTCCTATCAATTTACATCAAGGATATCAAGCAATTCTCCGTTCTCATGTAGTTCGTTTGCAATATCTGCTCCACCAATTAATTTTCCTTTTACAAAAAGTTGAGGAAAAGTTGGCCATCCAGATAATGCTGACAGATCAGGTCTCATTTGCTCATGTTCTAAGATATTTACATCCTTGTATTCAACCGCATAATGATTTAATAGTTGAACTACATTACTTGAGAATCCACATACAGGAGCTTCTTTAGTACCTTTCATAAAGAGAACAATGGAGTTTTCATCTATAATCTTTTTAAATTGTTCTTTAAAATCCATATTTTAATTTATTATATAAAGGGTAAATAGTAAAAATGAAATTATTTTCTTGGAATGTTAATGGAGTTAGGGCAATTGAAAAGAAAGGGCTCTTAGATTGGCTTGCATCTGAATCACCAGATGTGCTATGTATTCAAGAGACAAAAGCTAAATTTGAACAACTCCCTGATTCATTACAAAACCTTGACGGATATTTTTCTTATTGGCATTCTGCGGATAAATTAGGATATAGTGGTGTTGCTACATTTTCAAAAAAAGAACCTCTTCATGTACAATATGGATTAGGGATTGATAAATATGATAAAGAAGGTAGAGTATTAATAACTGAATTTGATAATTTTTTACTTTATAATATTTATTTTCCCAACGGCCAAAAAGATGAAATAAGATTACAATACAAATTGGATTTCTATGATGATTTACTCGAAATTCTTGATGATCAAGTTGCATCAGGTAATAATGTTATTGTAGCTGGTGATTGGAATACTGCTCACAAAGAAATTGATTTAGCAAACCCAAAAGCTAATGCAAATTATTCAGGATTTTTGCCAGTAGAAAGAGCACAGCTTGATACTTATGTTGATCATGGATATGTAGACTCATTTCGACTATTTCATGATGAACCAGATCGATATTCTTGGTGGACTTATCGTTTTGGAGCTCGCCAAAGAAATATTGGGTGGAGAATTGACTATTTTTTTACAAATCAAGAGTTTGCAGATAATATTTCAGATGCAGACATTCATGAAGATGTAATGGGATCTGATCATTGCCCTGTATCTATTGAATTAGTCGATAATTTCTAAAATTGAAAAATAAAGACTTGATGTGTGACCTACCCTTTCACCGTTTAAGCTATCTGGGAATTGAAATACAACCGAATCTTTAATATCTCGATTATATGGATCAAAATTATATTTTTTTAATTGAGAATCAAATGCTTGCACATTTCTCCATTGTACATGTTTGTTTGTAAATCCATTGTCAAACTCATTGTTTAAGCTGTCAATTGTTTCAGAGCATCTTTTTTTAAATATTGATTCATATATTCTCATAAATAAAGGTGTTTTTTCACGTTCATAGTAAACAGGTGTTGCAACGGTGTTAAAAGTAATTTTTTCATTATATGGAAATAATTTATTAACAAACATTACGACAGAGCCACCCATGCTATGACCTACAATTTGCCAATCATCAATTTCTGGATGTTTTTCTATTAATTGTTTCAACTCAATTGAAAACTCTTCAGCAACTTTGCTAGGGCATTCATTCCAATCATATTTATAAAAGAATGTTCTTATATCTTTATTAATCAGAAAATTAAAAGGTTGTACCCATTCATGATGAATTTCAATCCAATATATAGGATAAAATCCGTGAATTCCTACTATTGCCTGAGTTCTAGCATTATCATGAATAATATTCATTCCATTAGGTATTTTTTCTATATCCTTATATGATTCAAATTGTTCTTGAGCATTTGAAATGCTTAAGAATAAAATAACAAATAAAGTAATTAGTCTTTGATTTCTCATTGTATAATATTGAAATTGCTAAGATGAATATTAAAATAGAATTAGTAAAAACAAAAGAAGACTATCAAAAGGTCTTAGATATTAGAAGAGAAGTTTTTATTGACGAACAAAACGTTCCGGAAAATATAGAGATTGAATATGAAGATGAAGCGTTTCATGTATTGGCTTCTAATAATAGTCAACCTATTGCTACAGGAAGATGGAGAAAAACAGATATTGGTTTTAAGTTGGAACGATTTGCAGTATTAGAGCATTTAAGAGGAAAAGGGATTGGAAAAGCATTAGTGATATTTATTTTAAATCAGATACCAAATGATAATAAAATCTATTTGCATGCTCAAGAGGATGTTATAAAATTCTATGAAAATTTGGGATTTGTGATTATTGGAGATAAATTCCTTGAAGCTGACATAGTTCATGCAAAAATGATCTACGATAACAAAAGTAAGAAATCTATCTAATGAATGAGAAGTCTCATATCCGTTTATTTAAAATTATTTTAGCATATTGGCCATTTTTATTATTATCGACTATCGCTGCCATCTTTTTTGTTATTTTTAATGCTACTTCTGTTTGGATTACTGCTACCATGATTAATAATGTCTTGGTTGAATTTGATGACATGGTTGCAGAAAATATCCGTTTAATGAGTTCAGATAGTTTGTCAATGAATGATCGTATAAAGCTTTATTCTAACGAAATGTTATTGAAAGATTCTGCAATTGCAACAATGTCATCCGTTTGTCTTGCGTTAGTAATCGTTTTTAGTATTAAAAATATCGCTTTATATATAAAGAATATTGCAGTTTCTGTAGTACAATTTAGATTAGTCACTGATTTACGAAATAAACTTTATAATCATCTTCATTATCTTTCGCTATCATACTTTAATAAAAATAAATCTGGTGAGTTAACTTCGATTCTTATTAATGATATCGATAATATGAGGTCAGCTTTGTCTACCAGTTTTCAAAAATTATTTGTAGAACCAATTAATATCCTCGCTTTTCTATCACTGTTATTTATTATCAGTCCTAAGTTAGCCGCCATTGCTATCTTAGTAATCCCAATTAGTGGGGTTATTATCTTTGGAATTGCTAAAAGCATTCGCAGAAGAGCAGCGCGATCACAAGCAAAACTTGCAGGCATTACTTCCATTATATCAGAAACCTTAGGATCAATGAGAATTGTAAAAGCTTTTGTAATGAAGAACTATGAATTAAAACGATTTTATGCAGAAACAAAAAAATACTATCAATTAATGATAAGAAAAGATCGTCTACGTTTAATCTCTTCACCAATTACTGAAACTATTGGAGCATCAATTGCTGCTTTATTGCTTTTTATAGGTGCACGCGATGTTTTAGTTACACAATCAATTAGTTCAGAAGATTTTATACGATTTATTCTTTTGCTTTTCAGTGTATTAGGTCCTATAAAAAATTTAGGTAATGTCTTTAACGAACTACAAAATGGTTTAGCTTCTGCAGATAGAGTATTTTCAATTATTGATATTAAATCAGATATACATGACACTGATGATGCGATTCATATTGAAAACTTTAAAGATAATATTACATTTAAAAATGTGAATTTTTATTATGACAGTGAATCTGAAATGATATTAAAAAATATTAATCTTTCTTTAAAATCTGGTGAAATATTAGCATTGGTAGGCCCAAGTGGAGCTGGAAAATCAACTCTAGCAGATTTGCTTCCAAGGTTTTACGATGTAACAGATGGATCAATTTCTTTAGATGGAAAAGATATAAAGAATATAAAATTAAATTCGCTAAGATCATTAATGGGCATTGTAACGCAAGAAACATTTTTATTTAATGATTCAGTAAAAGCAAATATTGCTTATGGTCTTGAATCTGTTTCTGATGAGTCTATTAAAAAAGCTGCAATTGCAGCTAACGCAGATGAGTTTATAGAACAGTTGCCTCATGGTTATGATACAATTATTGGTGAACGAGGTGTAAAATTATCTGGAGGCCAACGTCAACGTATATCAATTGCACGCGCTATTATGAAAAATCCTCCAATTTTAATATTGGATGAAGCAACATCATCATTAGATACAGAATCAGAGAAAATTGTTCAAGATGCTATTGAAAAATTAATGCATAATCGTACTGTTATTGTTATTGCTCATAGATTATCAACAGTGCATAATGCACATAAGATTATTGTTCTAGATAAAGGAGATATCGTTGATACTGGTACACACAATGAATTAATTGATAAGGAAGGCCTGTATAAACAATTACATAATATGCAGTTTAAAACTTAAATTCAAAATGTTATGGGGAAATTAAAAGAAAACTTAGCAAAAAAAATACCTGACTGGAGATATAATTATCGAAAGCTTCTTGATGAGAAAGGTGATCATGTTACAAGTACAGTAACAATAGAAAAGGCTTTTTCTGGAATGCGCGGTGTAAAGGGTATGATTTGCGATACATCATCTGTAACTGCAGATGCTGGGTTGCATGTTCGCGGTCATCATATACTTGATTTAGTTCATATTAAACCTGAAGAGGTATTCTATTTATTACTTGTAGGAGAATTACCTAATAAAGATGAATTAGAAGATGTACAAAGATGTCTACATTCTAAAAGTGAAGTTCCACAATATGTATGGGATGTGTTAAATAGCATGCCAAAAGATTCACATCCAATGGCAATGTTTAATACAGCAATTTTATCAATGCAAAAAGAAAGTAAATTTGCGGAAGCTTATGATTTAGTGGTTTCAAAAGGCGATTATTGGGAAACCACTCTTGAAGATGGTGTAAACATTATTGCAAAGCTCCCTGCGATTGCAGCAGCAATTTATCGATTAAGATTTGATAAAGGGGATAGATTAGAGCATGCAGGCTCTCAAGATTGGTCTGAAAGTTTCTTACAAATGATGGGTTTTGAACATTCAGAAGAGATGTTAAAGATGATGCAATTATATTTAATGTTGCACTGTGATCATGAAGGTGGAAATGTAAGTACATTTAGTTCATTAACTGTTAATTCTGCTTTGTCTGATCCTTATTATGCACTATCTGCTGGTCTTAATGGTTTAGCAGGACCATTACATGGCCTTGCTAATCAGAATAACTTGAAATTTGTTTTAGATATTGTAGATCATTTTAAAGGTGTCCCGAGCGATGAAGATTTAAAAGTATTTGCTTGGGATAGACTCAATTCAGGAAAGGTAATTCCTGGATATGGTCATGCAGTCTTAAGATGCCCTGATCCAAGATTTACAGCATTTATGAATTTTGGTAAAGAGAATATTAATGATAGTGAAGTATTTGATGTAGTAACCAAGCTATTTAATATTATTCCAGATGTATTAAAAGAACATGGAAAGGCTAAGAATCCATGGCCAAATGTTGATGCAGCTTCTGGATCATTGCTTCACCATTACGGATTAAAAGAATTTCAATTTTATACTGTATTATTTAGCATGTCTCGATCATTAGGAATTATATCTCAATTAGTATTGGCCCGTGCAATGGGCTTACCTCTTACAAGGCCTAAATCTTTGACTTTTGAAGCCTTAAGTGAGCTATAAGCATTTAATGCTTAAAAAAGATAAAGTTAATTTTATTATTACTAAGCTTGATGAGATTTATCCAGAAGTTTTCCCTCCTTTAAATCATCATAATAATTATACTCTTTTAATTGCAGTGTTACTATCGGCAAATACAACAGATAAGTCAGTTAATAAGGTAACCCCAACATTATTTAAAAAAGCAGATACTCCTCAAAAAATGTCAAAACTAAAATATGAAACTGTTTATAATATTATTAAACCATGTGGATTAGGTCCTGCAAAATCAAAAGCGATTATTGAATTATCTAAAATTTTAGTTAAAAATTATAAAGGAGAAGTGCCTAAAAGTTTTTCAGATCTAGAATCTTTTCCTGGAGTAGGTCACAAGACAGCATCCGTTGTTATGTCTCAAGCATTTGGAGTGCCAGCATTTCCTGTTGATACACATGTCCATCGCTTAATGTATCGATGGGGTTTGTCTTCTGGTAAAAGCGTTCAAGACACTGAGAAACAAGCAAAACGATTATTTCCAAAAGAAAAATGGAACAAATTACACCTTCAAATCATTTTTTATGGACGAGAATATTGTCCAGCAAAGAATTTTGATCCATACAATTGTCCTATTACTTCATTAGTTGGAAGAAGGTCTTTATTTAAATAAATTAGTAATCACTATGAATGGTAATAATACATATTTAACCAAAGTATTTCATTTTTGTGCAGCACACAAATATGGCAATAAAAAATGGTCTGATGAAAAGAATAAAGAAGTATTTGGTAAAGATGTTATGGTGCACGGACATAACTACGAATTACATATTACTGTGAAAGGAGATTTAAATCCAGATACTGGTTTTATTGTCGATTTAGAATATTTAAAGAAACTGGTACAAAAAAATGTAATTTCAAAATTAGATCATACACAATTTGAAAAAGATATTGCTTGGTTTGAAGATAAACAACCATCTACTGAAAATTTGGTAGTTTTTATATGGGAATCTATTGAAAAAGATTTAGAGGGTTGTCTTTTACATAGAATTCGTTTGATTGAAACTCCAACAATTTACACAGATTATTACGGAAAATAAAAATGACTGTTTTTCAAGAAAGATTTTATATGATACTAACTGCAATTTTTATTGCTTCTCTGGTTACTTGTAATCTTATTTTCCAGAAATTTTTTACTTGGCCTTCTCTAGGAATTCCAAACTTTGCTCTATCTGTTGGTATTATTGCTTATCCAGTAACTTTTATTGTTACAGATTTGATATCAGAACTTTACGGAAAAAGAAGGGCAAATCAAGTGGTTTTAGCTGGATTTTTTGCCAGTGTTTTTACTGTAGTATTGGTTTACGTAGCTATGGCAGTTCCAACTGCAGATATATCACCTTTAGATAATGCCACATTTGAAAAAGTGTTTGGTTTATCAGGTCCTGCATTTTTTGGATCTATGCTTGCTTATTTAACTGCACAGTTTATCGATATAAGGATTTTCCATTTTTGGAAACGATTAACAGAGGGCAAATATTTATGGTTACGTAATAATGCATCAACAATGTGTTCTCAACTAGTTGATACATCAGTAATACTTGTAATTCTTTGTTCTGCTGGAGTAATTCCTTGGGAAAGTTTTTATTCACTATTATGGATGGGTTGGATGTTCAAAGTTTTTGTAGCACTGATTGATACCCCAATTATTTATTTTTGCCTTTGGTTATTAAAGGATAAAATACAGCCTACAAGTTATTTGGAGGAAAGCTAATGTCAGATATAGATAAAAAAAGATTAGAAAAGATTACTAAAGAATTATTAGAAATTATTGGAGAAGATACTAATCGAGAAGGTTTGCTAAAAACACCAAAACGAGTTGCAAAATCTTGGGAGTTTTTATCTCAGGGCTATAATCAAAATCTTGATGAGATTGTAAATGAAGCTATCTTTAATGAATCTGCTAAAGACATGGTTATAGTAAAGGATATCGAATTTTATAGCTTGTGTGAGCATCATTTAATCCCATTTTATGGTAAAGCACATGTTGGATATATACCAGATGGGAAAATTATTGGCTTGTCTAAAATTCCACGAATTATTGATTTCTATGCAAGAAGATTACAAGTGCAAGAACGCTTAACAAATCAAATTGCAACCTGTATACAAGATTTATTAAATCCAAAAGGTGTAGCAGTTATAATGGAAGGAAGACATTTTTGTATGTTGATGCGCGGCGTACAAAAACAAAACAGTATCGCTTCAACTAGCTCTATGTTAGGAACATTTAAAGAAAAGTCTAGCACAAGAAATGAATTTTTAAAACTTGTTGAAGTAAATAAAATATAATCACAATGAATAACTATGATATAATTGTATTAGGGGGAGGTCCTGGAGGATACAGTGCTGCATTTCGCGCTGCAGAGCTAGGTAAAAAAGTTGCAATTGTTGATGATAATGATTTAGGTGGCGTTTGTTTAAACTGGGGTTGTATTCCAACAAAATCTCTATTAAAAAATGCAGAAGTAATGGATTTAATTAATGCTTCGAATGATTATGGTATTTCAGTAAAAGACGTAGAGATTGATTTTCAGTTTATTATTGATCGAAGTATTAAAGCTAGACAACGTTTGTCTAAAGGCATACACTATCTAGTAAGAAAAAATAATGTAGATTTTTATCCAGGTTTTGGGAAGTTTATTGATAATAAATCTATTGAAATTGATGGTGCTCAAATAAGTGCTCAAAATTTTATTATTGCTACAGGATCAAAACCAAAGATGTTGGAAAATATTAATACTAATTCAGAAAAAATAATGTATTCAAAAGATGTTTTTACGATGAAAAAACTACCTA
>DEAO01000022.1:0-3941 GCA_002348725.1 Fidelibacterota bacterium UBA2980 | reverse complement strand
TTTGGGACTAATGTCACTATAGTTGAAGCGGAAGATAGGTTGCTTCCAAATGAAGATAAGGAAGTATCAGCTTGGCTTGAGAAAGCATTCAAAAAAAGAAAAATAAATATTGTTACAAATACAATAGCAAAAGATATTGATGATGAAAAAATAATCGTCTCTATTGGAGTTGAAGGAAATTCTTCTGGTTTTGGATTAGAAAATCTGGGAATTAAAATAGAAAACAACAATCATATTGTAGTTGATGATGGCAGGACTAATATCGATAATATATATGCAGTAGGTGATGTTATTGGTCCACCATGGCTTGCGCATGTTGCAACTGCAGAAGGTATTTATGTTGCTGAGCTTATGTGTGGTTTAACACCATCAAAAATCGGTTATAATAATATTCCGAATTGTACTTATTGCAAACCTGAGGTTGCATCTATTGGTTTGAGCGAAGAAAATTTAAATGAACAATCAATTACATTTAAAAAAGCTCATTCTTTTTTTAATTCCAATGGAAAAGCTGTTGCAGTGAGTGCATCCGATGGTTTTATTAAAATTTTAGTAGATGAATCTAATCATATATTAGGTGCACATATTATTGGATCTAATGCCACTGAAATGATATCTGAACTTAGTGTTGTCAAATCAAATAATCTTAGTATTGACAGTATTCTTTCTTCAGTGCATCCTCATCCTACTTTTTCTGAAGCTATTTTCGAAACACTACTACAATTAAAATAAATGCAATTTATTGTTAAAGACTTAGGTTTATGCGATTATAATGAAGCATTATTAAGTCAAAAAAATACGCGTAATCAATTAATTAAGAATTCAGGTAAAAATACTTTGTTTTTATTGGAACACAATCATACCTATACATTAGGAAAAAATGGTAATCCCAATAATATTCTTAATAAGAATTGTGAATTATTTGAAACTGATCGAGGAGGAGATGTTACCTATCATGGTCCAGGACAATTGGTTGGGTATCCTATTATTGATTTAAAGACAATGGGATTGGGTATTCGATCTTATGTTTCCAATATTGAACAGGTATTAATACATGTTTTATATGATTATGGAATTAATGCATCTATCAAACCAGGTTTGACTGGAGTTTGGATTGAAGATAGAAAGATAGCTAGTATTGGTATTCGTGTTTCTCGATGGATAACAACTCATGGCTTTGCATTAAATGTGAATACCGATATGAATTATTTTTCTAATATTATTTCATGTGGTATTGAGAATGTGTATATGACTTCTATGGAAAAAGAATTAGGTAAGAAAATTTCTATGAATGATATTAAACAATCTACAATTAATCATTTTAATGATATATTTCAATAATGATTCAATCAAGAATAAATAAACCAAAAATTAATATTACCACTGATGAAAATTATAAATTTGTCAGAAAAACAATACAAGAAAGTTATTTGAATACGGTATGTGCTGAAGCAAGATGCCCTAATATCTATGAATGTTGGAATAGACGTACTGCCACTTTAATGATTTTGGGCGATACTTGTACCAGGGCATGTGGATTTTGTTCTGTAAAAACAGGTAAACCAACATGGAGTGATCCAATGGAACCTTATCGTGTTGCTCAAGCAGTTAAAAGAATGAATCTGAGACATGTTGTTATCACTTCAGTTGATCGTGATGATATGAAGAATGACTACGGATCGACAATATGGGCTCAAACAATTTTGCAAACACGAAAAATCAACCCAAAATGTACAATAGAAGTATTGACTCCAGATTTCAAAGCACATCAAGAATCTCTAGAGAGAGTATTTGAAACTAAACCTGATATTTTTAGTCATAATATTGAATGTATAGAAAGAATTAGTAAAGCAGTACGTGCCCAAGCCAATTGGAATAGATCACTATCTGTATTAAAAGATTCAATTAAATTTGGTTTACGTACAAAGACAGGGATAATGGTTGGTTTGGGAGAGACAGTAGGTGAAGTAAAGGATACAATGAAACAAATTGTTGATTTAGGAGTTCAAATTTTCACAATTGGACAATATTTACAACCTACTAAAAATCATTTAGCTGTACAGGAGTATGTTTCGAAAGAACAATTTGAAGATTATAAAGAATTTGGTAAATCAATTGGTTTTAAGATTATTGAATCTGGTCCTTTGGTTCGCAGTTCATACCATGCAGACGAACAAGCACGAGCAATTTTTAATCAAAGATGAATAGAATACTTACTTATAGCATTATTATTGGATTTTGTCTTTTCATTTCTTATATATCTATCAATGGAACAAATCAAATAGCTAATAGAAGTGTTGTAGAAACAATATCTTATAAAGCTCCTGATACATGGAATATAAATAAATCAGAAAAACAATTTAGACTTCTTGAAATTACATTAAATACAGGAGAAGATTTTTCATTGGTTGTTTTTAGCAATATTCAAGGAACTGCAGATCAAAATATTCAACGTTGGATTGGACAATTTAAAAAAGATGAACTTCTTGAAGATAATGTTCTTGTTCAAAAAGACAGTTTAGATAATAAGTATATTACACTATTAGAAATGTATGGTACTTACGAAGTACCAAATATGGCAAATCCTTCTCAAGAAAAAGTTATAAAAAATGATTATGGCTTGCTCGGAGGAGTAATTGAGTTTCCTAATAGTTTGTATTTTATTAAAGCTGTAGGTATAAATAGCATTATTAGTGAAAATAGTGACAATTTTAGAGAATTTGTTTATTCAATTAGACTAAATTAGCATACTTTTAAGCCATTTTGGCATATTTTTTATAAAATAGTGACTTTTTACGTTAAATTTGCTTGAAGGCACACTTTTTGCAACAATAGAATTAAGAAAAAATGGAAAATATACAAAAACAATATCCAGTAATGCCTTTGAGGAATACAGTGTTGTTTCCTCAGCAGGTTATTCCTATTTATGTCGGAAGAGAAAAGTCTCTCAAATTAATTGAAGACTTAGATCCAGAGAATAAATATTTAGTTGTAGTTGCACAACAAGATGGATCGATTGAAGATCCAAAACAAGAAGATTTATATTCTTATGGAACACTGGCACTTGTATTAAAAGTATTTGATATGCCAGATAATAGTAAATCTGCTATTGTTCAAGGTGTTGACAGAGTAAAGATTTTAAAATACAATGATGAGAACACTTATTTTACTGCTGATGTTGAAAGAATCCCTGAAGAAAAATCTGGGAATCCTGATGTTGAAGTTGAAGCATTAGCAAAAGGATTAAAAAATTCATTTACTGAATTAATTAAGATATCTCCAAACCTAAACGAAGAACATGCGGGTATGTTATCTAATATTGATCGCCCTTCTCGTTTAGCTGATCGCGCTACTTCTCTTTTATCTGTTTCTAATTCAGAAAAACAAGAAGTATTAGAAGAATTAGATATTAAAAAGCGTGTTGAAAATGCAATCAATCTTCTCCAAAGAGAAATTCAGCGTATTAAGCTTGGTGAAGAAATTCAAACAGAAGTACAAGATGAGATTTCAAAAACTCAAAGAGAGTATTACCTAAGAGAACAAATGAAAACGATTCAAAAGGAGCTTGGTGAAGATAACCAAACCGTTGAATTAGATGAATTAAAAGCAAAGATAGCCGATGCAAAGATGAGTGCAGAAGCTGAAAAGGTAGCTAATAAAGAATTAGATCGTTTATCACGCATTTCCCCTCAATCACCTGAGTATTCTGTTGCAAGAACTTATTTAGAATGGTTGACAGACTTGCCGTGGAGTAAATCAAGTAAAGATAATTTAAATATTGAATCTGCACATAAAACTTTAGATGAAGATCATTATGGTTTAGACAAAGTTAAAGAACGTGTTTTAGAATATTTAGCTGTACGATCACTGAAAAAGAAAGTGACAAAAAGCGATGCAGTAAAAGGGCCGATTTTATGTTTTACTGGACCTCCTGGGGATGG
>DEAO01000025.1:5996-6131 GCA_002348725.1 Fidelibacterota bacterium UBA2980 | reverse complement strand
ATGTCCAAAGATAACAATGCTACTTCAGGCCAGATTTATAGCACGGTATTAGATAAAGAACGTTTAGGTGATTATTTGGGAGAAACAGTTCAAGTAATCCCTCATGTTACAGATGAAATTAAAAATCGTATTTAT
>DEAO01000025.1:2488-5593 GCA_002348725.1 Fidelibacterota bacterium UBA2980 | reverse complement strand
ATTTCTTGAAGCAATTCGTCAATTATCACTAGATGTTGGATATTTTAATTCACTGATTATCCATTTAACATTGCTTCCACATGTTTTTTCTAGCGGAGAAATCAAGACAAAACCAACACAACATTCAGTAATGAAATTACGAGAAATTGGATTAGCTCCTGATTTTATATTTTGCAGGACTTCACAAAGTATTAATAAATCAATTAGAGAAAAATTAGCACTTTTCTGTAATGTTAAACCATCTCATGTTATTGAGAATAAAGATGTATCTAGTATCTATGAAGTACCATTATTATTTGAAAAGCAAAATGTCACCAAAATGATACTGAATAGACTTCAGCTTAAAAATAAACCATCTGTTGATAAACTTAAAAAGTTTGTAAATATATATAAAAATCCTAATCATAATGTAAAAATTGCAATGTGCGGAAAGTACACTGAATTACATGATGCATATAAGAGTATTTTAGAGTCTTTTGTTCATGCAGGGGTAGAAAACAATACAAATGTAGAAGTAGCTTGGATAAATACTGAAAAAATTCATACTGATAAAGATGCACAGAAAGCATTTAAAGACATTGATGGCATTTTAATCCCTGGAGGTTTTGGTTCTAGGGGCGCTGAAGGAAAGATTCTAACTTCAAAATTTGCAAGAGAAAACAAAATTCCATTTTTAGGGATTTGTTTGGGTCTGCAATGTGCTGTTATTGATTTTGCAAGACATGTATGTGATTTAAAGAATGCTAATAGTACCGAGTTTAACTCTAAATGTAAACATCCTGTGATTGAAATTATGGAATCTCAGAAAGCCATTAAGATTAAAGGCGGTACTATGCGTTTAGGCTCCTATAAGTGTGATATTGAACCTAAAACAAAAGTAGCAAAAACTTATAAGAAAAAAACTATTCATGAACGCCATCGCCATCGTTGGGAAGTAAATAATAAATATGTTAAACAAATGCGTTCAAAAGGGTTAATTTTTTCAGGTATGAATAAAGATTTAGGCGTAGTAGAAACTATTGAACTAGATAACCATCCGTGGTTTGTAGGATGCCAATTTCATCCTGAATTAAAAAGCAGGCTTGATAAAGCGCATCCATTGTTTTATGGATTTGTAAACGCATCATTAAAAAAGAGTAAGAAATGAAAATTAATAAAGTAGAATGCAATAATATTGTTTTTGGAGGCGATGATCTTCCTTTTATTGGTGGACCTTGCGTTATTGAGAATAGAGATCATATTTTGAAAATGGCAGAATCTATCTTATCTGTTACAGAAAAATTAGGAATACCATTTATCTTTAAAGCTTCTTTTGATAAAGCAAACAGGACTTCAATTGATTCATTTAGAGGAAATGGTTTGGATGAAGGACTAAAAATTCTTCAAGAAGTAAAAGATGCATTTCCAGTTTCTATTACAACAGATATTCATCATCCAGAACATGCTAAAATTGTTAGTGATGTTGTAGATATTCTCCAGATACCTGCTTTTTTATGTAGACAAACTGATTTATTAATTGCTGCTGGAGAAACTGGAAAAGTTGTTAATGTAAAAAAAGGTCAATTTTTATCTCCATATAAAGTAAAAAATATTATTGATAAAATAATAAGCACAAATAACAAAAATATTCTTATTACAGAGCGTGGAAATTCATTTGGGTATGATAATTTAACCTCTGATATGCGTTCTATTCAAATTATGCAAGAATTTGGTTTTCCAGTAATTTATGATGCAACACACAGTGCGCAAGTGCCTGGAAACACAGAAAAAACAACTTCTGGACAAAGAGATTTTATTCCAGGACAAGTTCGTGCTGCCGTTGCGACAGGCTGTGATGGAATTTTTATGGAAGTACATGATGATGTAGAGAATGCATTAAGCGATGCAGGCACTCAATGGCCATTAGATAAGCTTGAGCCTCTATTGACATCAATGATAGAATTCAGAAAGGTATATTTACAACATGGATAATGCTTTAAAAGAAAAATTAGCACAAATTAAGCTTTTGATTTGTGATGTAGACGGTGTTTTAACAGATGGAACACTTATCTATGCTACCAATGGAGAACAATCAAAAAATTTCAGTGTATTAGATGGAGTAGGATTTCATATGATTAATCGATTAGATATTAATCTTAAAACTGCTTGGATTACTGGTAGAGAATGCGCCACTACATCACATCGTGCAGAAAAATTAAAAATTGATAAAGTATATAATGGTGTAATTAGAAAAATTGAATCTTACAATGAACTGAAAAAAGAATATAATATAGAAGATCATGAAATTTGTTTTATTGGTGATGATATTATTGATATGCCACTCTTTGAAAAAGTTGGTTTAGCTGTTTCAGTACCCAATGCACCAGATTATGTTTCAAAGCATGCGCATTATATCACATCAAAAGCTGGTGGGCATGGCGCAGTTAGGGAAGTGATTGATTTAATTATTAGCTCAAGGGGCAATTTTGATGATGCAATCAACCTGTTGCTTTCTGAATTACGATGAAGTTTTATTATCTCGCATTTTTTCTCCTTATTGCTTGTTATAGCAATGATAATACAAGTGAAAAAACGACTAAATCAGTTCATAGTCAACTTTCATCAGACGTTGAAATCACATTAACAGAAATGGGTAACATCAAAGCTTTGGTCACAGCAGAATTATTAGAAAAAAATGATAACGATCTTGTTTTAAAATTAACGAATGATGTAGTTGTTGATTTGTATGACTCCAATTATTATCATTCTTCTACTGTTAAGTCAGATTATGCACTTGTAAGTGAAAAAGAAAATCAAATCAACGCTTTTGGCAATGTAATTGTTAAAGCTGACAATGGTGAAGAATTGTTAACAGACTCTCTTTTATGGGACAATAAAGTAGATAGAATATTTACAGATGCAGAATTAACATTTATTTCAGGAGAACTTGATACTTTTTATGGTAAAGGATTTGAATCAAATATTGATTTAACTGAATGGAAAATTACACAGCCTAGAGGAATCATTAATAATGACTAAAATTTTAAAGACTGAAAATTTAAAGAAAAGTTTTTCTAGTAGGACGGTTGTTAATGAAGTGAATTTAAATCTTTCTAAAGGAGAGAT
>DEAO01000025.1:0-2094 GCA_002348725.1 Fidelibacterota bacterium UBA2980 | reverse complement strand
TCTTCTGGTGAAATATTTCTTGATAATGATAATATTACTACTGCTCCAATGTATGAAAGAGCTAGGATGGGCATAGGATATCTCGCTCAGGAACCTTCTATTTTTGCAAAATTAAGCGTAGAAGATAATTTGAGAATTGTTTTGGAAAATATTCTTCCTTCTAAAGATGAGCAAACCGAATTGATCGATAAATTGCTTTTACAATTTAACATTGATCACTTAAGAAATAATTTAGGAGGCAGTCTTTCTGGAGGAGAAAGAAGAAGAGTAGAAATATGTCGTACGCTATCATTGAAACCGGATTTTATTTTGCTAGATGAACCATTTGCTGGCGTTGATCCGATTGCTGTAGAAGATATACAACAAATTGTTACTTCTTTAAAGGAGAAAAATATTGGTGTTCTCATTACAGATCATAATGTTAGAGAAACACTTTCTATCACTGATAGATCTTATCTATTATATGATGGTAAAATTCTGAAATCTGGAGACGCAGAAACATTAGCCAATGATGAAGAAGTACGTAAATTATATCTTGGTAAGAAATTTAGGCTTGATTAATGAATAAGATCTCTACAAAGCTTAGACAAAAACAGACTGCTATTCCAAAACAAATTCTTCAATCACGTTTTTTAGAAATGACTATTTCTGATATTGAAGAAGAATTGCAAAGTGAAATTGAAAAAAACCCAGTTTTGGTTGAAAAAGATTTAGAAGATTTTAGAGAAAAATCTTCAGATACGTCCCAATTTGATAATCAAGAAAACTATGATTTATTTCTGGCAAATGTTGCAGAGGATATAGATGTTGTTGGAAATTTAATTAAACAAATAGAAGAATCAGAAATGGATAACAGAGATAAAGAAATTGCTAATCAAATTATTTTTAATGTTGATGAAAGCGGATTTCTTGATATTGAACCTGAATTGATTGCTGATAATTGCAATGCTGACTTAAGTGAAGTAGAAAATATGATTAATCTGGTAAAAACTCTTAATCCTATTGGAGTAGGCTGTAAAGATGTCCAAGAATACCTTTTGCTTCAAATCAACGAAAAAGATTCTATTGCCACAAAGATTATTACGGAAAATTTTAATGATTTTTTACAACAAGACTTCTCAAAAATTAAATCAAACTTAAATTGTTCTGATTCAGAATTTGATGAAGCATTAGATATGATATCTTCCAAAAATTTTTCTCCAATTATTAATCACAATGAATCTGATTATGTAATTCCTGATTTGATTATCAGGTTAAAAGATGAAAAATGGATTATTTTAGTCAATGATAAAAATTTGAGCAAATTTAAAATTGCTAATGACTATCTAGATGAGGCGATGATGAAAAAATTTTCTGATAAAGAAAAAAAGTTTATGAATAATCATATTGACAATGCACAAAATTTATTGGATGCGATTGCATTTAGATCTACAACTATTAAAGATGTGATGAATGAGATTATTGGTTTACAAAATGATTATTTATCTGGGAATCAAGAATATCCTAATCCACTTCGTCTGGAAGATATTGCTCAAAAATTAGAAATGGATATTTCAACAATTAGTAGAACAATTAAGGATAAATATGTTGATACTCCTCTTGGTGTTATAAGTTTAAAAACTTTCTTCAGTAGTAAAGTTGTAAAAGACTCTGGAGAAATCATTGGTAAAAAAGAATTAGAAGATATTATTAGGAATCTTATTGATTCAGAAGATAAAGATAGTCCATTATCGGATTTAGAAATAGCAAATCTGTTAAAAAATCAAAATATTTCCATTGCAAGAAGAACAGTAGCTAAATATCGAGAATCAATGCATATTCCAAGCGTAAAAAGGAGAAGTTAAAGTGGGTGTGAGACATTGTATTAAAGTAGATGATTTTTCAAAAGAAGAAATTTTAAATCTGTTTACTTTGGCTGCAGATTTAAAGTCAAAATATCGTAATAAAGAAGAGTTTAAACCATTTGCAAACCATTCTATGGCAATGATATTTGCCAAACCATCTGCAAGAACGAGAGTTTCATTTGAAACTGGCTTTTCTTGGATGGGAGGGCTTGCGATTTACTTGGCTCCACAAGATATTGGTCTTGGGAAA
>DEAO01000013.1:12393-15701 GCA_002348725.1 Fidelibacterota bacterium UBA2980 | reverse complement strand
AATGGTGAAATCATTATTATTGCACAAAGTCATCGAACGCAGAATAAAAATAAAATTGATGCTATCAACCGTTTAGAATCTTTATTTTCTGACATAAAAATTCCTGTAAAGAGAATTGCTACGAAACCTTCTAAGGCTTCACAGGTTAAAAGAATTGAAAGCAAAAAAAAGAGATCGTTAATAAAGAAAAATAGAAAGAAAGTTAGCTTAGATGATTAGATATATTACCCTATTATTAGTTCTATCTCTTGCAATTGCGCAAGACTTGAATATTGAAGAAGTAGAAAAAGATTCTGTGTTCTTCGAATCAATTCTTGCAGATACCATTACTGATTTAGAGCTAATGTTAATTGCTGATATCAATCGTAATAAAATTTTAGAGAAATATTTAGAATTGGATGTTATTTCAGAGTCATTACAACTGAATGCTCCTAAATATGATCGATTTGAACGTAAAAATAATCAAGGTTTTTATATGCCTACTGGCCGTGCCACCACACTATACTTTGATAGAGGGATAGTCGGTTGGTCAGAAGCAAGTAAATGGTTGATTGAAAATAATGAATCATATTCAAGCGGGTTTTTTAATACTTCATTTGAAAAGTTTACCTACTATAATTCAAGAAAAGGTTTTGTAGATACAGATAATTATTTTAAAGATCCTTGGAACCAAAGAGACATTAACGATTATATTCGTTATATGCATATGCCACCAACTATGACAACCATACATCCAATGGAAGCAAATACGATTTATGATCCAAATCGTAATTGAGGATGTTTTGCGCAATGTTGCGCAATTAACTAGCGCTATTCAGAGCAAAAAAGTTTTAGGAATCACTTCTGATTCAAGACAAGTGCAATCTGGCTTTATCTTTGTTGCAATAAAGGGCGTTTCTGTGGATGGAAATCAATTTATCAATGATGCTTTTGATAAAGGAGCTCTATGTGTTATTACAGATGCTAATGACATAGAGGCTACGGATACAATTATTAAGGTGAGCAATGCAAGAAAAGCATTAACTCAGCTAGCATCAAATTTCTATGGAAATCCTGAAAAGCATATTAAAACCATTGGAATTACGGGTACAAATGGAAAAACATCCACCACGCTTATATTAAAAGATATATTGGAAGCAGATGGGAAAAAAGTAATTCAAATTGGTACTTTAGGTATCATTCCCAAAATTCAATCACTTGATTTTTCTTTAACCACTCCAGACCCTGTATCTCTTTTTCAAGTACTGCATTATGCAGTAGAAGAAAAATTTGATTATGCTATTTTAGAAGTATCTTCTCATGCTTTATCACAAAATCGTGTAGATAGCATTGTCTTTGATTCGGTTGGATTTACTAATCTTACTTTAGATCATTTAGATTATCATAAGTCTCTTGACAACTATTTTAATGACAAGAAAAAGTTGTTTGGATTAATAAAAGAAGGAAATAATCCATTGATATTAAGTGATACTGATTATGGACAAGCTATTTGCAAGGACTATCCAAATTCTAAGAAAGTTTCTTTGAAAAATTCAGATGCAGATTACTTTTGTAATGATGTATCTATTAATCAAGATGGCATTACTGGAATCATTCATTCAAAAGATAGTTCCGTACAAATTAATTCAACGTTAATTGGAAGATATAATTTAGAGAATATACTTTTAGCTTCTTCTATTGCATTAGAGCTTGGCATACAACAATCATCTATTGAAGAAGGCATTAAAAATTGTGATTATATAGATGGAAGAAATGAAAATATTTCTCAGCCAGAA
Source organism: Fidelibacterota bacterium UBA2980 (assembly GCA_002348725.1). Taxonomy (GTDB): domain Bacteria; phylum Fidelibacterota; class Marinisomatia; order Marinisomatales; family Marinisomataceae; genus Marinisoma. The sequence continues at coordinate 13,926 of DEAO01000013.1, read as the reverse complement.
TGGCCAGACATTATTGTTGATTACGCTCATACACCTGATGCGTATAGAAATATGTTGAGCTCCATCAAAGAAATATATCCAGATAAAACAGTCAAAGTACTGTTTGGAGCAGGAGGGAATAGAGACCAATCAAAAAGACCAGAAATGGCTAAAGCAGTTCAAGAATTTGCTGATGTAGCTTATTTGGTACCTGATAATCCAAGGTTTGAGGATATTAACAGCATTAATAATGATGTGATATCAGGGTTTTCAAAAGATATGTTCCAAGTATTTGATAATCGCAAAGATGGATTGTTAGTTGCGCTTGAAAACTTAGATTCCGAGGATATTTTAATTATTTTTGGAAAGGGGAATGAAAAATTCCAAGAAATTAATGGAGAAAAACTACACTATTCTGACAGAGAGATTATAGAGGATTTTTATGCGAATTGATATCATCGAAACTGATTTATTCCTTAGCTACCTTTCTGATGCTCTTAATAGAGATAATCTTTCTTCAATTAGCGGAATTACTACAGATAGTCGACATGTTAAAGAGAATGATTTATTCTTAGCAATCAAAGGAGAGCATTTTGATGGATCTGATTTTATTGATGAAGCATTATCTAATGGTGCAATTTATGCTATTGCTCAATCTGTGCATGAAAACGATAATGTTTTCACAGTAGATGATGTGATTGAGTTTATTGGAAAGGTTTGTTCTGAATGGATGGTTAATTTTAATGGAAAAACGATTGCTATTACTGGAAGCAATGGTAAGACAACCACAAAAGATTTGATTTCACATATTCTTATTAAAAATGGCCATAATGTTTCTAAGACAGAAGGGAATTTTAACACGTCAATTGGGGTACCTTTGACTATATTTTCCTTCTCAAATGACCCTTCACAAATCTATGTTTTAGAGCTTGGTGCAAATCAAGTGGGAGACATTGATTATTTGTCATCTATTGTTAAGCCAGATATAGGAATTGTAACAAATATTTCTGGTGCTCACTTAGAAGGCTTTGGATCAATTGATAATATTCGCAAAGAAAAGAAATCAATTTTTAACCATTCTAATAAAGGGTACTATGGCGATGAAATTGAGCCTTCATTTACTTTATCAAATCATCCTCTTGCAAATAATAAAGTATTTTTAAAAAATGCTTCTATTGCTTATGAAGTTTGTAAAGATTTTATGGGTAAGAGTAATCAAGAAGAGTTTTCTCGAATGATAGAAGACTTTATTTTGCCAAAAGGAAGAGGACAGACTTATTCTTTACCTAGAGGGATTGTGTTAATTGATGATACCTACAATGCAAATCCAGAGTCCGTGAAAGCTGCTATTGATAATCTTGCAAGATATGAAACGCAGGGAAGAAGAATTTTTATATTTGGAGATATGAAAGAACTTGGAGAAAATGAAATAGATTTTCATAAAGAAATTGCTGATTATTGCGAAGGGAAAATTGATGGAATCATTTGTTATGGAGGCTTGGCAGAAAATACTTTTAACAATAGTAAAAGTATTCCCTTACGCTTACATTTCGA
>DEAO01000013.1:0-11978 GCA_002348725.1 Fidelibacterota bacterium UBA2980 | reverse complement strand
AGAAGATATTAAAAACCATGTTAAATGAACTATTAGATTCGTTAAGAAATTTATTTGAGTATATCACATTTAGTGCAGGAGCCAGTGCGATTCTAGCACTTTTGATTAGTTTTATTTTTGGTCCAATTATTGTTCGAAATCTTACAAGGCTCCAAATTGGAGAATCCATTAGAGATCATGGTCCAGAGAGCCATCATGAAAAACAGGGAACGCCAACTATGGGCGGTGTTCTTATCATTGTTGCCACAATAATACCTACCTTAATATTTGCGGATATAAATAATCTGTTTATACAAATTATTTGTGTTTCAATGCTTTGGATGGGTTGTGTTGGTTTTTACGATGATTATTTAAAATCCATAAAGAAAAAAGATGGAGGTTTAGCTGGACGTTATAAATTAATTGCCCAATCTATACTTGGTATTTTTATCTCATTTATGATAATTAATTCTGGCGCTTATATTGCTGACGGTATAGATAAGACTTATTTCACCTTTGTTCCATTTTTAAAGTATGTTTCAATTGATTTTCTTAATCCATTTATCTACACATTATTCATTATTCTTGTTGTATCTGCAACATCTAATGCTGTGAATCTAACCGATGGACTTGATGGGTTAGCTACAGGATTGCTTGCTATATCTGTTAGTGTATTTGGAGTATTGTCTTATATATCTGGAAGAGTTGATTTTTCTGATTATCTAAATATTACCTACATACCAATGGCAAGTGAATTAACAATTTTTGCTGCTGCTCTTTTTGGAGGCTGTCTTGGATTTTTATGGTTTAACGCAAGGCCAGCATTGATTTTTATGGGAGATGTTGGTTCTTTGTCTATGGGGGCTGCATTGGGAACGTTAGCAATCCTATTAAAGAAAGAACTTTTGTTAATTATTGTAGGTGGAGTTTTTGTTTTGGAAGCTTTGTCAGTAATATTGCAGGTAATATATCATAGGTGGACTAAGAAGAAGTATGGAGAACCAAAAAAATTATTTTTAATGGCACCTCTTCATCATCATTTTGAATTAAAAGGATGGCCTGAATCACGAGTAGTAGTACGTTTCTGGTTGCTTGGAATTTTCTTTGCGTTATTGTCTCTTACAACCTTTAAAATCTTATAGAAGTGAGAAGAAAAACTATCAATGTTAGCGTCGGAGATGTGATAATTGGTAGCGATTATCCCATCGTAACCCAATCAATGACAACAGCTTCAACATTAGATACAGAAGCTAGCGTTGAAGAAGCGATAAGAATTATTGATGCAGGTGGACAAATAGTACGATTTACTGCTCCAAATATTAAAGAAGCAGAAAACCTACAGAATATTAAAGATTCTCTAAGAAATAAGGGGTATACAAACCCTCTAGTTGCCGATATACATTTTACTCCTAATGCTGCAATAACTGCTGCAGAAATTGTTGAAAAAGTGAGAATTAATCCTGGAAATTATGTTGATAGAAAGAAGTTTGAAATAAAAGAGTATAATGATAAAACTTACAATGATGAACTGCTTAAGATTGAAGATCGTTTTATTCCATTGTTAGATATTTGCAAAAAACATAATACTGCTATAAGAATAGGAACAAATCACGGTTCCTTATCAGACAGAATAATGAATCGATTTGGAGATACTCCTCTTGGAATGGTCGAATCTGCTCTAGAATTTTTAAGAATTTGCGATAAAAATGATTTTGACCAAGTTGTTTTATCAATGAAATCAAGCAATCCGTTAGTGATGGTGCATGCTTATCGATTATTAGTCAAAAAAATGGATGAAGAAAATATGCATTTTCCACTTCATCTTGGAGTAACAGAAGCAGGAGATGGGTTAGACGGTAGAATAAAGTCTTCTTTAGGGATTGGTTCACTATTAAATGATGGTATTGGTGATACAATTCGAGTGTCTCTTACAGAAGATCCAGAATTTGAAATACCTACTGCGAAAAAAATTATTGATAAAACAAGAATATTAAATCCAATCAATAAAGACGACCATAGGTTATCAGAATATCATAAAAGTTCTACTTCAGCAGTGCTTAATATTGGTGGAGACAATGTTCCAGTCGTTCTATCTAGTTCTAATGCTTTATTTGAAGGGAATGGACCTGATTATTTTTATGATGGAAAAGAGTTAATAAATAATAAAAATGAAAGATTACCTTATTTTCATTCAATTAAAGAATATCGTCAATCAGATGATAAATCTGATATAATAAATTTTGTGTCTCTCAGTAAAGAAACTATTACTAACTCGATTATGAGTTCTATGCCTAAAAATGTTGTATTTGTATTTGATTTTCATGACAACGAAACTGATTTTAGAGATATATTTAATTTTTTTGAAAAACAAGGCATTACTAACCCTGTTTTATTTAAAAAATCTTACAAAGAAGAAGATTTCGAGAAGCTATCTATTGATGCATCCATAGATTTTGGTACTTTGTTATTGGAGGGAATGGGGAATGGTCTTTGGTTAGATTCTGATTATCATCATGAAAGAATTAATGAATTGAGCTTTTCTATTCTTCAGAATACACGAACAAGAATCTTTAAAACAGATTACATATCATGTCCATCTTGTGGAAGAACAAAATTTGATCTTCAAGAAACTACAGCACTAGTTAAAGAGAAAACAAGTCATCTAAAAGATTTAAAAATAGCCGTAATGGGTTGTATTGTGAATGGCCCTGGAGAGATGGCAGACGCTGATTATGGGTATGTTGGTTCAGGAAAAGATGTTATTTCTCTTTATAAAGGAAAAGATTTAGTTAAAAGAAATATATCAAGCAAAGATGCGGTTGACGAACTAATTAACCTAATTAAAGCGAACAATGATTGGGTCGAGCCTTTAATTTAAATTGTTCATTATCTTGACGAAGTAAACTTTTATTAGTAATCTACCCCCATGAACTTAGAAATAGCTTATTTAGAGTGGATGGAACCTATTTTAACCATTGTTGGTGGTGTATTTATAGGTTTTATATTTAAAACTTATTTTTTCAGTAGAATAAAGAAGTTTTCTGACGGTACATCATGGAAAGGAGATGATGTTGTAATCAATGCATTTGATGCTATGGTTGTATTTTGGTTCTTTTTAGCATCATTGTCTATTGCATTGAGCAATGTTGAGCTTGCTGATCCATATAATGTTTATGCATCAAAGCTGATATTTGCATTTTTGGTAATATCAATCAGCTTAACCTTATCAAAAATTATTATGGGGTTATTAGATGTATGGTCAAAGAGCAACAGTTCACTGCCTTCGACTGGTATTTTTAAAGGATTAGTCAATGTATCCATTTATGCTCTTGGATTTTTAATTATTTTACAGTCTTTTGGAATTTCTATTACTCCTCTTATTACTGCATTGGGAGTAGGTGGTTTAGCTGTTTCTTTAGCACTTAAAGACACCTTATCTGATTTGTTTGGAGGAATTAATATATTGCTTAGTCAAACAATGAAAGAAGGAGACTATGTTGAGCTGGATAATGGCTATCAAGGTTATGTAGTAAACATAGGTTGGCGTTATACAACATTGAGAGAAAGGCAAAATAATCTTATTTCTATCCCTAATTCTGTTCTTTCAGGCTCTACATCAAAGAATTTTACATCATCAGATGCTGCATTTAGAGTACCAATAAAGATTGGTGTATCTTATGATAGTGATTTGGATCATGTAGAAAGAGTTTCTTTAGATGTTGCTAACAAACTTTATAATGAACTTGAATGTATCAATACGGACTATAAGCCAACTATTAGGTTCAGAGAATTTGCCGATTCAAGTGTAAATTTTTTCATATATTTTCAAGGTAAAGAATTTGGTGATCATAATACAATTTTGAACGCATTTATTAAGGCGCTTCATAAGCGATTTAAAGAGGAAAACATTGAGATTCCTTATCCAATTCGTACTGTGATTCATAAAAATGAAATTAAGAATTAAACCATTCAATGATGTTGTCAGAGAGTTGTATGAAACTCACTCACATTTCCATACAGGTGATGCCGGATTAGATTTGTTTGTAGTGGAAGATCAGGTTATACCTGGGCACTCTACTACTCCAATTCACTTACAGATTGCATGTGAAAATTTAGATAATAAAGCTTATTATCTTTTCCCTCGATCTAGTATTTCAAAAACCCCATTAAGATTAGCTAATTCAATTGGTTTGATTGATGGCGGATATAGAGGAGAATTAGTTGGTATGGTTGATAATATATATCCAGAAGATTATGCAGTAAAGAAAGGAGAAAGATATTTTCAGTTAGTTGCTGTTGATAGTTCTCCAATAGAATTTGAATTAGTAGATGAATTATCTGACACCTCTCGAGGAGAAGGTGGATTTGGAAGTACTGGCAAGTAACTCAAATTTATTTGTTATTCTTGTTTATTAATGTTAAAATTCCAAGCGCAAAATTAATAATGGAGGAAATATGTCTCTAAAAATTAAACCATTAGAAGATAGAGTTGTTGTAGAGCCACTAGCGGCTGATGAAAAGACTGCTAGCGGTATTATTTTACCTGATACAGCACAAGAAAAACCTCAACAAGGGACTGTTCTTGTCGTTGGTGAAGGAAAAAAATGTAATTCTAAAGAGGATTGCTTTGAATCTTCACTTAAACCGGGTGATAAAGTTTTATATGGAAAATATTCTGGTACTGAAATCGTTCATGACGGTAAAGAATTACTGATCATGAGAGAAAGCGATATTCTAGCAGTACTTTAAAAGGAGGATTAGTTAAATGGCTAAAGAAATAGCATACGATACAAAAGCACGTGCAGCATTAAAGAAAGGCGTAGATAAACTAGCCAATGCTGTTAGGGTTACCTTAGGCCCTAAAGGTAGAAATGTTGTTATTGAAAGAAAATTTGGTGCACCTACAGTTACTAAAGATGGTGTATCTGTTGCAAAAGAGATTGATTTAGAAGATCAACTTGAGAATGTTGGAGCACAAATGTTAAGAGAAGTTGCTTCAAAAACTTCTGATAAAGCTGGAGATGGAACAACTACTGCTACTGTTTTAGCACAATCTATTATTTCTGAAGGGTTAAAGAATGTTACCGCTGGAGCAAATCCAATGGAAATTAAAAAAGGAATAGACCTTGCAAAAGATCATATTATAGAATTTATATCAAAAATATCCAAGGATATCCCTGATTCAAATCAAATAGCACAGGTTGCTACAATTTCTGCAAATGATGATCAAGAAATTGGGTCTAAAATTGCTGAAGCAATGGATAAAGTAGGTAAAGATGGTGTAATAACTGTTGAAGAATCTAAAACTGCTGAGACCTATTTAGAGTTTGTAGAAGGGATGCAATTTGATAGAGGTTATTTATCTCCATACTTTGTAACTAATTCTGACTCTATGGAAGCTGATTTAGAAGACCCATATGTATTAGTTCACGATAAAAAAATTAGCAATATGAAAGATTTACTTCCTTTGCTTGAGAAAGTTGTTCAAGCTGGTAAGCCTATTCTGATTATTGCTGAAGATATTGATGGAGAAGCACTTGCAACTTTAGTTGTAAATAAATTAAGAGGAACATTTAAAGTTTTAGCAGTTAAAGCTCCTGGTTTTGGCGATCGAAGAAAAGCAATGCTTGAAGATATTGCTATTCTCACTGGTGCAACAGTTATCTCTGAAGAGCAAGGATATAAATTAGAAAATGCAACTTTAGAATATCTTGGTTCTTGTAAGAAAGTTGTTAGTGATAAAGATAATACCACTATTGTTGATGGTGTTGGTAGCAAGAACGCTATTAAAGCTAGAGTCAATGAAATCAGAGTTCAAATCGATCAAACAAGCTCTGATTATGATAAAGAAAAATTACAAGAAAGACTTGCAAAGCTATCTGGCGGAGTTGCGGTATTGAATGTTGGTGCAGCAACAGAAGTTGAAATGAAAGAAAAGAAAGCAAGAGTTGATGATGCTTTACATGCTACTCGCGCTGCTGTAGAAGAAGGAATTGTTGCTGGAGGTGGCGTAGCATTATTGAGAGCTAGTTTAGAGCTTGATAAAGTAAAAGCAGATAAAACTCAGCAAGTTGGTGTCGATATTATGAAACGTGCTTTAGAAGGTCCAATTAGACAAATTTGTGAAAACGCTGGAGTTGAATCTTCTATTGTAGTTCAAAAAGTTCTTGAAGGGAAGAATGATTTTGGATTTGATGCCAGAAATGAAGAGTATGTTAATATGTTTAAAGCTGGAATTATTGATCCTGCGAAAGTAGCAAGGGTTGCAGTTGAAAACGCAGCATCAATATCTGGTTTACTTCTAACAACAGAAGCAGCAATTACTGAAAAGCCTGAACCTGAAACTCCAATGCCTGCTGGTGGAGCACCTGATATGGGCATGGGCGGCATGGGCGGCATGATGTAGTGAGTGATAAGGTCTACTTATCTATTGGATCTAATCTAGGAGATAAAGAATCAAATATTGCTTCTTCTATTGCAATGCTTGGTTCTCATGTAGATAACAAGAATATCAGAACATCTTCTTTTTATAATTCGGAACCGCTGTATAATCAAAATCAACCTTCTTTTATTAATATTGTTGTTGAGCTGGATACAGCTCTATCTCCATTTGAGTTTTTAGATCAAATTCATAAAATAGAGAAGATGTTAGGAAGAACATTTCCAAGAGAAAAAAATGATCCTAGGACCATTGATATAGATATTATTCTATTTGGAGATTCATTTATTGAAACAGATCAACTTACAATTCCTCATCCTGGTGCATTACTGCGTAAATTTGTTTTACTTCCACTATCTGAATTAATTCCGGAAGAAGTTTTTCCGGGTACTAACCATAAGATTGTTGATTTATTGAATAATTGTCCGGATACTTCAAGAGTATCTAAACATTTAATTGAAAAAAACGCATGATCGAATCATATATAGCAATAGAAGGCCCAATTGGCGTAGGGAAAACAAGTTTAGCCGAGATTATTGCAGACAAACTAAATACAAGGAAGGCGTTAGAAAATTTTGAAGAAAATCCATTCTTAGATAATTTCTATGATAGCATTGAAGAATATGCCTTTCAAACCCAGATGTTCTTTCTGTTACAACGATACAAACAGCAACAAGAAATTAAACAGTTAGATGTTATGCAAAAAGGCGTTGTCACCGATTACATGTTTGATAAAGATCGTTTATTTGCCAGCTTTACATTAAGTGGACCAGAAATGGAGTTATACAGTCGTGTTGCAGATATTTTAGAGCAAGATATTATTAAACCTGATCTTGTTGTCTATTTACAAGCTGATACGCCTTTATTAATGCAATATATTAAAAAGCGTGGTAGAGATTTAGAAAAGGGTGTTACTGCAGATTATATCGATTTAGTTAATCAAAGGTATCAAGAATTCTTTGTTAACTATGAAGATACCCCATTATTAATTATTAATACTAATAATATTGATTTTGTAGAGAATCCTAGAGACTTAGATGAATTGCTAGAAATTATTCAAAAACCTGTTCAAGGAACTAAATATTTTAATCCTTCTTAAATAAATAGAAATGAAGACACTTTTATTATTAACTTTTTTGCTGGTACTTTTATACAGAAGATTTAAATCTTCCATATCAAATTCTTCTGAAAATAATGTTGTTCCAGAAAAAGAAAAAAATACTAAAGTTGATTATAATAAAGTTCGTGATGCTGACTTTGAGGATTTAGATGAATAATATATATAAAAAAATTGTTATAGTATTTTTGCTGCTATCAATTTCATTAGGACAAGGAAAAAACCATAACCTTAATTTCCTTTTTGCAAATAATGCTTATGGTCTTGCGTATGAGTATCAAAAATTTGTAAAAGATGATTTTTCTGTTGGAGCTGATATTCGATTCTATGATATTAGAGAAGATGAATACCCGGTGTATGATCCATTTTTCAATCAATATAGTGTTTCTGGTGAGAAGAGCATCCTAATGTTTCCTATGTATTTAAAATTGACTTACTATCCTTTTCAAGGAAAGATAGCAAACAACTTTCAACCATTCTTAATGTTCTCATTTGGACCATTTTTATCAGTCGATGGAGATGAAGATGCTGGAAGTTTTTCAGATAAATGGTCTGGAGCGCCTACCCAAATTAATTTTGGCGGCTCAATTGGTTTTGGTGTTAATCTCAAAACAGATCAAGCATCAGGGTTATCTTTTGGGATTGGCTATGATCATCTGCAAGTAGATGAGCCGATACACGATAAAGAAGATTTTGGTGGCGCATTTCTTTATCTACAATACAGATTAGGCCGTGAGTAATTTTTTCTTTATAAGTAAGAACAATATTCAAAAGAATAATTTCCAATTTGATAGCGATGAATCACATCATTTGATTAATGTTATGCGTTTGAATATAGGATCAGAGATTTATTTCACTGATGGAGAAGGAGGTTCTTATACTGGGTCAATCTCTTCTCTTGATAACGACATCGTGTCAGGAAATATTCTTGATGTTCATAAAAATAAGAATGAATTGAATTATCATATTCATCTTGGATTACCTGTTATAAAGAAATCTAGAATTAAGATTGCTATTGAAAAATCCGTGGAGTCTGGAGTAAAAGAAATTACACCACTATCCCTTGAAAGATCAGTTAAGCAGAACATTTCTATAGAAAGACTCAGTGCAATTTCAAAATCTGCAGTTAAGCAATCTATGCGAAGCATTATTCCTGCTATAAATCCTACATCTTGTTTATCAGATTGGTATGATTCAGATGCTCTTAATATTGCATGTATTATAGGTTCAGATAAAAGGCTTAGTAGTTTTAGAGATGAGATTGTGAAATCTGTTAATGATAAGAAAAAAATTTGTTTATTGATTGGCCCAGAAGGAGATTTTTCTAATCAAGAAAAAGAGTTTATTTATGATAATAAATTCATTAAAGTTAGCCTTGGTAATACTATTTTAAGAACTGAAACAGCAATTATATCTGTTTTATCAATTTTGAATGAACTAATAGAATATGAATAAAACAATCTTCGAAAAAATTATTGATAAAGAAATTCCTTCTGATATTATTTATGAAGATGATTTATTGATTGCGATCAAAGATATTAACCCGGTAGCTCCTGTACATTTACTTATCATTCCTAAGAAGGTTATTCCTACTCTAAATGATTTATCAGAAGAAGACTCTATTATTGTTGGCAAGATGGTTAGTCTTGCAAAAGATTTGGCAAAGAAGCTTAATATTGATAAAACAGGTTATAGAACTATTTTCAATTGTAATGATGATGGCGGACAAACTGTTTATCATATACATCTCCACTTAATAGGTGGTAGAAAAATGACTTGGCCTCCAGGATAAAATATGCACATTTCAAAAATAGAAGTATTTGGTTTTAAATCTTTTGCAAAGAAGCAAACTGTTCTCTTTAATAGCGGTATTACTGGCATTGTTGGACCGAATGGTTGCGGAAAAACTAACATTGTTGATGCAATTCGTTGGGTCCTAGGAGAACAAAGAGTTTCAAGACTAAGAGGTTCGAAAATGGAAGATGTTATTTTTAATGGTGCATCTAATATTAAACCTCTTGGATTTTGTGAAGTTTATTTAACTGTTGAAAATGATAAAGGAATTTTGCCTCTTGAATATACAGAGGTTGAAATTGGTAGGAAGTTATATCGAAGTGGAGACAGCGAATATTTTATCAATAGAAATTCATGCAGATTAAAAGATATATATAATCTTTTTGTAGATACTGGTATGAGCTCAGATGCTTACTCTGTTATAGAGTTAAATATGATTGAACAAATTCTTTCTAATAAGGACAACAATAGAATAGCTATGTTTGAAGAAGCTGCTGGCGTTAATAAGTACAAATCACAGAGACGTTCAGCATTGAAAAAATTTGATTTAAACACGAGAGACTTAGAAAGAATCGATGATATTATTATTGAGATAGAAATGCAGGTTAAGAGCCTTGAATTGCAATTAAAAAGGTTCAAAAGACATGAAAAATTAAGTAAAAAATTACAAGAATTAGAAATAGAGTTTGCTCAATCAAAAATAACTGACTTAAATAAACAGATTAAACCTTTGCAATCTCTTCTTAACAAAAAGAATAAAGCATTAGATAAAAATTCTTCAAAAAAGAAATTGGAAAATTTAGATCTTGCTGGAGCTAAGAAAGAATATTTAAAGAAAAAAGAAGAGCTTAATAAATCTCAAATGAAAGTTGATGATTTAACAGCAGAGTTGTTAAGTAAAGTTGAACAAAAAACTGATGAATCTTCAAAGGGCATTAGCATATTAGAAGATGAATTACAGAAAAAGATTGACCAGTTAAATCAATTTGATAAAGATTATATTAAAATAGTTTCAAACTGTAATGAATGTGGAGAATCCCTCAAAATTATTTCTGAATGTAGCAATTGTGGGAAAGTTGAATTAGATAAGAATTATACCATCATTGAAACTGACCAAAAATATGATAAACTAAAAGAAAGCGTTAATGACTATAAAAAGAAAATTAAGTCATATAACAAAGAAAAAGAATTTGATCTTACTAAGCTTGATAATTCAATCAAAGATATTCAGAAAAAGATTGATACTGTAAAATCAGAAGTAAAAAGAAAAGAAACTGATGCAAATGATGCATTTAAAAAGATGGAAACTATTCGCGCTAAAATAGATTCAGATAGATTTAGTCAGCAGGATGTATTCAATGAGATTAAAAATGCAGAAATGAAAATTGCAGAACTAAATATTAGAAGCGAACAAATAGAAGAGCAAATAAAAGAGAAGTTTGGTGAAGATATTAAAATGAAATCCATAAAGAATTATGACTTATCAGACTTGTTATACAATATAGAAAAAATAAAAAGAAGTATTGAGGCAATTGGTCCAATTAATTGGGCAGTTGCTGATGAATATGAAGAGCAAAGCAATAGGTTAAAATTATTGCAATCTCAGAGAGAAGATCTTATCGAATCAGAGAAGAATCTTAGAGAAGCTATAGATAAGATTGATCATGTTGCGAAAAAACAGTTCTTACAAACATTTAATAAGATAAAGGGAAATTTTGAAGTAATGTTTGAAAGGTTTTTTTCGGGAGGTAAAGGTACAATTAATTTAAGTGATATTGATGATCCATTAAATTCTGATATTATAATATCTGCTCAACCTCCAGGAAAAAAGAATAATTCATTGAGAGTGCTTTCAGCCGGTGAAAAATCTTTAACAGCTATTGCTTTACTTTTTGCGATATATCAATATAAGCCTAGCCCTTTTTGTATTTTAGATGAAGTTGATGCTCCTCTTGATGATATCAATATAAATAAGTTTACAAAAGTCATAAAAGATTATAGTAAAAATACCCAATTTATAATGGTGACTCATAATAAGCTAACTATGGAATCGACTGATTGTATTTATGGTGTTACTTCAGAAAAAAAGGGTATTTCTAAGGTAATTTCAATTGATTTTGATGAAAAATAAATTATTTGTAGTATTCAATCCTTTTCTACAAATTACGCGTGTTTTATTAATTGAAAAAAATTAAATGGAAGAATAAAAGATATGGCAACAAAAATTAGATTTAAAAGAATAGGAAGAAGAAATAGACCTTTCTATAGATTAGTCGTTATTGATTCTCGAAAAAGAAGAGATGGAGCACCAATTGAACAATTAGGTTGGTACGACCCTATTAAAACTGACAAAGATTCTAATTTTAATTTTAATGAAGAAAGAATAATTCATTGGTTAAAAGAAGGAGCTCAAACTTCAGATCCAGTCAACAAGTTAATGAAAAGATCAGGTCTTGCTTACAGATGGCATTTAATAAAGCAAGGTTTATCAGATAGCGAAATAGAAAAAGCGCTTGAAAAATGGAAAGAAGAAAGAGCTAAGATTGTAGAAGATAGAAAAAAAGCAAGAATTGAAAGAAAAGCTAAAAAGAAAGAAGAAAAAGCTTCTAAAGAGGTTGTAGAAGAAGCACCTGCAGAAGAACCTGTAGA
>DEAO01000030.1:2026-2585 GCA_002348725.1 Fidelibacterota bacterium UBA2980 | reverse complement strand
GTTCCTTTATACTTTGCACAAACAAATCCAACAGCATTGACAACAATGGAGATTGTAATTTGCACAGGAATATTTGGGTTGGGCATTCTATGGGAAACAATAAGTGATATGCAATTAAAATCATTCAGAAAAGATCCCAACAATAAAGGGAAAATCTGCACTGCAGGACTATGGAAATATTCAAGACATCCAAACTATTTTGGCGATTTAATGTGTTGGATTGGTTTATCAACATTTACAATATCTAGCATGGATACGTTAAGTATTGTTCTTAGTGCATGTGGTCCATTAATTATGGGGTTAATTTTTTATAAAATTACAGGACCAATGATGGATGAATTAATGATCAAATCAAGGCCAGAATATAAACAGCATATTAAAGAATCAAATATGTTATTACCAAATTTAATGAAGGGGAAATAAAAATGAAAAAAACACTAATACTATTACTATCAATAATCATCCTTAATTGTGGTGGTGGCACAACGAGCAATGAAGTAACTACGATTACTATCGGCTCTTTGGGTAACGAAATGAAATATGATACTACCGAATTCAC
>DEAO01000030.1:0-1605 GCA_002348725.1 Fidelibacterota bacterium UBA2980 | reverse complement strand
CCAAATATTGTTAAATATGCAGAGATGAATGACGGAAACCCAATTCCTAGTCCTGATATATTAGCAATGACTAGTCTAGCAGATCTAGGTGAAGAAGTATCAATTGAGTTTGTTGCACCAACAAAACCAGGAAGATACTTATATATCTGCACATATATTGCACATGCTGCAACTATGCGTGGCTATATGATTGTAGAATAGTAGCTATAGAACTTCTAAAAAAGACTGTCCAAGATTATCAATCAAATCTTGGGCAGTCATAGAGTCCTCTCCCAAAGCTTTTTTTGCAAGATCGCCAGATAGCCCATGCAAATAAGCTCCAGCTATCATTGCATCAAATGGCTTTAACCCTCTTGCAATTAATCCAGTAATAATTCCAGTAAGAACATCACCGCTCCCACCAGTTGCCATACCTGGATTCCCTGTTGTATTAACAAAAATATCACCATTAGAATTGGTCATACACGTTTTATGGCCTTTAACAAGAACATTAATATTATACTCTTTGCTCAGATTAACTTGTAAAACCGTTCTTTCATTAATATTCTCAAATTTTCCTACGATTCGTTCAAATTCTTTTACATGAGGAGTTAAAATTGATTCTTTTGGTATATCATTTAATAATTTTTTGTTTTCAGATATAATATTTAAGGCATCTGCATCAAAAACAGTGGGAACTTTTACTTGTTTTATTAAATCTGAAATAGCTTTTTTTGTTTCTGAAGATGTCCCAATACCTGGACCGACACCCACTACAGAATATTTATCCAAATCGGGACATTCACTGATACAATTATCACTCGAATCGATTAAAACCATTGCTTCTGGCACTGATGTTTGCATAATTAGTTCAGCAGTTTTTGGTATATATACTGTTAATAGCCCAACACCAGAACGTAAAATTGATTTTGCTGATAACACACATGCCCCCATCATTCCTTTGCTCCCTGAAATAAGAATAGCATGGCCAAAATCACCTTTATGCGTATCAGTTAATCTTGGTTTAATAATAGATTTAATATCATCAATTTTTAATTTTTTCATGGTACAATGGAAATTACGAACACTATTGAATGATAAAAAAAATTTATATATTATTGATTGAGACTGAATCTCAAAAAGGGGGAATATTATGAGGAAAATTAATAAAATTTTATTGATAGCGTTATTGGTATTACCATTAACGCTAATAGCTCTTTTTATGTCAAATGATGAAGGTCAAAACGAAGAAGTAAATATTTATACATCCAGACACTATGATGCTGATGATTTACTTTATGAAGAATTCACAAAAAAAACAGGAATAAAAGTTAATATAATTTCTGGAAAAGGAAGCGCTCTTATTGAAAGACTAAAAGCTGAGGGAACCAATTCACCAGGAGATGTTTTTTTTACAGTAGATGCAGGAAACTTAGCTAATTTCCAAAAACAAGGTTTTCTACAATCAATTCAATCTGAAACCATAAAACAAGCAGTACCAGTTGAGCTGAGAGGGAAGAATGATGAATGGGTAGCAGTCGCAAAACGAGCAAGAGTCATTTTTTATAACCCAGAACTTGTGACTGAAAACGAAATTAAAGATATTAATTATGAAGACTTAGCAAA
>DEAO01000017.1:24222-24435 GCA_002348725.1 Fidelibacterota bacterium UBA2980 | reverse complement strand
AACATAAATCTCTTCTTCTTGAATATCTTCAAATGCAAAATCAGCATCTAGTTCTTTTAAATCTGCTTGATTTACAAACTGTAACACGCCTAACAATACAACCAATGTTAACAGTGCTGCGATTGCATTTCTAAAATGATAAAAGAAATTTTTTGTATCAGTTTGTTTCGTAAAAATTTTCTTCTTCTCATACAAACTTCCCTCAATAATTTG
>DEAO01000017.1:21277-23845 GCA_002348725.1 Fidelibacterota bacterium UBA2980 | reverse complement strand
TACAATATCAATATCAGAAAAAAATCTAAATTTAGTATTGGATTTTTTAAGAGTGGCTTCTGAGACCTTTGATAAATCGCTAAAACCAACTATCCTATCAAACATTTTACCTTTTGAAGTATAATTAGCTTTAAAAAATGCAAAACCTTTGCGGGAATAATTGAATATAAGATAATCGCTTTTTGATTTCATTACACAATACTGTGTTGTCTTAACATTAGAAAGAGCGATGGTAGACATAGGAACAAGCGATTTAATATCAATTCCAAAATTATTAAAGTTTAGTTTAATCTTGTCCTTTAAGTAATGATTAACCTCAACAATATGAATGGTTTTCTTTGATGATTTTTTATTTTCTGATATATAAAAATAGTTATCAAATAAATCTTTCCATTTAGACTGAAGTTCGCCTTTTATCTTTTGATCTAGCTCTGAATCGCTTTGACCGTCATTAATCACTAGTGAGTGAGATAATAAACTATCGCTTATAATTATTGAAGCGTCTTGGTTCTCCAATAATTCTTTCTCGTTCAATTCATCTAATGCTTGAGAAATAACATTATTTAATATCTTTGAATCGTTTATACAAGATAACAAAGGATGATGAAATGCAATTTTTGAGTGAAGATTTAGTAAGTCTTTTTCAGGCTTTTCTTTGAATAAAGATAGGGTATTATTATGTACTATAAAGTATAACAATCAACTAATAATCCCAACTTCTAGTTCCGTCAATGATATATCCATGACTTCTGGTTTTGAGAGAGAAAAATCCATATCTATTTTCTCTATAAGAACGAATTGGACTAGAAACTCTTATAGAATTTTCACTAATCTCAATTATATAAGGATCGCCAGTTAATGGACAATTAAACTGAGAAGAATCTGGTAAAGATAGAAAATCATAAGGATCTCTTTCTTTTCTAAATCTTCTATCAAAATAAGAAACGGTTTCAATGCGTTCAAAAGTATTTTCAGAAACAACATTCAAAAACAATGGATCCGATAGTGTTTCTTTTAAATTTCTTTTTTGAACATAAACAGTATCTTCTACGCCATCTTCAGTTAGCATTAACACTGTTACAGTTGTATCTACTACAGTTTCTTTTGCCACTCTTCTAAGACCAAATGTTGTGTCATATTCAACATCAAAACCTTTAGGAACATCTATTAAAAATTCTTCTCCACCTAACTTAACTGATTGTTCTCCAAGAAAAAGAGAATCTGCTGTCAAAGAATCTCTTACAGCATTCACAAGCCTAAGTGCTTTTAACCCATCTTGTTCATATTCTCCTGTCAAAATATTATAGAAATTTTCTACGCTATAAACATTTTGCATACGAGATCTGCTTTCATTTTTATAAGCATCTTCTTCTTGCCAGATTACGCTAGGAACATAAATAACAACTAACATAACAAGAAAAATGAGAAATGTGATTATCTCTAGATAGTCATTAAAAAATTTTTGTTTTTTCTTGTCCATTTTATGTTATATGAATTTACAATAAATAAGATTCATAACAAGGCATTAATCGTCAAATTTTTCAAAGCTAACATCGTTGTTCTTTTTGGCATTTTGATAGTCTTGTAAAATTGTTTTTTCATCCCTAGATAACTTCTTTGGAACATCGATTTGAATTTTCACCAATTGATCTCCTCTTCCAGATCTTCTTAAACGTGGAAATCCCTTACCTTTAATTCTTAAAATCTGACCTGCTTCAATGCCAGCTGGGATTTTTAAGCTTGCCTTTCCATCAACAGTAGGCACGTTAATCTTATCTCCAAAAACAGCTTGAGCAAAATTGATTCTTGCTTGTAATAATATATCATCTCTATATCGTGAAAAATATTCATGTTTTTCTTCTTCAAAAAAAACATAAAGATCGCCAGAGGTTCTATTGATATCTTCATGCCCTTGCGAATCAAGTGTCATATAATTTCCATTTTCAACGCCAACTGGAATATTAATTTTAATTGTCTCCTCAACTTTAATCATACCGTTTTTGTCGGCTCCAGAAGGTATGTTATCCAATGTTTTACCATATCCTTTACATTGAGGACATATAGAGGTAGAACGCATTTGACCAAGTATAGAATTAGTTACTTTAGTCATTTGTCCAGCACCACCACACATCGAACAGCTAGAAAAAGTTGCACCGTCTGCTAATTTTAATCGTTTTAGCTTAATCTTTTTAGAACCGCCATTCACTATTTCATCATAAGTAAGGTTAATCTTTATCTTAATATCACCGCCGGTTCTAGCTCTTGAAGATGACCTCCCCCCTGAGAAAAAAGATTCGAAAGGATTATTTCCGCCAAATATATCTCCAAATTGGCTAAAAATATCTTCCATGTTCATTGATTGGAATCCACCCTGGCCTCCTCCCATGCCACTAAATGCAGAATGTCCAAATTGATCATACTGTTGACGTTTTGATGAATCGCCTAAAACTGAATATGCTTCAGCGGCTTCTTTAAATTTTTTTTCGGCTTCTTTATCGTCTGGATTACGATCTGGGTGATATTTCATTGCAATCTTACGATATGCACGTTTGATCTCTGTCTCGTTAG
>DEAO01000017.1:6168-20901 GCA_002348725.1 Fidelibacterota bacterium UBA2980 | reverse complement strand
ACCTTGGCATGCTTTATAATTAAATCTTTATATTGAAAACCTGCTTCATACACTTCTACAATCTCATTGTCTTTCTTCTTTTTATCATTTGTTGTTGTGAGCGCTTCGTGTAATTCAGGGTCAAAGATTTCTCCTTTTTCTCCAAATTGAATTATTTCTTTCTCTTCCATTTTCTTTAGGAAATCTTTTTGGATTAACTTAAGAGCATCTTTGATATTGTCTTCTTTATAAGATTCAATTCCTCGAGAAACAGTATCAAGAATAGATAAAAAATCAAGAACAAAACTTTTTCCTTCATATTTTAAAATATCTGATATTTCAGACTCTTTTCTTTTTCTGAAATTGTCAAACTCTGCTCTTAATCGTAATTCTTTATTTTTTAACTCATTAACAAGAATCTCTAAATCTTTCTTGGTAACTGATTTCTTTTTTGGTGATTTTTTCTTAACCATTTTTTGATCAGAACCATTTTTTACTTTTTTATTCATAATAATATTCTCTTCATTGATTTACTTGATGCATAGCTACTTACAATCAAAGAAAGAACGATCATCCATGCCCACAAATAATCATCAATTTTTATATTAATACCAAGATAGGAATTTATTATAACAAATCCATACTTCACTAATAAAAACGCAAGCAAAGAACCTACTAACGATTGTAAAAATGCTTCAATTATAAAAGGAGTTTTAATAAATAAATTTGATGCACCATTATAACGAAGAATTTCAATAAAATCTCTGCGATTGGACATTGAAAGACTTGTTGTATTTCCTATAATTTGGATGGATATAAATATCAGTAACAAAACCAATATAAGAAAAATAAAGATAAATACATTAATCCTGCTCTCAATACTATCGACATAATTTCCCTGATAAACTATTTCATCAACAAGTGAATTTGATTCATATTTCTTTATTAAAACATTGACTTGTTCAGAATCAAAGCCTTTATCATATAAGTTTACCTTTAGCGATACTGGAAGAGGATTATATCCTAATATTTGGATAATGTCTTCTCCAAATTCATCGTAAAAGATTTTTGCTGATTCTTCTTTTCCAATTAAATCAACAGAAGATATTAAAGAATCATCTAAAAATTCATTTTTCAAACTAACGGCTTGGTCTAAGCTTGTATCAGAACTTAAAAATACTTCAAATGTGTATTTTGATCTAAAAAAGTTTACAACATTTTCAGTGTTGTAACCAAAAACAAAGAAAGCACCAAGTATTGTAAAATTGATTAAGATTGTGATGATACATATGAAATTAGCTAGCTTGTTCCTAGTAAAGTTCTTAATTCCCTCAACAAATAAAAATGCTAGTTTATCTATCATCCGCTTACCACTCTACCTTCATTCAGCTCTATAACTCTATATGCTTTATCAGATATTAATTTGTAATTATGAGTTGCCATTACTACACATGTTCCCTCTTTATTTATCTGTTCAAGTATTTTCAATATTCTATGTCCAGTAGTAGGGTCTAAGTTTCCAGTTGGTTCATCTGCTAATATAACATCAGGATTTTTAACAATAGCTCTTGCAATACATACTCTTTGTTGTTCTCCTCCAGATAATTCATTAGGAAATTTTTTAGAATAATGTGACAACTCTGTTAAATCTAATGCTTCATTAACAAGCTGTTTAATCTTTCTTCTGCCTACACCATTAATATGTAACGGTAATGCAATATTTTCATAAACAGTTCTCTGTTTTAATAGTTTGTAATCTTGAAAAACAACTCCAACCTTTTTTCTTACTTTATGTATAGAAGATTTTTTGATATTTGAAGATGAATATTTTAATATCTCTACTTTTCCCTTATGAGGAAACAAATCAAAATAAAGCATTTTTAAAAGGGTGGTTTTACCAGAACCTGTAGGACCAACAAGAAAACAGAATTCATCTTTTTTGATTTTTAAATCAATATTATATACTCCAGATTGAGGCGAGTAATTATAGGTTATATCTTTAAAATCAATCATGAAAATTGAAAATAGACAAATATTATATATAATAACACTAAGAATGCGCCAGAAAATCTATTTAAACCATTGAAAAACATTCCAAACAATGACAATAAAAACAATAAGAATATTCCGAAGAATAGCTCAATGGTTACATTGCTAGCAACAATAGGCCCTACCAGCCCAACAGATCCTAAAACAAACAAAATATTAAATATGTTGGATCCAATGATATTTCCAAGAGATATACCTACTGCTTTCTTTGATAAAGCCAGTAAAGTAACAAATATTTCAGGTAAGGATGTTCCAACAGCTATAACGGTCATACCAATCGCTTTTTCAGAAAATCCTAACTCTCGCACTAGTGGAGCTGCACCATTATTAACAAATAAATCTGAACCAGCATACAAAACAATGCTTCCAGCGACTAATTTCATGATTGATCTGAAAAAACTTAATTCATTTTCGCTAGCTAACTCATCATTACAAGAAGTAATATCAGGTCTTAAAAAACTGCCAATTATATAAATTATAAATATAAACAATAACCCCTGTGATTCTATAAGTACAATTTTATTATCTAATAATATGTAATAGAGGTATCCTGCTGCTATAAGGTTGTAAACAAATACAGAGGCTAAGTCTTTCGAATGGAATTTTATTCTATACAACAATGCAGGTAAGCCTAATGCCAGACCAATATTTGCTATATTAGAACCTAAAACATTTCCAATAATAAAATCATTGTACCCTTCCCATGCAGATATTAACCCAATCACAAGCTCAGGAAAAGAAGTTCCAATAGATACAATTGTCAACCCTATGACCAAATCAGATATTTTGAATTTTTTTGCAAGGCTTTTTGCGCCATCTATTAACCATTCTGATCCAAAATAAAGACCAACAGATCCAACAATTAAAAAAAATAAGCTAGACAACATTAGTATAGTTCCTTTTCGTTGATATACTCCCACACTTCTTTAGGAACCATATACCTAATTGTTTTACCTTCTCTCCATCTTCTTCTTATGTTTGTAGAAGAAACCTCAAATCTTGGAATATTTGCAAAACGAACATTATCTAAAACCCATTGTGGAATATCGCTCGGAGTAAACCCTGGTCTAATTGCAACAATAATATTGCAGATCTTGATAATTTTTTCAGGATTTTTCCAGTTATGAAAACTTTTTAAAGTGTCACTCCCCATAAGAAAAAATAAATCTTTCTTATCTAGCTTTAGCTTGTCAGCAACTTCTTTTATTGTATCAATGGTATAGCTAATACCTTCTCTTTTTATTTCTAAATCAGAAATTTCAAAGTTAGGATTGTTTGTCAATGACATTTCTAACATCTTTGATCTTTCTTCTGGAGGAGAGCTATCTCCATTCTTTTTTGCTGGGGAAATGTTAGCAGGAACAAATATTAATCTTTCAAAATTTTCTGATTCAAAGACAGTCTGTGCAATCAAAAGGTGACCAATATGAGGAGGGTCAAAAGTTCCGCCAAAAATACAAGTTTTCATTGTCTATCTTTCTATAAAATTTATGATGGATCGTTTAAAATTTTAGATGCTAATTCTTTGAAATTTTCATCCATAGATGATTGATTTTTTTCTGTAATATCATCTAAGAAAATTTTCGCTTCGTCCTTTTTATTCATCAAAACAAGACAACGAATAATTTCTAAATTTGCATCATTAAAGTATTTTGTATCATAATAGTCTGTTGTAACAATTTTGTATGATACCACTGCAGAATCATATGCTTTCAGTTTGACATACAATTCACCAGTTTCCATATTCTTTTTAGCTAACGTTAATCTTATATTTTTAATTAACTGATCTGCGTCAAGCGAATATTCAGACTTTGGATAATCATCTAGAAACTGTTGTATCTCTTGAATAGCTTTTTTGCTTGAATCCTGATCATGATAATAATTAGGAGATAATTTCATAAGTGATTCACAAATTCTCCAACGAGCTTTTTCTATGTAAGGACTAAAACCCATTCTAGAGACCAATTTTTCATATTCAAGAAAAGCCAAATCATAATCTTCATCTAAATAATACGATTCTGCAAGAAAAAATAGCGCATCATCGCCAAGATCTGTATGAGATGCTCTCTGTACAATGATATTGAATTGTTGAGCAGCACGACCATATTTTTCTTCTTCAAAAAATGCCAAACCATCATCGAATCTTTGCTTATAAGGAATATCATCGTCGAACGGATTTGAGGAACATCCAACTAAATAAAAAAGAATTAGTATAAGAAATATTCTCACGTTAAAAATTATAGATGAAGAAGAATAATTAGAAAGAGCCACTGAAAGAAAATCTCACCATATCTGAATGTGGATCGAGATTTCCGCCCATAACATAGCTAACATCAAATCCAATAGGATCCAAACGAGCGCCTAAGCCTAAGGTGGTGTAACTTAGTTCTCCAGATGGATCATTCATAAATCCACCTCTAAAAGCAAAGTTATCTACAATGAAATACTCGAAACCAAGATTCGTTACCATTGCTTGGTCATTTACCTCATAATTCAAATCAAATGCTAGATTCCCTTTTCCTTCAAGCATTGCTAATCCAATCCCAAGCCCTAATCGTGTAGGCAACGGATCTGAATCACCGTCATTGAAACTTACACCTGGGCCAACATTAGTTAGGACAGCTCCCATCGTAAGATTTGGATTATCCATAGCATTACGTTTAAAATACCCTAAATCAACAGCAAAACTACCAGTTGCTGCATCAACGCTACTTAAGTCTGCGAGCTCTTGATAAAAATACTTACCATTAACTCCCCATGATGAATTTTCATCAATTCTTTTTGAGTATGACAAATTTAATGCATACATATAACTAGAAAATGTACCAAGCTCAACACCATTATCATCAGTGCTAATCTGATCACCAAGATTTAAGTAAGTAAAATGACCTCCAATTGCAGCATCACCTCTAAAAGGCGTTCCAAAAGCAATGAAATCATATGACATATCATCAACTAAATTTGGCAAATAACTAGCATGCATAAATGAAGCTTCCATTCCTTGAAGATTAGAAAGCCCAGCTGGATTGTAATATGTAGAATAAACATCATTTGCAATTCCTATTTGAGCTTCTCCCATAGCATTTGCTCTTGCGCCTGGATTAATTGCTAGAAATAAAGAGCCCGCTTTTCCTTGAGCCATTGCTACTTGAGAAAATAATAGTAAAGCAAATATCAATTTTTTATAACTCATGATGCATTAAGTATAAACAAAATTTAATAAAAGAACAAAGGAATATATGTGATAAACAAAACACCAATTAACCTTATAAAAAAGTATGGCATAGTTGCCCTATATACTGTTGGCATATCTTTTTCAAAACGGTAAGATGATAAAAATAAATTCATTCCTACTGGTGGCGTAATATATCCCAATTCCAGGTTTGCAATAAAGATAATAGCTAAATGTACTGGGTCAATACCAAAGTATGCTGCCAATGGAGCAATTAAAGGCACTATTACAATAATAGCAGAGAAAACATCCATAATACAGCCAGCAATTAATAAAAGAATGTTCAGTGCTAATAAGAATACAATCTTTGATTCAATTGATTGCTGTGCAAAATGAAGAATCTTTAATGGTATTTGAGCGTCTACAAGATAGCCGGTAAAACCCATCGCAAAACCAAGAATAATCAAGACTCCTCCAACAAGTGTTGCACAGTCAATAACAATTTTAGGAATATCTTTTATATCAATATCTTTATAGATATATAGCTCAATAAACAACACATATACAACCAAAAGCGCTGCACATTCTACAAGCGTTGCAAAACCGCTAAAAAGGCCAACAATGATTAGTATAGGAATGATAATTTCCCATTTTGCAATAGATAAAGTTTTTACAGATTTTTTTAAGTTAAATTTATTTCTTTTCTGTTTAATTGGTTTATGATAAAAACCGTACATCACAACAACTGATAACAAAAATAATGCTGGAAAAAATCCCTGTTTAAATAAGTCGATAGGATTAATACCAGCTGTTACCGAATAAATAATTGCAGGTAAACTTGGAGGAAAAAGAAGACCTAAAGAACCAGCTGTTGTAATCAATCCTAAAGAAAATACTTCTGAATACCCTTCTTCGACTAAAATAGGATATAAAATAGCACCAAGAGCTAAAATAGTAACACCAGATCCACCAGTAAGTGCAGTAAAGAATGCACATAATATTACAACAATTACCACTGTAGAGCCAGGAAGCCATCCAAGTGAAGCTTGAAAAAAATCTAGAAGACGTCTAGAAATATTACTTTCAGCAAGAATATATCCTGCTAATGTAAATATAGGGATGGCTGCTAATGTTGGAGAAACTACAATGCGATAAGCGCTATCACTAATTGTGGAAATTAGGTCGAAATTTGTAGCCCAATCTGTAGGTTCTGATAAGAAAAAAAGCACTGACAAGGTAGCTAACACAATAAAAATTGGTAGGCCAAACGCAACCAATGCAAGAGTAGCTAGTACCTTAATTGTTAGCAATATTTCGTTTGAAAATGGAAATTGCCAATAATAAAGAACTCCAACAGTTAAAAAAGAATAGAAGACTAAAAACAAGCGATAATTTAATTTATTACTACTTGTTATTATCATATGATACCAAATCAAAAACAATCCAATCGGAATAATGCTTTGCGCAAACCATACTGGTATAAATGGAGCTACAAATTCTGGATATTGAATTCCAATCTGTATCATTTTTAAGTAAGAAACTGCAAGGAGAAAAACTATTCCAGCCGATACAGCATGAACTAAAAAATGACCTATATTGAATTCAGAAGACTGTTTAAATACTGGCTCCCTTACAACGGCTAAAAGCCTGTTAGATCTTGTGGCTAATACTGCACCAACAAACGCAATCCATAGTGTCATGTGTTGTACAATTTCTTGTGAAGCAGGAATAGAAAAAAAATCAATAGATCTGGACAGAATTTGAAAAACCGGAAAAGAAACAATGATTGCAAAACAAAAATAACAGATAAAATTTTCTATCTTATTGAGAGCGCTATTCATTAATTGCAGAATTTACTTTTTCATAAATCTCTTCAGAAACAAATGTATCAATCACATCAGGCATAATTTCTTCTTTGAAATCTTCCCATATTTTTAACTGTTCGGCTGTTGGGGTTGTAATTTTCATGCCATTCTCTTCCATTATTTTAATTGCTTGCGCTTCTGTTTTTCTACCAGTTTCTTTATATTTTTCACCAATTTCATGTGCGATTTCCATCATTACTTTTTGATGTTCAGGTCGTATTTTTGACCAGACTCTTTCATCAAGAATAACTGCTCCAATAAATACAGCCCATTTCAAATCTAACATGTTTGGCATTAAGGCAAACCAACCAGAGCTTAGAGATAATATAGGTACAGTTTGAACAGTATTAATCATTCCTGTTTGCAAACTAGTAAGAATATCTGTCTCTGATACAGGCACTGCATTGAAGCCAAATTCCTTGAAAAGCTCAACAGTGACATAGTCTCCAGCTGTTGTATAAATCTTAGCATTTTTTAAGTCTTCTGGAACCGCAACCTCATCTGCAGAAAACCAATAAACCCATCCAATATCAACCAAAAATAATAGCTTGAATCCGCTATCAGAAAGCCCATCACTTATATCATCAAACATTGCATCTTTGACTTTCTCTACATCATCATAGTCTTTAAACCCCATTGGTATTGTAAACGCTTGAATCTGGTCTGTAAGATCAGAAAGACCAATAGAAGACATTGCAGAAGCTTGAATTTGCCCAATGCGCATCTTTCGAATAGTGTCACTTTCACGCCCAACAACACCATTTGGATAAATTCGAAGTATAACCTCTCCATTTGTCTCTTCTTGCCATCTCTGTCCCATTTCAAGAAGTAAATTGTAGTATTCGGTTCCTTCAGGAGCTAACGTAGCAAGCTTGATAACAATAGGCTTAGATAATAATGTCCCTGAACATATAGCTAATAAAAAAATACTATTTATAATTTTTTTCATTTTTTTAATCTACATATAAAAAAGATCATCAATTCTAGTTAATAACCATTTTCCTCTTAATTTAGATAATAAATTTGCTTGTTTCATTTCTTTGTCCGCATTTACATCCATTGATAATGCTTTATTGATTAATTCAAGAAAATACTCTTTATCTTGTTTTGCTACAGCAAAACTTTCTGCTAATGTAACATAAATACCAATATTATTTCCGTTAGCTGCACGATCAGCAAGTTCAAAATATTCTAATGCTTTTTTCTCTGAATCTTTATCGCCTGATGGATCATTAAGATAAAAACTCATCATAGCTGAATAGAGAGATCCTTTATTCCAACCAGGTTCAATCATAAGAGCATTTTCAAGCAACCATCTAATATTTGATAAATCAATTAAATATTGTGGATCTCCTTTGCTAGCCGATATACAGCCTGCCATAGACCCGCTAAGCCAATAAAGGTATGGTATATCTTTGGTTGTAAAACTGATTTCTTCTTTCTTCATCATTCTAGATTCAAAATTAGGGTGCCTCAAAGACAAAGCAGTTAACATATAATCTTTGGATGTAACAAATAGCTCAAGAGCTTCTCCGTAATACTCTCTTGCAGTATAGTAGTCAGCATACATAAGCCTATCTGCTTTATCCATAAGGATTGCGTAAGAATATTGGACTAATTTTTCAGAGGCATCCAAATAAACTTCAGAATTAAAAGAATCCCTCTTAATCTTTTTTGCTTCATTTTTTGCCGTTAAGGGAATTGTATACTCAATGATATCAGCTCCAAACATCCTATCTCTATTTGCCGAACATGCATTAAGAATCAAAATCGCAAGGATGGAAAAATATAACTGTTTTTTTATCATAATTAATATATTGGAAATGATTTACAAAGCTCTTTTACTTCTTGTTTTACAGATTCAATGACAGATTTATCTTCATTATTGATAATGACTTTATCGATAAGATCTACAATAATTTTCACTTCATCTAAACCCATACCTCTTGTTGTTAATGCAGGAGAACCAATTCTTACTCCACTAGTAACAAAAGGACTCTTAGGATCAAAAGGAACCATATTCTTGTTTAAAGTAATACCTGCTAAATCTAGCGCATGTTCTGCTTGCTTTCCTGTAACATCTTTATTTTGTAGATCCAATAAGACTAGATGTGTATCTGTCCCTCCAGAAACTACATTATACCCTCTTGATTTAAATTCTTCAGCAAAATATTCTGCATTTTCCAGTACAGATTTGATATAGTCTTTAAAGCTAGGATCTAATGCTTCTTTGAATGCAACCGCTTTACCAGCAATAACATGCATCAATGGTCCACCCTGTATGCCTGGCATTACCGCAGCATCAATTAATTCTGACATCATTTTTACTCTACCGCTCTTTGGAGCAACGATGCCGTATGGATTTTCAAAATCTTTTCCTAGTAGTATAATTCCCCCTCTTGGACCTCTTAATGTTTTATGTGTGCTAGTAGAAACCACATGACAATATGGAAATGGAGAAGGATGCATTTCTGCTGCAATTAATCCTGCATTATGACATATATCACCATGTAAAAAAGCACCTACCTCATCAGCTATTTCTCGAAATTTTTCAAACTCAACTTGTCTTGGATATGCACTAGCTCCGCAAATAATTAATTTTGGTTTATGTTCTTTTGCCTTTTTTAATAAATCATCAAAATCAATTAATCCATCTTCTTTTTTTACATGAAATGTTACTGAATTATATATTTGTCCTGAAAAACTTACCTTACTACCATGAGTCAAGTGTCCTCCGTGACTTAAATCGAGACCCATAATGCAATCTCCAGGCTCTAACATCGCTAAATAAACACCCATATTCGAAGAGGAACCAGAATGAGGCTGTACATTTGCGTACTCTGCTTTGAATAATTTTTTTGCACGATCAATGGCTAGATTCTCAGCTTCATCAACATGAATACAACCACCATAATATCTTCTACCAGGATATCCTTCAGCATATTTGTTTGTTAGGGGTGAGCCAACAGCTTCTAATACAGCTTTGCTAGTAAAATTTTCTGAAGCAATCAATTCTAAGAAGTTGTTTTGTCGTTTAACCTCAGAATCAATTATTGATGCAATATCAGGGTCTTGATTTTTCAGATTTGACATTTATTAATTACCAATCACTTTGCTTAGGTAAAGACTCGCTTACCCAATCATAACACCTACCAGAAGGCTTTACTTTTCCGGTCGCTTGGACATCTTTATCAGTCATAAACCAGTCAGAGTATCCAAATAAAACATCATTGCTTTCAAGCCAATTTTTCTGCTTGAAATGTTTTGAGTTTCCTTTCTTTTCTGCTTTCACAAAATAGTTGTATGCCATTGAAGCAACAATTTTATCGGAACGAGAAAAATTGTCTCCTCTACATGTTTGCATTGCTCTATAATATAGGTTACCCATATGAGATAAAGATTCCGCATTACTTTTCGATATTTTTATAGCTTTTTGAGCCCATTCATATGCATCTTCAAATTCATCCATTTCCATACTATTTTCTGATATAAGCATTGCAACACGATAATTATTTCTATCTAGTTCGAATAAATCTTCTAACACATCCACTGCGTCTTCAAAATCAGAGTTTTCGCTATATGCTCTACCAAGCTTCATATATAACATACTATTGCTTCTATTATAACTTAATGTATTTTCAAGCACGTCAATTGCTTCGTCCGTATCACCATTGTCAATTAATTTATCTGCATATTCAGTTGCATAAGAAACATTCTCAACATTGTTATCATATCTATCTTTAAAAACCTCTAAAGGATCTTCGCCTGATGCTTCATATGCTTTTGCCAAATCAGACTGTACAGAAGAATTATTAGGGTCAAAATCTAATATCTTTTTTAATGTTGATATTTGTTCATCTTGTCTACCTTGCTGACCATATGCCGATGCCAAATCTCTTAAAGATGCTACATCTTCTACGCCTTCATCCATTAAACGTTCATATTCAATAATCATCTCATCAATTTTTCCTTGCTTCTTATACGCATAAGCAAGCCTTTTCATTAATTCGGTATTATCTGGCATTTCTTCCAAACCTTGAGTAAGCGCTTCTTCAGCTTCTTCATACTTGCCTAAATACTCTAAAGCAACAGCCCAATAAAGATATATGTCATTAGGATTAACCCAATCGGAATTCCATTGATCACATCGAAGTGATATAAGTTCAGAATAAGCATTAGAGCTTAACTCCCAATTGCTGGTAGCATAATATTGTTGAGCACTGCTTGCAAGCTGAGGACATCTATCATCTCTTTCATCCTCTATAGAATATGGATACCATCCTTCATTATAGATTAGACGAGTAGCGTCTCTACAATCCAATTCTTTTGTCTCAACTCCGTTGGAGATTCTTAGCTTATCACCTCTCCTGCATTGTGCGTCTAAAATGCTAAAAAAAAGAATACCTACAATAAAAAAATTCCATATATTTTTATTACTCATAATTAAGTCTCCTATACCCTAAATCTCTCTTCTCTTTACAAACCATAAATCTCCAATGCTTATTCCTACATTAAAGGCTTGGATATTTTCAACGCCAACTTTGTAAATATTATCTCTTTGTATAAAATTATAACCTAAATCAAGCTGATTATTTGTTAACCCAAATCTAACACCAAAACCTATAGCTAAACCAACCTCATTTACATTGCTTAATTTTTCTGGCCCTGTTGATTTTATGTCATAATTTCCGAAAAATATACCACTTCTAAAGTTTATTTTTTCAAAAGTATTATTTGCTAAATATTTAGAAAATTTACTAAGAGAGACATTGAGCCTGCTCTTCCCTTTGATATATCCAGGATAAACTGAACTTAATAAGTTGTTATTACCTTTATTATTCCATTGATCAAACTCAAATTGCAAATGATAATGATCATATATCTCGTAATCCAGACCAATCTTTAAATTGGAAATCTTTATCTCATCTGTAAAAGTATTATCTGTCGGTGTCAATGCTTGACTAGCAGTAGGATAGTCGGCACTATCATGATAATTGTTTGAATTAACATCAATAAATGCTTGATAAGATTCATTTCTTACATCAACAGGATTGAGTGAGAAATTATAATTTAATGCAAGTAATAAAGGTTTCTCTTTGTAAGAAAATCTCTTTGTGGTATAGTATAAACCAAGCAGTGATCCAGTAAAATAATCTCTTGATTGCAACAAGTGATCAGTATTATCAATAATCAAATTTCTTACACTTCTTGAAGAGCCAAATAAGACATCCAAAGCAACACCAATATCGTCTTTTTCATTTAGGTTATACCCTACAGCAAATTGCATCATAGAAGATCCGCCACTTGTTTCATTTGACCTAGAATACTGAAGAGTATCTGTTTCGCTAAATACAAATGTTTGATAAGTAGTGTCAGAGACTGTCAATTGTCTTGACAAAAATGGTGAAAAAGTTATTCCGATAGATAATTTTTGTTTTGCAGGTATAATAAATTTTGCACTAGATAAATTAGAATTGCTAAAAGACTGATCATCAAACGAATTATTCTGTCCTTCAAAAGAAAGGGATAGGAAAGTAAATGGCATATTGTGCCAAGTTGAAGGATTTGATAAAGAAACATTGTTTTGAAAAGTTGGCAATAATCCAATTGAGCCTGAACCTAATGAAGATGAGTCATTGTTATGTGAGAACATTCCATAGCCATATCCATTCATTGTAGATTGACTAAATAACATCCCTGTCAATAAAGTAAGTGTGATTATTCTATGGCTTAACATATAAAACCTCTACATCTTGAGTAGTTAACCTTACTTTATCAAATGGGCTATTTGCAGGAGCACTCCACAGCTGTAATCCGTTATTTTCAATTAAACCATTTTTATATAATTGGATGAAAGCCTGTACGGGAATTTCAACTTTACCATCTTGAATTTTTCTTGATATGAGAAAATCTGAACCAACTTGATGTGATTCATCTTCATAAATTTCAGGAAGAAATGGAGTTGTAAAATTCCATTGTGATACTGTGTCTTGTAATGCACCTACAACAACATAAAAATCATCATCTTCATCTACATTGGAAGATTCAACATTCAAAACTATTCTTGCATCTTTTATGATAGAGTTCCTTTGAAGACTATCAATGATACCTAAATCATATCTTACTATTGATCGACTTCCAGAACCAGAATTAAGAGAAATATAGCTATGATCTTCAAGGGTAATTTCTGGTGGCTTAACAACGCTTATATCTCTTGATCCAAAGAATGTGATAAAAGTGTCAATGGTTGTTGTATCATTTACTGTTGCCTTATACCAGACCCTTAATTTTGGACTATATGAGCCTCCTGTTTCTTCGCTATCGATAGAAAATAATTGATCGAGATCGCTACTCGCTTTTAACATCATTGTTCTTGAAGGATATTGTTCTGTATCGAAAAATTCTTTAATTAAATCAATGTTATCATCTTTAAACAAAAAGTTAAGGGTATCACGTGCATCAGCAGCAGTGTCCGGCTGCACAGATTCTAAAGATATCTCATGCATTAATTTAGAAAGACCTTCAAAATCTGGATAATCTGATAAATTATAATAGTTAGTTGAATCTTCAGAAAATATGCTATCTTGATCAGATAAAATTGAATACAAAGACAAAGTTGATGACGATTGCAAAGAATCGCTTGTTTGGAAATAAACTAGTGCGCTGTCCACTTGAATTGAATCTGCTAATAGATCACTTAATTGTGTAGGAGGAAGAGAGCCTCCAAATAGCGTAAATTCAACTAAAGAAAATAAATTTTCTGAACCTTTTAAATTCCCAAAAAATAACTTTGTACTTGTACCTAAACCACTGGGCTGAGTCTGAAAAGCTTTCTCCTTGTCTAAAGGTAAAGTTAATGTATTGATTGTATATTCTGGGTTATCTATCTCATCATACAAGATTGTCTCTTCTGAACAAGAAATCATAATAAAAAACAATACAAATAAGATATTTTTATACATTTTTTTCATATTAAGCAATCTTGATTGCATCATCTACTGCGTCAAATAACGGTGCATATTCAACATCTTCACCGCCTTTTAAATTAACCACAGAACAATTCTTTGAATCTTTAAATACTTTCAACTTCATTAACCTTGATGATATATTATTTCCTTCTCTATTAATAACAATGGTTCTATCTGCATACATACATCCAATCTGATTTAAGTTTAACGATTTGATTGGGGAAATTGTTTCCTTTTCTAATCCTAAACTTTTTGCATCAAAAATCACATCCTCATTAAGAGAATTAGTTAAATAAATTGTTTTAATCTTTGAAAATTCTTTGTTTTCTTTTGACAACACATCTAATAGCATTGGCAAAAGAGCTGATGTCCATCCGCTGCAAACAATTACATTGGGATACCAAAATAGATTAGGTAACATTTTAAGTGCTGCCATACAATAAAAAGTGAATCTTCTATCATTGTCAATTAAAAATCTTCCATTTTTTGATTTATATAACAAATTATTTAAATCTCCAAAAAATCCCTTTTCTTCAAGGAAGTATACTTGCAATCTTGATTTTGGAAGAAAAGCGCTCTTAGCAGAACATATAATGTCAGATCCATGAAAATGGAATGGAATTTCTTTTAAACGAATTACTTCTCTAAGAATATATTTTCTCTCACTTATAAATCCATACTTTGGCATCAAGCACCTTAC
>DEAO01000017.1:0-5737 GCA_002348725.1 Fidelibacterota bacterium UBA2980 | reverse complement strand
ACCAAGAAGGGAGAAACTTAACAAAATAGCATGAGAACTTCAACTGGGAATTATGAATTTTCTGATAAGTTGGTTATTAGGGCTAACATTATAAAACATGACAAAAGAAATGAACCTCCTGCCGATACAAAAGGTAAAGGTAGTCCCTTTACAGGAATCAAACCAACTGTCATAGCAGAATTGACAAATAGATGAGATAAAAATATCGAAGCTAAACCTATTATAACAATGCTTGAAAAATAATCTGAACATTTGAAAGCAATATCAAGCAATGTCTTAATAAATAAAAAGAAAACAGCCATAACAATCATAATTCCTAAGAAACCAAACTCCTCTGCTATAACCGAAAGAATAAAGTCAGACTCTTGAACAGGTAAAAATTTAAGTTGTGTTTGAGATCCCTGTTCAAAACCTTTACCAAAAAATCCTCCAGAACCTATTGCTGTAACACTCTGGATGATATGGTAAGCAGACCCCATAGGATCAAGATCTGGATTTAAAAATGTTAGCACTCTTTGCTTTTGATATTCTGTTAAAATATTCCAAGCGAAAGGTGTTAATAATCCTGCAAATATATTAGAAAAATAAAGAATAGATCCTGGTACAACTCCAGGTCTAGCAACTAAAAAACATAAAAACATAATTACAGCCCACACACTAAAAATAACAGAGTTAGATGCTGCAATAATTGTGATTATTGGAGCAATAATTAAAAACAAGATAAAAGCGTTAACTCCTGCCCAAAGTAACATAGGAATTAAAGGAGCGCATACAATAGCTGCAGTGCCTAAATCAGGCTGTTGCAAAACTATTATAGCCGCAAAAAAGGTTAATAATCCAGGAATAATAATAATTGATTTTGTTTTAATTTTTATCTGATTGTCTGATAAGTATTTTGCAATTACAATAATCAGTCCAATCTTTAGATATTCTGAGGGCTGTATTGTCATAAAATTCAAATCAATCCATCGGTATGTATACTCTACCTTTGGTAAAAAAAATGGAACAAGACATAGCCCTATTGTAAATAAGAAAATCATGGTTGAATTATCATGAATTGCCTTTAAAGAAACACGCCTTACAAATAAATAAATAATAAATGAAAATATCATAAAAATAAATTGTCTCATAAATGAACTTTCAATAGATAAAGGATTATCAGAAATGCTATAGAGCGCAGTAAGGCCAAAAACAATTAAAAAGGTAGTTAAAATATGAAGCCTTACTCTCAAATCTTCTGCTGTAAGTCCTATATATATATTACTTTGGGCCATAATTATTTATTCGCTATATATGTATTACTATTGATAAAATATGACACTATATCTCCAGCTATAGGGGATGCTACTGTTGCTCCGCCCCCTCCATTCTCAATTATGGTTACTATTGAGTATTTTTCACCTTCAAATTCAAAAAATCCTATAAACCATGCATGGGGTTCTCCGTGAGGATTTTGTGCCGTTCCAGTTTTTGCAAAGAATGGGATGACTTGGTTTGCTGGCATAGCCCTTCTAGCAGTTCCAAAATCACTATTTACTGCTGCAAAAAGAGCATTTTCAATATAATCCCAAGTTCTATCTGAATATTGAATCGATTCATAATAACTTAATTGAGAGTTAAGATTTAGCCTTAACCTTGGAGTATTTTTTCCTCTTGTTGCTATATGATTAATAAATCGTAAGGATTGTATTGGAGTAACGAGTAAATCCCCTTGACCTAGTGTTAGATTTAGTAAAACCCCTCTTTCAGACCAACCCCATCTTCCATATTGTCTTGTAAAAAAATCTTTATCGGGAATTATACCTATCTTCTCAGTTGGAAGATCGATATCTGTTATTTGATTAAATCCAAAAATTTCTGCAGTTGATATCCAATCTTTTAAGGACACTAGCTGAACTTTTTCATAAAAATAAATATTACATGATTCTGAAATAGCCTTAGTCAAATCAATAAATCCATGACCATCTTCTCTCCAGCATCCTCTTTCTATTCCTCCATACTCTTTTAATCCTGAACACATAACTGAATCAGAATTCGCAATAAGATTGTTTTCTAACAGATTAAAAGTTGTGATCAATTTAAAAGGAGATCCAGGAGGGTATAAACCTGATACAGACCGATTCAATAAAGGTTTATCAGGATTTTTAAGAATATTGTCCCAGTCTTCCTCAGAGGTTGTTCCTCTATATATATCCAAATTGTATGATGGGCTACTTACCATTGCCAAAATTTCACCAGTGTTTACATGAGACATAATTACGGACCCTTTTTGACCTTCTAACAAATCCTTTGTGAACTGTTGTAAACCTGAATCAATTGATAAATAAAGATTTTCTCCAGGAAGAGCAACAACCTTTCCATCTTCTAGTTCAAAAACTTCTCTTCCATAGGTGTCAACCTCTAAATAGCTAACACCTTTAGAGTATCTCAATTCTCTTTCATATTGTTTTTCTACTCCTTGCCAACCAATCAACTCTCCAGCTCTATATAGCAAACTTTTATCAAGTGACGGAACAGTTTCTCTATCTACTTCTTTAAGATATCCCAAAATATGAGAATGACTGAAAGAAGATGGATATATTCTCTCATTAAACGGGCGATATTCAAATGCGGGAAATTCAAGTTTCCTTTCCTCAATCTCAGAGATCTGTTGAAAAGAAAGATTCTTCGCAATAATAGTAGGCAACATTCTCCCTCTATAATATTTTTTGTATCTACGGTTTAGTTCATCAAATTCAGTGTCTAAAATTGATGATAACTCTTTAAAAGATTTCTCTTTGTCATCTAATTTATATGGAATAACTGTCAGAACATATGTTGGATAATTATCAACGAGCAATTCTCCATTACGATCAAAAATCAACCCTCTTGATGCGTAGGTTGTAACTGCTTTAACACGGTTTATTTGAGATTTAGAAAAATGTCTATCATATTCGATAACTTGCAAATAGTAATATCTACCTATTAAAGCTACCATTAAAGAACATAAAAATAAAAAAAGTACTCTATAGGTGTATATATCAGCCTTATTATCGATTTTAAGCATTCAATACAACCTTCCTTAATGATAAAATCTTCACAAGAATATAAGAAACAAGAACAGAATACAATGATATCAATAAAAAATTTCTTAAGAAAAGAAAGAAATTGCTGAAAAAGAGAAAATCATATCTAAATAGACAATAAATAGCTATACCAACAAGCAAAGTAAGGATCCAATATGAATCAAAATTGCGAAATACAAAATTATAACGAATTCTAGAGGACATAAATGCACAAATAGAAAATACTAAACTTGAAAGACCAATGTATGAACCGGTAAACAAAACTAAATCACAAAACAGACCTGTGACAAACCCTATTAATACCGCTTTAGATGTATTGGATTCGGGCATTTGCGATAAAATAACAAAGAGCAATACAATATTTGGCTGAAAACCATTAATAGTAAGCAATTCAGAGAAAAGCAATTGCAATAAAACAGATATTAAAAAATATTGAAAAAATAACATTATTGGTTATCTCCTTCAATTATAACAAACAATTGATTTAATTTAGATAAGTCAGAGTGGAGCTCTAATCGGACAACCTTATTAAAACTATCTGATTTGTCATGTATACTTATCACTTTTCCAATAGGAAGGTCAGGAGGAAAATAAGTGCTTAAGTTCGATGTTACCACTGAGTCTCCAATATTAATATCAGACGTTTTCTTTACCTCAAATATCTCACAAATTGTATTGCTTCTCCAACGCAAGATTCCTTCTGACTCAGATGGCATTACTCTTACACTAAGCCTAAAATTCCCATCACTAATAAGTTGTACAACAGAAGTATTTGCAGAAGAAGCGATAATCTTTCCAACAACGCCTCTTGACGATAAAACTGGATTATTCTTTTTAACTCCGCTCTCAAATCCTGTATCAATTAGAATAGTATTTAAATTAGAAGTATTCCCTCTTGAAATAACATCTGATCCAACAAATTTATATTTCTCTCTGTCTTGAAAGTTGAGAAATTCTCGTAAATAATCATTTTCTATTTTATTTGAAGATAAAAGCTCATTTTCAAGGTTTAATTTTAAGTTTTCTGAAGAAAGAACTTCAATTTTTTTTAATAAAAAAGATTGATTATCAATCCAGTTAAATGGCTGATATAAAAAAGAAAAGTTTTTTGTTATAGAAATTCTAAAAGATTGTACTTTTTCGTTTGAATCTGAAAAGATTAAAGCAAGTGATAAAAAAATACAGATTAATAGAGTAAATAAAGGTACGTTTTTATCATTAAATAATCTGGCGCCAATCATTATTACCAGAGGACATGTTTGTATTTTTCAAGGTTTTCGATAATCATGCCGCATCCTTTTACAATGCTTAAGTGCGGTTCATCAGCTACGTTAACAGGAACCCCAGTCTTTTCTCTTAAAACTTGATCAAGCCCCGTTAACATTGAACCTCCACCAGCTAGAATAATGCCTCTTTCTACAATGTCTGCGGATAATTGAGGTGGAGTATCTTCTAATGCTTGTTTTATAACTTCTACAATTCTGGTTACAGGATCTTTTAAAGCTTGTCTAATCTCATCAGATCGAACTTCTATAGTTTTAGGAATACCTGACACTAAATCTCTACCTTTTACTAGAATATTTTTTGAGCGAACTCTCATTGCAGAACCAACAGATATTTTAATCTCTTCTGCAGTTTGTTCTCCAATTTCAAGCTTATGCTCATTTCTAAACCATTGTATAATAGATTCATCCATTTCATCTCCAGCAACTCTAATTGCTTTCTTTGTTACTACACCATTTAAAGAAATAACTGCTACTTCTGTAGTACCTCCACCGATATCAACAATAATATTGCCTACAGGTTTACTAATATCAAGACCAATACCGATTGCAGCTGCAACAGGCTCGTCAACTAGAAATACTTCTCTAGCAGCTTGTTTTTCACCTGAATCTTTAACAGCTCTTCTTTCTACTTCAGTAACGCCAGACGGTACACATATTACCATTTTTGGCCTCGTAAGACGATTTAAATTTACTTTCCTAATAAATCCTTGCAACATAGAGTCTACAGCATTGTAGTCTGCGATTACGCCGTCTCTTAACGGTCGTATTGTTTCTATGCCTTGGTGTGTCTTCCCTAGCATTTCTTTTGCTTCATTTCCAACTGCTAGAACTTCATTTGTTTTCGTCGATTTTGCAATAATTGATGGTTCATTGACTATAATTCCTCTTCCCGCAAGCCATATCAGTGTATTTGCAGTTCCTAAGTCGATAGCAATATCTCCGCTAACCCACTCAAAACTGCTCTTTATTTTTTCTAAAAATTTCATAAATGCAATTTATAAAATATTCTCCCTATTGATTATATTTATTTTCTTAATCCTAGCTTACTCAAATGATCAGCTTCTTCATTTTGTTCCCTTGGAACATGAGATATCGTCCAAGATTCTAGCTCTGAACATAATTTTGTCACTTCAGCATGAAGTTTAATCATTTTAGAATCTTTCAATTTATATTTTCCATTAACTTGATTTACAATTAGTTCACTATCAGAAAATATATTCACATGATAAATTTTATGATCTAAACATGCTTTAATTCCCTGAATTAATGCTGAATATTCAGCCTCGTTATTTGTGCGAATTCCAATATTTTCAGAGAAAGAATATACCAATTCATCTCCCTTCTTAATTAATCCTCCTATACCAGCATTATTCGGTTTTAAATCTT
>DEAO01000034.1:35336-37804 GCA_002348725.1 Fidelibacterota bacterium UBA2980 | reverse complement strand
CATTGGATTGACAGATGTAGTCTCTAAATCTACTGATAGCCACTCTCCTTCTTTAATAGAGCCTGCAAATTCTTCAAGACGTTTCAAAGTTGTGATTAAATCGTATTCTTTTTTGCGTTCTGTGGTTTTGATTGGTGCATCAGCATCACCGCCAATCTTTTTAAGCAGTCCAGTAAACTCTAATTCTTTAAATATGGATTCTAATTTTGTTTTATCTACTTCTTTACGCTCAAAATCAGCAATAGAAGCATCAACAGGTACATCTAATAAAATTGTTACAAGCTTTTTACTTAATAAAGCATTGTCTTTATCTGCCAATAACTTTTCTTTAAGCTTTTCATTTGGGATCTGATCAATATTATCATAGATATTTTCAATAGAACCAAATTCTAGTATCAATTTCTTTGCAGTAACAGGTCCAACGCCTTGGACACCTGGTACATTATCGGAACTATCACCCATCAATCCAAGCAAATCAATAATATGTTCTGGTCCAACGCCCCATTTTTCTACAACTTTATCTTTATCAAAGATTTCTTTTTCTTTTCTTCTTGCTTGAGGTGCATATAATAAAGTTTTATCATTAATGAGCTGCATAAAATCTTTATCTCCACTTACAATATTGCATTGTAAGTCATCTTTTTCACACAT
This sequence comes from Fidelibacterota bacterium UBA2980, assembly GCA_002348725.1. Taxonomy (GTDB): domain Bacteria; phylum Fidelibacterota; class Marinisomatia; order Marinisomatales; family Marinisomataceae; genus Marinisoma. The sequence goes on along the minus strand of DEAO01000034.1, from coordinate 37,153 downwards.
TTTAGCAACTGTTCCAATAATATCATCTGCTTCTACCCCTTCCTTTCGTAATACTGGAATGTTCATTCCATCCAATAGTTCCCATAGATATGGAAGCTGTAGTTGGATTTCATCAGGCATGACAGATCGATTGGCTTTATATTGTTCATAAAGCTCATGTCGAAAGTTCTTTCCTTTTGAATCAAAGGCAGCAACAATATAATCAGGTTTTTCTTCTTCCAGCAATTGAAATACCTGATTTGCAAAACCAAATACAGCACTTGTTTCAAGGCCAGCCGTAGTTGTTAATGGATTCTTTATTAAAGCGTAATGTGCTCGATATAAAGTTGCATATCCATCAATGATAAATAGTCGTTTTTTATTGTTTTTTGAAAGACTCATAACTTAGCGGGATAACCCCGCTAAGTTATGAAAATAGAAGCTTAGAAACTATAAGTTAATGACACGCCAAGCTCTCTTGGAGGTGCAAAAGACTTATATAGTTTTTCTTCAAATGGAGGTTCTAAGGCAAAAATAAATCCTCTATCTGCATAAGATTCATCAAGGATATTTTTTGCATAGAATCCTAAATTAACTTTATTGAATGAATGAGAATAATATGCATTCAATAGATGGTATGGATCTGATTCATATTCATCATGTGCAGAATCAAATATAAATCCATCTTTTCCTGAAATCTCAATCATCAAAGAGTTGTTTTTAGTGAAATTATAGTTAAATGATAAACTGTAATTCCAGTTTGGAGAATGAGCTTTTTTACCATGAGCGTGACCTTCATGACCTTCATGGTCATCATGGTCTCCGTGATCATCATGGTCATCTCCGTGATCATCATCGTGGTCGTCATCATGGTCGTCTCCATGATCGTCATCATGATCATCATCATGGTCGTCATCATGGTCTCCGTGATCATCATGATCTCCATGTTCATCGCCATGCTCATCATGATGTCCAAACTCAACTTCAGAACTCAATAATCCTAAAGTAGCACTAATAGTAAATTTATCACTTAGTCTAAATTCACCGCTTGATTCAGAACCATATTCATAGCCTGAGTCAGCATTTTTCTTGAAGAAAGCAAACGCATTAGGATTCATTGGATCTAATTGTTCACTTGTTTCATAAATATGGCCATCATGCTCTAAATAAAATAGAGAAGTTGATAATTTTATATTATCAGTATACCATCTTAATCCAGTGGTAATATCATGATATATTTCTGCATCATATGTTTTTTCATCGTCATCTAAATATGGATTTTGATTTATGCCTGCAGGATGATACCCTTTAGCATAGTATGCAAACCAGTGAAGATTTTGATTTGGATGGAGCTCATAAGCGATTTTATATGAATTTTGAAAATCACCCATGATATCAAAACTTGCACTTGGATTATCAACATCATCATATGTCATATCTCTCGCTTCTGTTCTAAAAGCTAAAGAAAGTGATGAATCATTTCTGAAATTATATGCAAACTCACCATATGCAGCTTTTGTGACAATATCATATCCAGAAGATAAAGCTGTAGAAGAACCTCCAAAGAGATATCCTGCAGCGTTAGTTTTTTCTTCATAATTAGATTGATATAATCCAATTACATATTCAATCTTATTGTCATCAAGAGGATTTGATCTTAATCTGAAGTCTACAGTTCTTGTATCAATATCTCTTTCAAATGAATCAAAGAAATCATAAGTACTAGCATCAAATTCGATGTGTTCATCATGATGATCATCATCATGGTCGTCTCCATGATCGTCATCGTGGTCGTCATCTCCATGGTCATCATCACCATGGTCATCGTCTCCATGATC
>DEAO01000034.1:21747-35022 GCA_002348725.1 Fidelibacterota bacterium UBA2980 | reverse complement strand
TCTCCATGATCATCGTCTCCATGGTCATCATCACCATGGTCATCATGATCTTCATACCCGAGCCAAAAATCATAATTGCCCCAGTCTGAGTCGTAGCTATGTAATGTTTCATTTTTTGACATACCAACATTGAAGTCAAGAATACCCCCGCCAACATCATAAGTGTAATCAGCTATAAATATCTGCGATTTTTGACTATCTTTTCCTGGATTGTCTGAGTATGTGATATGGTCAGTATTATTATCTGGTGCCCAGTTATCATACCCATTGTCAAAATCAGAGTTAATCATTGTATACTTCTGAGTAAGCTTATCACCTTTTTTTAACAGTTTAGCTCTAAATGATGTTTCATCTTTACTTGCTGATCTATTACCCTTTAAAGTAACATTATCTTTATATCCATCTGAAACATTTGAGTGACCTACCAGTCTTAAGTTCCAACCGTTTGCCAATGGAGTATTATAAACAATTCCATTTGTAAAAGTATTGTATGAACCAAGCTGAGTCATAACATACCCTTCTTTTTTATCTGTTGGATCATTGGTTTTGAAATTAATCAAACCGGAAGATGCTGCTGCACCAAATAAACTAGTTTGAACACCCATTAATACTTCTACTTGTTGCATATCAAAAAGAGGTGTAATCATACCCAGTTCAGATAAGTCCATGCCATCTAAGACTAATCCAACATAAGTACTTGGAGGTCCTTGGTCACCATATCTACTAACAGCTCCTTCTCCTCTAATTTGAAAATATCTAGGTCTAGAAGTACCACCTGCATAATTTAGATTTGGAACCTTCTGTATTAAGTCACTGAAATGTTGTCCTTGTCTAGTTTTCAACTCATCACTAAATATGATTGCTGAACTAGTTAAATCACCTTCATTTACCTTTCGAAGAGAGGAATAAACCTCAATTTCTTTAAGAGCGACAGATGTTTGGATTAATTCAAACTTTAGTGAAAGGTTGGATTGATTACCTAATGTTACCATTCTAGTGTCATCAGTATAACCAATAACTTTTACTAAAATTTTTAAATCTCCTTCCATCTGAATATTTTCAAGTGAAAATTGGCCATTCGCATCAGTGCTTGTACCACCAATATTGGCCCATTCATCCCCGCCATAAAGAACAACATTAGCATCAGCTAATGGAAGATTGGTTTCTTTATCAACGACTAAACCTGAAAGCGTCGATTGAGCATATGTAAAGCTCGTAATTAATAATAATAAAATAAAATTTTTCATTTTTTTCTCCTTAGAAAAATTAGTTTAACAAAAATATAAGTTGCTAAGCTGTAGGTGGAGATTTATTTGGAATTCCGTGAACAGACTTATAGGAAACAAAGTTTAAACTATTTAAATAGAAATAGTTTGAATGCGTATCATTTTCTAAAAAATTATCTGCACTAGGAGTATACTTGGTAAAACCAAATTTACAGAAATCACAATCATGTGAATGATCATCATTTGCAACATCTATACATTCTTGATTACAAGCATATTGATCGTTGATATCAAGCTCATGATGATGATAACCTTCAAAAGTTGCCATTATCAAAGCAGATAAAGTGATCAACGAGATTAATTTCTTTTTCATATTGTTTATAAAAATTAAAAGTTTGTAAGTTGCTGCTGATATTATGAATAATGAAATAACTGTCAAAGCAATTTTTTTAAGCATCGGTCTTTCCATTGTTCTTTCTGCTGCTATGGCTTATTTAGGTCTGTACGCAGGAATGACTATTTCTGCATCTATTCCAGCAGCAATTATGTCAATGGGAATATTACGCTTATTTAAAAATTCAAATATTTTAGAAAATAACATTGTTCAAACTGCAGCATCTGCAGGAGAATCACTTGCAGCTGGAGTTATTTTTACTATTCCTGCCTTACTTCTCATTGGATATTGGGAAAGTGTTGATTACTGGGAAGTGACAAAGATTGCTATGGTGGGTGGTGTGCTTGGTGCACTATTTACTGTGCCACTAAGACGTGCTTTAATATTAAAAGCAAAATTAAGATTCCCAGAAGGAGTTGCAACAGCAAAAGTATTAGAAACAGGACATGAATCTGATCCAGAAAAGTCAAAAGATAGCTTAAAAATGATTGGATTATCTGCTTTGGTTGGAGGAGTTGTAAAACTTGGAGATCTCGCATTTGGAATTTGGTCCAGTGCAATTGGTGGTGCAAAAGCAATTGGTGGTGCAATTTTTGGAATGGGATCTAGCCTTTCTCCTTCTCTGATTAGTGTTGGTTATATTGTGGGAAGGAATATTGGTATACTAGCTTTCTCTGGAGGATTAATTTCTTGGGCGGTAGCAATTCCAATTTATTCATATATGAATGGATATGAAGGGTCAGCTTGGGATGCCGCTGGTACAATTTGGAATACTAAGATCCGTTATTTAGGCGTAGGTGCTATGGTAGTTGGAGGTATTTGGTCTATCATGCAACTTGCAAAACCACTTATTGAAAGTATCAGCCTAAGCTTAAAGACTTTGCAAGAAGATTCAGACAATATTGCGCTTGAAGAAAGAGATTTACCAATTAACTATGTTTTCATAGGTGTGCTTGCTTTACTAGTACCTATGTGCCTTACCTATTTTAGTATTATTCCATCTTGGGGTTCAGCTATTATTCTATCATTAATTATGTGTATTTTTGGGTTTCTATTTTCAGCGGTTGCAGCATATATGGCTGGAGTAGTTGGGTCATCTAATAATCCTATATCAGGCGTAACAATTGCTACCATTCTATTCAGTTCGCTATTGATTGTTACATTCTTTAGTACAGGGTCTTCTGAAGGAGCAGCAGCAGCTATTTTAATTGGTTCTGTAGTATGTTGTGCTGCGGCAATTGGTGGAGATAACTTACAAGATTTAAAAACAGGTAATATTGTAGGAGCAACGCCTTGGAAACAGCAATTAATGCAACTTGTTGGAGTAGTCAGTGCAGCAATGAGCTTAGGAATAGTGCTAATTCTTCTACATGAAGCATATGGTATTGGTGGCCCTGATTTACCTGCACCACAGGCAGTTCTTATGACAAATGTTGCTAAAGGTGTGTTTGCTGGAGACTTAGAATGGGCCATGATTTATGCAGGAGCAGTGATTGGAGTTTTAATTATCTTATTAGATCAGTATCAACTTAAAAGAGGATCAGATTTCAGAGTGCCAATCTTAGCGGTTGCAATCGGTATTTACCTTCCAATTGAATTAACATTCCCAATCTTTATTGGTGGTATGCTTAATCATTATGCTAACAAGATTTCTTCTCAAAAAGGGAAAGATAATGGATTGCTTATTGCGTCTGGATTAATTACAGGAGAAGCATTAATGGCAATCTTTATTGCTATCCCATTATTCTTCGATAAAAACTACTGGCCAGATTATGGGCTGCCAAGTCCGTTGAATGATATAGTTGGAATTGCCATTCTAGGATGTATACTTTTTTGGCTATATAGAACTGCTAGTAAGTAAAAATTAATATCCTACTATCGCAAACGTAAAATCATCATATTTCTTTAGCTGAGATGCTTTTTTACTTGCAGATGCGTAAGAATTAAATGCTTTACTACGAACATAATACGTTGTTTTTCCGCGATTAAACACTTGATTTACCTGTATATCTGATATTCCAGTTTCATTTAGTGTTTCTTTTAAAATTTTAGCATTCTCTTTGTTTTCAAATGCGCCAAATTGTATAAACCAAACACTGTTTTTCTTTGTTTTTTTAGATGAAACAGATTTATTAATTTTTCTTTCATATTCTTTTGCAGCTTTACTATCCCCGCTTGCAACTAATGCTTGATATAATAATGATTTTGATACATCTGTAACCAAATGTCTAGGAGCATTAAGATTAAACTCTTTAAGCAAGTTAGAAGATTTAATATAAGAACCAATGGCATAATTCAACTCCGCTTTTTTTAATACTGACAACCAATAATAATCAGATTTATCATTCATTTGAATTATCCGATCATATATTTCTAAAGCTGTATCTCCATCAACTGTGTTAATTGCTTTTTGATAAAGAACGCTTGAATCGGAATTTTGACCAAAACAAAGATGTATAAATAGGAATACAGAAAAGATTTTTTTAATAATTTTCATTACTATTGAATAACAATACTGTTACAGACCTCAGATAAAGATTTTCTTAAATCAATATCATCCGTATCAAGTTTCATCTGATTTAGCTTAATAATATAAGATTTTTCATTTTTGTGCTTCTCTATCAAATCTGTAACAGCGTCTTTATCATTTTTTTCAAGATAAATATCAATTAAACGGTTAAATACATATGCATTGAAAGAATTAGAAAGTATTTCTTGGTATAATTTTTCCATTTCGTTAAATCGATTCTGGTCAAACAACATGTTCTCAATCTCTTTAAATGTCTCAATGCTAGTTTGCGGCTCTGCTTGTGCATATAAAATGAAATTCTTTGCTGCTAAATTGACAAAATTAATACCTCCACTTTCATAATAGGCTCTAGCAAGCTCTAAATATGAAGGAGAATATGGATTATCAGAATTAACGCTCTTTTCAAGGAAAGAAACATATTGATCTTTATTGTTTTTCTGTTTGTGATCCATTGCAATCAAGTAATTCAATCTTGATTCTTCATCCTGCGATTTGGATTGATATTTAATTAGCTTTTTCTCTAAATCTAAAGCTTGATTCCATAATTCATTTTCAATAGCAATATTCTTTAACATAGTGAGTGCCCATACATTCTTAGAATCTAAGCTGATAATATTCTTAAATTCATCTTCTGCTCTAATTGTGTTGCCCATTTCTATATAGTCCAACCCTAACGCTTGATGCACTTGAATTTTTATTTGTTTTGAAAGCCCAGGTCTCACAATAATACTTTGATGAATCTTAAGTGCTTTCTCAATATTTCTATCTCTTAGTAGGTTTCCCAGTAATAAATATGCTTCAGAATTGTTAGAATCTTTCTGAATTAAATCTTTAAGAATCTGAAACGCTCGTTCCTGATTATTGTCAATAATAGCTTTCAACGCTTTATTATAAACTTCAACATTAGTGGGCTGTTTCGATTTTCTAGTATTAATTAGAAAAACAATGACTAAGATAACTACTATTAAGGGAACAAGATACGTTATCTCCAAGATAACTATTCCTTATCATTAAAATTGAATTCTTCGCCAACAGCTACATTTCTCAAACCATCAAGCTCATCAGAGATTTCTTTATTCTTTTTAATTAAAGAAGACATCTCAGATCTGTATGAAATTAGGTTGCGCAAAGAAATTATATATCCCAATAATACTCCAATCATCACAAAAATAATTATGATGAGATAACCTGGAGCTACGATAGGATCACCTTTAAAGAAATAAATATTGATTGGATCGCTATTTCTATCAAATAGGAAAAATGTTCCAGCAAGGAATGTGAGAAAAAATAAAATTTTTAACAATCTAAACATTAAGCACCAACCATTTCTTTACCATGTAAAATTACTCCAGTTGCATTGACAATTTCTACTGGAACTATATCTTTGATATTACTTGATTTCTTTTCAAAAATCACCCATTCATTCGAATCTGTTCTCCCGGCCCAATGATTAGAAGATTTTTTACTCTCTTTTTCTATCAATACATGTTCAATACTGCCAATTTTCTTGGAATTCAATTCGAGAGTATGTTCTCTTTGAAGAGTAATAAGTTTATCAAGTCTATTCTTCTTTATTTGTTCATCAATTTGATCAGTAAATTGTTCTGCCTTTGTATAAGGTCTAGGAGAATATTTAAATGTAAATGCAGAGTTGAACTTTATCTTATTCATTAAATCCAATGTTTCTCCAAAATCTTTATCCGTCTCACCTGGAAATCCTACAATAATATCGGTTGATAATCCACAATTAGGCATTATTTCTCTTATTTTATCAGCCATATAGCGAAAATGTTCCTTAGTATATGTTCGATTCATTCGTTTTAATATATCATTAGAGCCTGATTGCATAGGAAAATGTACATAGTTACAAATATTTTTTCTTGAACCCATTACTTCTAATAATTCAACATTAATATCCTGAGGGTGAGGAGATGTGTAGCGTATGCGTTGAACTCCATTAATATCAGAAACCGCTAACAATAATTCAGCAAATGAATTTTTTTCATGTTTGTATGAATTAACATTCTGTCCTAATAAAGTTATTTCAACAAAACCTTGGTCAACAGCTTTTTTCGCCTCTGTAACAATACTTTCAACGCTTCTACTTCTTTCTCTTCCCCTAGTAAAAGGAACAATACAAAAAGAACAGAATTTATCACAACCTCGCATAATAGAAACCCATGCATTAATACCTTTATTTCTCTTTGGAAACAAATCTTCATATACTTCATATCTTGATAGTTTTGTATCTACAATACTATCTTTTTCCATCATATGACGATTCATTAATTTAGGAAGATTTCTATAGGAATCTGGACCAAGAATAATATCAACATATGGTTTATTTTTTAGTAAGTCATTCTTCAAATTTTGTGCCATACACCCTAAAACTCCAATAATTAAATGTGGCTTTTCTTGTTTCAGCTTGTAAAAATTTCCTAAACGGGAATGAATTTTCTTTTCTGCGTTTTCTCTAATTGCACATGTGTTAACAAAAATAGCGTCCGCGTTATTTAAATCTTCAGTTTTTTTTAGTCCAATATCTTTTAGAATTCCATCAACTAGCTCTGAATCAGCAACGTTCATCTGGCACCCATATGTCTCAAGGGCGTAGGATTTGATTTTTGAATTAGATTGAAGCATTATTTAATATAGCCAAGGAAAAAATATTTTTTAGGATCATCTACTTTTTTATTTTTATGTACTTCATAATGAAGATGGAATCCTGCGGCTCTACCGCTATTACCTGATTTACCTATGACATCTCCACGTTTAACCTTTTGTCCTTTTTTGACATTAATCTTGTAAAGATGAGCATATATAGTTTCGTATCCATAACCATGATCAATTTTAACATAACGTCCCCAGCCAGAATCATATTGAGCTTTGGTAACAACACCGTCACCTGTTGCAAGTACAGGGGTATTAAGATTTACGGCAAAATCTTGTCCACGATGCATTCTTCTTTTTCCATCTATAGGATCAGTTCTATATCCATATTGCGAACCTAAATATGCACTTTCTACAGGCATAATAGATGGAATATGGCGATACATTGTTTCGTTGGATTTAATTTTGTTAAAAATAATATCGTAGCTATTCTTTTGTGCATCTAAAGTATAAGAAAGAGAATCAATGGTATTTCTTAATTTGTCTAATATTGTTGAAGAATCGTCTTCATTTAATTCTTCTTCTGAACCTCCAGTACCCATCACTTTAATATCTTCATCAAGCGGAGGTAACGCAGCATAAGTTCTCATTTCACTATCTTTTTCTTCTAATAAAGCCAATTCTCTTTCCATCTTATTGATTTTATCTAATAGTTCTTGAGATACATCAGAATATTCTTGCTCTGCCTGTTCTATTTTGTCTTTATAATAATCAGTTGAAAAATTAATAGATAAATAATAATTAATTCCCACAGATATAATTAACAAAAAGACAAAAAATAAAGCAAAATCTCTAATCGAAAAATTAATCTGACGTAGTCTTTTAGAAGAAAGATAATGAATAGAAAATGGTTTCTTATTGCTCATAATTATTCCTGATCCTGATTAGAAACATTTTCTGTTGAATCAAACTCTTCATCATCTGGGTTATCAATTTCATTCTTTTTATCTTTAATCTTCTTTTTAATATCAACAACATTATCAATTAAAGATATATAGCGTTTGTCGCCTACAAAACTAAGAACATTTTTGTCTTTGGTTTTATTAAATACATAAAGACCTAACTTTACATACATACTAGAAAGCTTCCTTTCTAACTGGAGAATATCAAGACGAAGTTTACTATTATGAGTAAATTCTTCTGCCTTTTCAGAAGCAACCACGCTCCATTCAGAAACAGTCTTTTTTACATCTTCCCAAAGATTATTCATAAAAGCGAATTTATAGATGAAAATATATATAGCAAAAGAATATTAAAGAGGGGCTCAAAGCTAATATAGTTAAGAGCCCCTCTCCCTTTTATCGGTAGCCAACCAAATTATTGATTCTGTCTTCTTATAAAAGCAGGCACTTCATCAGACTCTGAATCAGATTCAATTTCTAGTTTATTATCTTGATTAAACTCTCCAAAGACAAGCGTTGGTGCATCATCAATATTTTCTGATTCATTATCTTCTTCATTAAGTGTTGAAGAAACAGGTCCTGCATTTTGTTCTTCATGTAATGGAGTGTGCATTGCATCCATTATTTCTTCACTTTCTCGATTGTAATTTCTATCCATAACATCTCTTGAATCATTTGTTTGTTCGATTGGCCTTGAATCAAAGCCAGTTACAATTACAGTAACTTTTAACTCATCTTTCATGCTTGGATCAACTACATAGCCAAAATTAAGATTCACATCTTTTCCAGCTTCTTCATATATAATTTCTGTGGCAGCACCAAGTTCATCTAGGGTCATATTTTCTCCACCTCGTATGCTCACAATTGCTCCTCTTGCTCCACGAATTGATTGAGCTTCTAAAAGAGGGCTACATATTGCTTGCTGTGCAGCTAATACAGCTCTTTCTTCTCCGCTGGCGGTACCTGAACCCATTAATGCATCACCCATGCCTCTCATTACTGTATTTACATCAGCAAAATCTAGATTAATTTGTCCTCGCTCATTAATCAGATCTGATATTCCTTGTGCAGCATTCAATAGTATTGAATCTGCCATTTTAAATGAATCTTCTGCAGGGGTATCTTTTTCAATTACCGACAAGAGTTTTTCATTTGGAATCACAATAAGCGTATCACAAAAATTTCTTATTGAACTAACTCCTTTTAATGCTTTTGACATTCTTTTTGCCCCTTCAAATTTAAAGGGCAATGTAATAATGGCAACTGTAAGGATACCTAAGTCCTTACACATCTTTGCAACAACAGGAGCAGCGCCTGTACCAGTACCGCCTCCCATCCCAGCAGTAACAAATACCATATCAGATCCAGCAACCAATGATTGAACACGCTCTTGATCATCTAACATTGCTTTCTTGCCAACCTCTGGCTTTGCTCCTGCACCTAAACCTTTGGTTAAATCTTTACCTATTTGCATCTTTGTTTCAGCATGGTTTTTATCTAAGTCCTGTATATCAGTATTGATTGCAATAAATTCTACGCCTTCCATACCTGATGTAATCATTCGATTAACTGCATTACCTCCAGCGCCACCGACTCCTAGCACTTTAATCTTAGCTTTTTGGTCTTGTATAGCTTCAAATTCAAATAACATATTTTCTCCTTTTATTATTCAAAAAAACCTTTCCAGATATTGGAAAAATTTTCTGTAAATGATTTTTTAACACCAATGAGAGGATCATCTTTTTCAACATTTAAAACAGGCCACTTTAGTAGACCTATTAATGTTGCATATTCTCTTCTATCCTCTAAATTTTCTTTAAAAGTGATATCTTTTATTGGAAGATATTCACACTTTATACTGACATCTTTATTCTCTGGATTTTCTGATTCCAGATCCTCTAAATATTCTTTAAAAAGCAAATCAAGATTCTTTACATTAGAACCACCACCTGTAATTTTAATCCCTGAACCAAATTCAGATATTTTTTCACCTGTAATTCTAATTTCATTTCTTACTTTATCTATAATGTCTTTAAATCTTGCTTCTGCAACTTCAGACACTTCTTTCTGGTTGAGTTGTTTTTTTAATGTATCTTCACTAATTGACAACTCAAAATTGGATGCAATATCTGCTAACTTTGATAATGCAGAAACATGTTTTCTTTTAACTTCCTCTGAATCGTCAATTGAAACATTAAACATTGTTGCTAAATCTTTAGTAACAGAATGAGAACCGATAGGAATCACTTTTGAATGCATTATATATCTGTCTTTATATATAACAACGTTAGTTTTGTCTGATCCTATATCAACAAATACAACTCCAAGATCTTTATCATCTTCTGATACATTGGCATAAGATGATGCTAATCCATCAAAAACTGCATCGACTTCAATTGAAAAATCATCATCGAAACAAGTCTTAATCTGATTAAGATTAAAATCTTGCACATGAACTACATGAGACCTTGCTTCGATAATCTCTCCAATATTGTTAATAGGATTTCGAATTAGCGGCGAACCATCTATAATAAAACCTCTTTCTATATTATGAACTACTTGCCTTCCTGCAGATATTTGCAAATCAGAACATTGGGCTAAAATTTTGTTTACTGTCTCTTTATCAATCTTAAAATCCGTGCTATCTTTTATTCTGCTTCTAGTTGATGAATTAACAGATTTAACTGTATTTCCTGATACTGAAACAATAGCTTCTTTGATATTATGACCTGATTCATCTTCAATAAATTTTATCAAAAAATCTAAATCATTAACCAATTGTTCTTTATCTACAATAGTTCCACATTCCACAGCTCTGCTCTTAATAGATTTTATAGATAGAATTTCTAACTCTTTATCTTGATTGACTTTTGCCATAGCTCCTTTGATACTAAAAGAACCTAAATCAAAAGCTACATATATTTGTCCACTCATACTCTTCTCTCTCTTACTACTATCTGATCTTTATATCTAAGATCTATATATTTATAAATATTAAAATCTTTATCAGCTGGTAAAGCATTATCAAACGCTTTTAAATAATCTATTTTTTTAAGAATATTATTTGAACCAAGCAAAATTTTTGTTTTTCCATTCTTAAGGATTATTTCATATTCATTACTATCATTAAAAACAAACTCCGATATATCTTCATACAAACGATTAAAATTTCTTTTTGAGTATTTAATAACGTTAATGGATTTAATAACATTTGATGATTTTGTTTTTTCTCCTGATGGATATAATTCTTCGTTAGTTTTAAAGTTTGATAGTATTGGTAAAGATATAGTGCCATATTCTTCAACTGGTAAGCATATACCATCTACATCTAGCATAATTAAATCAGTTGAATTAATTATAGCAAGAGGTTCTCTTTCATATATAACAATATTAATTGTTTCAGGAAATGTTCGGGATATTTTACAGTCTTTAACATATGCAACAGACTCAATTTGATCTTTGTAAGATTTCAAATCAAAAAACATGATATGATTACCTTTGATATCATTTTTGTACGAAGCTAAAGAACTATCATCAAAATACTGTACGCCATTTATTTCAACATTTTTAATCATAAACACATCGTTAAATGCTGCCCACTGAACAGCAAAGAAGATCATTGTGCCCAGCCCTATAAAAGAGAACAAAATTTCTAGATATGTTTTTTGAAAATACTTCATAATGAATCAATCTCTCCTTCTTCAAAACCCATTAACTTAACTTCCAAGTTCATATCCACATCAAATTTTTCCTTAACCATATTTTTTGCTTTTTTTATTAGCATAAGCATGTCATTAGCTTTTGCATTCTCTTTATTAATAAAAAAGTTTGCGTGTTTTTCAGAAATCTGTGCACCGCCAATTGTTAAACCTTTTAAACCAGCTTTATCAATTAACATTCCGGCAGGGTTTTCCTTTGATGGATTTTTAAAGACACTACCTGCAGAACGATATTTAAGAGGTTGGGTATCTTTTCTTCCGAACTGAGCTATCTTTGAACTATCTTCTATTATTTTTTTATCTGAATAATCCATATGAAACAATGCGGAAAGAAGTATGCTCCCATTCTTAAAAGAAGAACTTCTATATGAAAAATCAATTTCAGATTTAGAAAGTTTAATAACCTTATTTTTATCTGGATCAATTAATTCTACGCTTTCAAGACAATTAGAAATTTCACCACCCCAAGCACCAGCATTCATAATTAATGCTCCTCCTAAAGTTCCGGGTACACCAATAAGATTTTCTAATCCTTTTAGATTATTCTTAATAGAGTGTTTCACAAGCTTGCCTAACATTACCCCGCACTCTGCATAAATCTTATTGTCTTCTACATCTAAATTATTGAGACAGTTTTTAATACATATGACTACACCTCTTATGCCATTATCGCTAACTAGTAGATTAGATCCGGAACCAACAACATTGACTTCTTGATTATATTTTTTGCTTATTTCAAAAACTTTAATCAAATCTTCTTTATTTGATGGCAAAACAAATAAATCAACAGGTCCGCCAATACCATATGTGGTATGATTTTTCATCAACTCATCAACAAGCACTCTTGATTCAGTATTATTTTTGATATAGTCTTTTATACGGTCTATCATATTAATCTTTCTTTAATTAAATCTGAATATCTCCATATGTTTCCTGCGCCAATTGTTAGGATTATGTCGCCTTTTTTATAAACTGATTCCACATCATCAACTAAATTTTCTAATGTAGTAGGCATAACAGACTGATGTCCCAACCTTAGCATCTCATCTACAATCATTTGCGAATTAATAGAATTATTATCCAATTCTCTAGATGCAAATATCTCAGTTATCAGAACAGAATCAGCTAGCAAAAGAGATTCTGAAAATTCTTTAAAAAACTGCTCTGTTCTCGAGTATAGATGCGGCTGAAATGCTACCACCAATCTTCTATTCCAATTATCTTTTATAGCTTTTATTACACTTTCTACTTCAACAGGGTGATGTCCATAGTCATCAACAACCATTAGAGATTCATCATTGTTTATTATATCAAACCTTCTTTTTACTCCATCAAATTTTTCTAAGCTATTAATAATCTTGTTTATTGAAACATTCATTATTCTTGCAACAGATATTGCTGCAAGTGCATTCCAAACATTATACACTCCTGGCAATTTCATGGATATTGGATGCTTTTGATTTTTTTCAACTAAAGTAAACGTGGTATTCCCATTATTTTGTACAATATCTTCTGCTCTAAAATCAACATCTTTTGAATGAATTCCATAGGTAAAAATTGGTTTATCAATATCATTAATAAGAGATGCGGCATTTTCTGAATCTTTGCATATGCTTACAGCACCGTAAAATGGAACAGAATTTGCAAATTGTAAAAATGTCTCTTTTAAATCATCTATATCCTTGTAACAATCTGTGTGCTCTAAATCAATATTATTTATAACTGCAATCGTAGGGTTCAACTCAAGAAAGCTTCTATTGTATTCATCTGCTTCTACAACAAAAACATCGCCTTCTCCTAAAACTGAATTACTATTTATTGATTTAACAACACC
>DEAO01000034.1:13175-21379 GCA_002348725.1 Fidelibacterota bacterium UBA2980 | reverse complement strand
ATTGATGTTGTTGTTGTTTTTCCATGAGTACCCGAAATAGCAACTGTAGAACTTTTCAGTTTTGCAATTTGTGAAATCATTTTTGCTCTCGAATAACATAGGATATTTTGTTTTTTTGTTTCTATCAGCTCACAATTGTCCTTTGGAATAGCATCAGAATAGACAACTAAGTCTAATTCATTTATATTTTCTGCGCTATGACCAATAGATATTTGAATACCCAATTTTTCAAGTCTTTCTACATTAGAAGATTTTGATAAGTCAGATCCAGTAATATTAAAATCTTGATTATGAAGAAGTTCTGCAATCCCACTCATGCCAATACCGCCAATACCAATGAAATGTATATTTTTTATACTAGCTAGCATACAGATGCTCCAAAATATTTTCTTTGATTATTGTTAAAGAATCCGGTTTAGTAATATTTTTTATATTATTCATCATAGAAGAATAAACTATTTCATTATTTAATATTTCATCAACTTTCCTAAATAACAAATCACTAGTAACATCTTTTTCTTCTATAACAACAGATGATAAGTTGTCTGTTAATGTTTTTGCATTATAATATTGATGATTATCTGCAGCAAACTTGAAAGGAATAAAGATTGCAGGCCTATTAAACTGCAATAATTCAGATACAGTCATTGCCCCAGAGCGTGATACAACTAAATTAGCAGTATCATATAGATACGGCATATTGTCAACAAATGAGAATATCTTAATTGAATCAGATTCGTATTTTTTATATTTGTCAAAATTATTCTCCCCAACAAGCCAAATAACATTAATGTTAGGAATAATATCTTTTTCAATGCCATTAGATATTAGATGGTTTAAAAATTCAGAACCTTGACTCCCTCCTACAATTAGTAGTGTTTTTTTAGTAAAATCAATATTCAGATTTATCTCAATAAAAGGTTTAATATGTATAGGATTACCAGTAAAAATCGTATTAGTATTCTTTAAGTAATTTTTAGCATTATCAAACCCAAGAAATACAACTTTTGCGCTCTTGCCAAATATTCTTGTTACAATACCTGGAAATGAATTTTGTTCATGTATGAAATATGGAATATTAAATATTTTTGCCATTTGGAGAGGCAAGAAAGAAGAATATCCTCCGCTTGCAATAACCAAACTTGGTTTATTAACTATAAAGAAAATTAAAACTCTTGCAAAACCAAATAATAATTGAAATATCAAAATGAAATTTTTTATACAATTTTTAACACTGAAAGATCGATTAAATCCTCTAATTGGAATTAATAAACTTTTTATATTTTCAAAAGATATCTTCTTTGATTCTATTCCATATTTTGATCCAATATAGTACATCTTTTTATTATTAAGACTTTTATCAAGCTCTTGTTTAATTGCCATTAGTGGATAGTAATGACCACCTGTCCCTCCACCGCAAAAAAGTATATTTTGGCTAGTTGACACGAAGCCTCCATTTTCTTACACGAAGTTTTCTTTGAGCTCTACTTATATTAAGTAGAATGCCTACCATTAATAAATTTGTTATTAAAGATGATCCTCCGTAGCTAATGAAAGGCAACGTAACTCCAGTTACAGGTATTACTCCAATAACAACTCCAATATTTACAAAAGCATAGTAGGTAATACTTAATCCAAATCCAATTGATAGAATTATTCCAAAGATATCATTTGAATTTTTTGCAATTTTTATAATTCTGTAGAAAATAATTATATACGCAAGCATAACAATTATACCAGCCAAAAATCCAAGCTCTTCTCCAATAACAGCAAAGATGAAGTCCGTATGTGGTTCTGGTAAATATTGATGTTTCTGAACGCTATCACCCCATCCTCTACCTAAAAATCCACCTTGTTGTAATGCAAGCAATGACTGTGTTGATTGATATCCTATTGCTTCTGAACTGGTTGGATCAATAAAAGATAATATCCTCTTTAAAACATAGCTCTTTTGGTTGATGATAAAAATTAACATGGAGCTTGCTCCTAATAAGATTGTAGTGAAAAACTGCATTAATTTCGCACCACCAATAAAAAGCATTGAAAAAACAATTCCCATTAATATGATAGTTGTGGAATTATCAGGCTGAATCATTATTAATAGAGCAATTGGCAATACAACAAGTACAGGAAAAACAATTCCAGTAAAAAACTGATCCATGTTCTTATAATGCCTATCAATATAATCAGCTAAGAAAATAATTATGGAAAATCGTGCAAAATCAGACGTTTGAAATGATATTGGACCAATAGAAATCCATCTGCAAGCATCTCCGCCACAACCTTGAAATTTTGTATATAATAATAAGAGGAAAGATGTTCCTATTAATATCCATGGTAATTTTAATTTTTGAAAATTTTTATAATTGAAACGAGACATAAGCAAGAATAATAGTACAGCGGGCACTACTTTCAGAAATTGTCTAAGGAAATAATAAAATGGAGAATCTCCATTGGTTAATTCTAAAGATTCAACAGAGCTTGCACTAAATAATACTGCTAAACCAAAACCAACAAGGAAAATTACAGTGAAAAATAACCATCTGTCTTGTTTCTTTTCTTTGATATTTATTTTCATGAGTAGTATTCCTCAACTATATCTTTGAAAATATTACCTCTATGTTCAAAATTATTAAACTGATCAAAGCTGGAACAACCTGGTGATAACAAAACACCGTTGAAGCTAGATTCTTCAGATATTTTTATAGCATGATGAACTGCTTCAGTAAAATCTTTTATTACATCAACGCCATATTCAGGAAGTTTATTTTTTATTTCAACTGCAGCTTCTCCATAAGCAACAATTTTGATATCTATTGATGAAGAATCGATATAGCTTGAATAATCAATTCCTTTAGATTTGCCGCCTAAAATCAACACGATGCTATTGATTTTTAAATCAATACAATTTGACAATGCTGATTCAATTGATAATCCATTTGTAGATTTTGAATCATTTATAAAGGTGATATTATTTTCTTGTTTAAAAATTTCAAATCTATGTTCCAACCCTTTAAAGTCTTTTAAAAAATTAAAAATTGATTCTTCGTTTATATCTAATAATGATGCAACTTTAGCAACTGCAACATGATTCAAGTTTTTATATTGAATATCTTGGTTTTGACCATATGAAAATGTCATTACATTTGTTTTTTTAGCTATATCTTCAAAAGATTGGTTTAAATTTTTATCATCTAAATTATATATTGCAAAATCTTCCTTATCCATATTCTTAAACAAATTTAATTTTGCATTTTTGTAGCTATCATATGTATCGTGTATGTCTAAATGATCTTCAGACAAATTCAAAATGATTGCAATATTTGGTTTGAATGATATAATATCTTCAGCTTGAAAGCTTGATATTTCCAATACTACATAATCGTAATTATGATTTTGAGATAAGCTATTTTCCAAAACTAACTGAGAAAATGGTGTGCCAATATTTCCACCCTTTAGAACATTGAGGCCTTGATTTAAAACACCATGGAGAGCTGTTACAACAGTTGTCTTTCCATTGGTTCCGGTCACAGCAATTATTTTTATATCCGATAATTGATAAGCAAATTCAATTTCGCCTATCACTTTAATATCTTTTTCTAATGCATCTTCAATTATTTTTATATTATTTGGTACGCCAGGTGATTTTACAATCAAATCTGAATCGAGAATTTTGCTAGAATGATTACCCAATTCTATATTGACGCCCATATTTTTTAATTCCTCAGTATACAAATCATTAATATTTGTTTTACTATCTGATACCAAAACATTAGCACCTCTAGAACTAGCTAGTTTTGCAGCCCAATACCCGCTGATCCCTAATCCTAGAATTGCAATATTTTTATTATCTAGAATCATATATGTGCTTCCAAATCACAAATTGAATTTTTTGGCACTTTTGTTCCAGCTTCTGGAAATTGTGATATTACCCTACCATAACCTTCAACCTTAGTTTTGATTCCTATTTTATGTAGAATCTCTCTTGCATCTCTAACGCTTTTATCTTTTACATTAGGAATAATTACCAACTCTATATTTTTCTGAATTAGCACTTGGTTTGATTTTTTTAATTTTTCAGTAATATCCCTTCTTTTATCATTGCTAACAATTTTAATATCTGAATCAATATTAATAATTCGTTTCATTACTGATTTAAAAACAGGTGCAGCTGAAACTGAACCCCAAAATTGATTATTAATCATCGTTGGTTCATCAATTATTATTAAAGCAAGAAGCTGTGGATTATCTTTAGGAAAAAAACCAACAAAGCTTGATAAATGTTTTGATTCTGAATAACCGCCATCCATAGATTTTTGTGCAGTACCCGTTTTCCCTGCAACATCCCATCCTTCCAAAGAGGCACCTTTTCCAGAACCAATACTAACAGTATTGAATAACATGTTTCTTAAGATTTCAGAATCATTTTGAGACAAGACACGATTCTTAACTTTTCTTTTTCCTTGAATAATTTTTTCATCATTTCTTATAACTTTATCAATCAAATATGGTTTCAATAAAAAACCTCCATTTGCAATAGACGCATATGCCATTGCTATATGTACTGGTGTTACAGCAATCTCATAACCTATTGGAACGCTATGCATAGAAGATGCAGTCCAATCTTTTGTATTTCTAAATTTTATTCTTCCTTCCCCTTGGATGTTTAAACCAGTTTCAGATCCAAATCCGAGTTCTTTAGCTTTTTTATAAATATTTTCTTTACCCAAATTTTGAGCAAGTTTTATAGTTCCAATATTGCTTGAAAATGCTAAAATCTCTTCTAATGTTAATACAGTATAAGGTTCGTGATCCTCTATCATCTTACTTCCATCACCATAAAAGTCGTATGGACCTTCAACATTATATTCATCAAGCCTATCAATGCCTTGCTCCAAAGCAGAAGCAATTGTAACAATTTTGAAAGTAGAGCCTGGTTCAATTGTATCAGAAACAATTCTATTTCTTTTATAATCTCCTTGAAAATCTTTCTGGAGATTTGGATTAAAATCTGGAACATTTACCATTGAAAGTATTTTACCGTCTTGAGGGTTAATAATTATACCCATTGCACCAATAGCACTTGTTTTTTCCACCTGTTTCAACAATTCTTCTCTTAAGATTGCCTGATATTCTTTATTTAGTGTTAGATAAATATCAGAACCATTTTCAGGGTCTTTATTTTTCAGGGTTGCATCATATATTCTTTCTTGAAATCCATTAATTTTGAATGGTACATTTACAGACTTTCCTTTTAGATATTCCTCATATTGATATTCTAAACCAGCTATACCTCTATCATCAGTATCAGTAAATCCAACAATTTGTCCAAATAATTCGTGTTCAGGATAATACCTTTTATAATCCTTTTTTATATCTAATGATTTTGGATATTTGCTCTGTAAATATTCACAATCTTTTCTGGTCTTTTTTTCTAAAATAACATATGATCTATTATTCATTTTTTCTGAATACACAGCTTCATGAACGCCTGTACATTTCGAAATGTCGTTAAGAAATGCTTCCTTATTATCTAATTCTTTTAATCGAACAGCAATTTGATAAAATGTAAGATTTTGTGTAATACTTACATTGTTAATATCAAAAATGTTTCCTCTATTTCCTTCAATCTTTTCTTCTCTTAACCCTTGGGTATTATCTGTGGCATTTATAATCTGGATTTCACTTAATTTGAATATAAATAATGCCCAAATAATTAAAATTCCACCTGTTAGAACATTGATTCTTGTCTTAAAATTTAGATAGCTCTTAGTCATTTTCTGTATTCACCTTGATTGTTATTGTTTCGGGAACACTATCGATAAGACCAATTTTCCTAGCTCGTTTTGATAACTGATCAGATCGTTTCAATTTTTCGACCTCATTAGATGCTAAAATCAATTCTTCCTTTAGTAGCTGTCTAGTTTCTTTTTGAATTACAATATGAGATTGGGTCTTATCCATTTCAGCAAAAATAGCCAGATAAGTAACAATAGTTGTTAATGTTGCAAAAAACATTATTCCCCATTTGTAATTTTCTCTCTTCTCAATTTGTGCGACTGTTAATTTTTTTCTTCTTTTTGATTTAGCCAATTTTCTCTCCTACTCTCATTTTTGCGCTTCTAGATCTTCTATTTAACGAAATCTCATTATCCGTTGGAATAAATGGTTTTTTTGAAAGTACCTGGAGCGTATTATCTTTTTTTAATTCTCTAAATTTATTTTTTACCATTCTATCTTCCATTGAATGATAACTAATAATCACAATTCTTCCTTTTGGTTCAAGAAAATCAATGAAGATATCTAAAAAATTGCTTAAATGATCAAGTTCATCATTTGTTTTTATCCTCAATGCTTGAAATATCCTTGCGCAAGTCTTAATGCGATACTTATAAGGAGTGACTCTATTAATAACATCTATTAATGAATCGGTAGTGATTGAATTGTTTAATTTTTTAATAGCCTTTGCAATTTTAAAAGAATTTCTTTCTTCGCCAAATTTCTTGAAGATATTAGCTAATTCTTTATCAGAAGAATTAAGTATAACATCTTTTGCTGTCTCAGAACTGTCTATATCAAATCTCATATCTAATTCCGAGCTATATCTATAAGAAAACCCTCTTGAAGGATTATCTAGTTGAAAGGAAGACAGTCCAAGATCTAGCAGAATACCATTTACTTTTTTCCTATCAAATTGAGATAGTATGCTTTTAAGGTCTTTATAACTCGAATGAATTAATTCAAAATTTTTAAAATGCTCTAATCTCTTTCTCGCAATCTCAATTGAATTAGAATCTCTATCAAAACCAATAAGGAATCCTGTTTTTAGGTTTTGTAAGATTTGATAAGAGTGTCCACCGAGACCAACTGTACCATCTATATAAAATCCACTATCTGATATATTTAAGTTATTAATTGTTTCCGACAACATTACAGGATAATGACTATAACCTTCTGTCGAAAACACATTCATCAGACTGTTACTTTCCTGGAGAGCTCTTCATAATAATCATCATTAATTGAGCTACTTTTTTCATGAGATATGAGTGCTTTTTTATCCCAAATTTCAATTTTATTTAAAACACCTATAATTGTTAAATCTTTACCAATATTTGCATAATCTATTAACTGCTTTGATAGTATAATTCTTCCTTGATCATCATATGAAACAATATTTGCATGTCGTAAATGATTTCTGAGGAAAGCACGACTTGCAGAAGATAATGAGGACAGTTTACTTAATTCTTCCTTAATCTTCTTCCACTCCCCTAAAGGGTAAACCCATACACAAGAATCAATTCCTCTGGTGACAACAAAGGTCTTATTATCAGATTTTTTGAGCTGCTTACGAAATGCAGATGGAATATTGATTCTTTTCTTCGAATCAATAACAAAATTATACTCTCCTATAAATGTATATTGGCTACTCATAACAAAAAGGGAAAATTACCCACAATTAACCACTATATTATTAATGAGAGGTATCTTAGTCAATAAATTTATTATAAAAATAATATTATCTTTAGAGTAAAGGGGCTATATAAGATAGTAAGTGGGTAATGTTTTTATCTTTTAGGTATATATTTTGTAATGGAGATTATCAAAGGATCATATCTAAGATTAATTAAAACTGGAAAATTATTAGATATTCTATCAGATAAATCCAACATTTGAGAGAACTCAGATTCAGAGAATAAAATTAACTCTACCTCTTTAGTATTGGCTATTGTAATGTTTATATCTTCTCCATTCCATTCCTCTGATACTAAATTGGATTGGCTATTACCTTCAAAGAAAAAATATTCTGAAGATATATCACCATTATTTGAGAAGTTGATATAATTTTCATTTAATGAATTAAAACGAATATTGATGGGAATTTGCAAATTTTCCGAAAATGATTCGCTAGAATTAATTGCATATATAGATTCAATATCTTTTTGAGTTAATCTTAGCAATGATTTTTTATCTTCTTCAGAACCATCTGGCTTATTTTGAAGCAAAATCGTTGCAAATACAAGACTTAAGAATATAATGCCAACCAATATATTTGATCTTTGTAAATGAGAGAAACGAATATTAAACAAACTTTTATCTTCATTTGAATTTTGCTTTTCATAAACATTTTTATTTTCTTTTTTATTTAAGAAATTTTCTAGGCTATCAATGGCTTCATCAATATCACATCCAATTTCATTGATATA
>DEAO01000034.1:5650-12795 GCA_002348725.1 Fidelibacterota bacterium UBA2980 | reverse complement strand
AGATTTTAGATATTTAATATCAATTTTTGTTCTTTTGCTAATATCTTCAAGAGCAATCTTACGTTCTCTTCTTATTTTTTTATAGTGTGAATAAAAAATCATAAATTTTTCAAACTTTCTTCCATGTTACTATTTTCAAATTTTTTTACTGGAAAACCTACGATATTATGATAGCATCCGTCAATGTTTTTAATCAAAATATCTGCACATTCTTCTATATTATATGCTCCTGCTTTATCTAAAATATCAAATGATGATATATATTGATGTATATCAGCATCTCTCAATTTATTAAATATGACGGAAGATTTATCAAAAATAGTATTAATATTTCCATCGATTATTAAACTTAGTGCACTTATTACGTAGTGTTTTTTTCCTGATAATTTTTTAATCATAGTAAAAGCTTCTTTATCTGATTTAGGTTTTCCAATAATCCTACTATCAAAATCAATGATAGTATCGCCTGAAATTACTGCACAATCTTTATGTTTTCTCCAAACAGAAAGCGCTTTTCTTTCGGAAACATCAATAGCATATTGACTAGGTGAAAGATTGTTTTTGTTTTCTTCATCGATCCCTGATGGAATAACAGTAAATTTATATCCTAATTCTGAGAGAATTTTTTTTCTTCTTGGAGAGTTAGATGCTAATATTATTTCCATTTTTTTTTGATTAAATTTAGTTATTTTCATTTGTAATAAGCGAGCATGAACAATTTAAAAACAGTGACAAGTGTATATTCAAAATATATTGACTCTATACCTGAAGCTAGAAAATTTTTTGGTAGACCTTTAACATATACTGAAAAAATACTTTTTTCTCATTTAAATGAACCTCTCGAATCAATTCCTAAACGAACAAAATCTTTTTGTTCTATAAAACCTGATAGAGTAGCTATGCAAGATGCGACAGCACAAATG
Organism: Fidelibacterota bacterium UBA2980; assembly: GCA_002348725.1. Taxonomy (GTDB): domain Bacteria; phylum Fidelibacterota; class Marinisomatia; order Marinisomatales; family Marinisomataceae; genus Marinisoma. The sequence goes on along the minus strand of DEAO01000034.1, from coordinate 11,872 downwards.
GCTTTGCTGCAATTTATGAATTCAGGTATGGAAACTACAGCTGTGCCAACAACTGTTCATTGCGATCATTTAATTACAGCAATTAATGGTGCAAAAGATGACTTAGATAACGCAATTATTAAAAATAAAGAGGTTTATAATTTTTTATTATCTGTATGTGAAAAATATGGAATTGGATTTTGGAAACCTGGAGCAGGTATCATACATCAAATTGTTTTGGAAAATTATGCTTTTCCAGGATCTTTAATGATTGGAACTGATTCTCATACTCCTAATGCAGGAGGATTAGGTATGGTTGCAATTGGTGTAGGTGGTGCAGATGCAGTAGACGTGATGACTGATTCTTTATGGGAAATAAATTGGCCAGGAATTATTGGAGTAAAATTAACAGGAAAATTAAGTAATTGGGCATCAGCAAAAGATGTTATACTAAAACTTGCAGGAATTTTAACAGTTAAAGGCGGTACAGGAAAGATTATCGAATACTTTGGTGAAGGAACTGAAAGCATAAGCTGTACTGGTAAAGGAACAATTACAAATATGGGCGCAGAAGTTGGTGCGACCACGTCTATATTTCCGTATGATAAAAAGATGTATGAATATCTTGCTGCAACATCAAGAAAAAATATTGGAGATGAAGCAGAAAAAATCAAAAATGAATTAAAAGCTGATGAAGAAGTAATTGAAAATCCAGAAAAATATTATGATGAAGTAATTGAGATTAATTTGTCTGAATTAGAACCTCACATAGTAGGTCCTTATAGCCCAGATCTATCAAGAAAAATATCAGAAATGCCTGTTGCAATCAAAAAGAATAATTATCAAGATAATTTGAGAGTTGGTTTAATTGGAAGTTGTACAAATTCTTCCTATGAAGACCTTGAAAGAGCAGCTCACATTGCAAAACAAGCACTGGACAAAGGCTTAAAGGCAAAATCAAGCTTCTACATTACTCCAGGATCTAATCAAATAAAAGCAACAATGGAGCGTGATGGATATACAAAAATATTTCAAGAACTGGGTGGTGAAGTGCTTGCAAATGCTTGTGGTCCATGTATAGGACAATGGCAAAGATCAGATGTTGATGATGGTGAAAAAAATACAATTATCAATTCTTTTAATAGAAATTTTGCAAAGCGCAATGATGGCAATGCTGCAACAGAATCATTTGTTGCTAGCCCTGAAATTGTTACTGCATTGACTATTGCAGGAAAATTGAGTTTTAACCCAATATCTGATAATATTGTTCTTGATAATGGTGAAGAGTTTACATTTGATGCACCTCAAGGTTCAGAACTACCAACTGAAGGGTTTGCAGAAATAAAAACATCAGATTTTGATTCTTTTGAAGTTCCTGATTCTAAAAAAGAAATAACTATACATCCTGATAGCAAGAGATTGCAATTATTGGAACCATTTGAGAAATGGAATAATGAACAAATAAAAGATTTAAGAATTCTTATCAAGGCAAAAGGAAAATGTACAACAGATCATGTTTCGCCAGCTGGACCATGGCTTCGATTTAGAGGCCACCTAGAAAATATATCACAGAATGTGTATTCTGGCGCATTGAATGCATTTACAGATAGCACTGGAGAAGCAATAAATACAGATAATAAGAATACTGAAAATATCTACGAAGTTGCTAAATACTATAAATCCAAAAATATTGATTGGATAGCTATAGCAGATGAAAATTATGGAGAAGGGTCAAGCAGAGAGCACGCAGCCATGGAACCAAGATTTATGGGCTGTAAAATAATTCTTGCAAAGAGTTTTGCGAGAATTGCACAAACCAATCTCAAGAAACAAGGAATCATACCTTTAATGTTTGAAAATAAATCAGACTATGATTTGATTGAAGCTTTTGATACGATTTCTACTATAAATCTAGAAGAATTTTCATCAAAAAATAACATAAAACTATGTTTGAAAAAACCAGATGGTTCAACGCATATAATTAATACAATACATACATTTTCTGATAATCAAATTTTATGGTTCAAAGCAGGGTCGGCATTAAACCTTATAGCAAGTCAATTAAATTGAGCAACATAGAGCAAATAAATAAAGATTGGGATTTCACTATTGGGCTAGAAATCCACGTACAACTTGAAACAAATTCAAAAATGTTCAGTTCGTGTGAATATTCTTATGATAAATCACCTAATTCATTAACGTGCCCTACTTCGCTAGGTTTACCTGGAGCACTACCAACCATAAATGAAAAAGCGATTGATTTTGCAATCAAATTTGGATTAGCAGTAAAAGGAAATGTTCATTCTTCATTCTCTTTTTCAAGAAAACATTATTTCTATCCTGATTTACCTAAAGGATATCAAATATCACAGTATGATGAACCTATAATAACAGGTGGATCTGTACCAATTTGGTGGAATAATGAAAAATATAATATTGATTTGACAAGAGCTCACCTTGAAGAAGATGCAGGAAAATCAACTCATGACGCTTCAAATAAAAAAAGTAAAGTTGATTTCAATAGAAGTGGTGCACCTTTAATAGAAATAGTAACAGAACCGGTAATGTCTCACCCAGAACAAGCGCGTGCATTTGTTCAACGAATCAAACAAATTGTTAATTATATCCTTATATCAAACGCAGAAATGGAACAAGGAAAATTACGATGTGATGCAAATATTTCTATAAAAAAGAGAAATACCAAAACATTTGGGACAAAAACAGAGATTAAAAATATTAACTCTTTTAGAAATGTTCAAAAAGCGATTGAATCTGAAATAAAAAGACAACATAAGCTTTTATCAAAAGGAGATTCAGTAAAACAAGCAACGCTTACTTGGAATAATGAAAAAAATACAGCAGAGATAATGCGAATTAAAGAAAATGCTGATGATTATAGATATTTTCCTGAACCTGATCTTCCGCCAGTAGAAATTGACAAAAAACATATTGAATCAGTGAGAAAGCTTCTTCCTAATCTTCCTTTTGAATTAGAAGACAAATGGATAAAAGACTATAATTTTACATCTGCAGAAGCAAGCATATTGTCCAATACAATTGAAATTGCATCTTATTTTGAAAAAATGGCATCTAATACAAATCCTAAAGATGCAAACAAATGGATTACAGGAGAACTGTTCAGATTATTTAATGAAGAAAATCAAGAATTTGATGACAAGAGAATAAATCATAATGATTTGTCAAAAATTATATCATTAGTTAATGATGAAGAGATTACTGCAGCTTCTGGAAAAGAAATTTTAAGAAAATTATTCTATTCTGATTTAGAAATTGATACGATTATAAAAGATGGAAACTATAAATTAAACTCACAAGAGATCAATATTGATGAAATAGTAAAAAATGTAGTAAAAGATAACCAAGAAGAGGTCAAAAGATTCAAAAAAGGTGAAGAAAAACTACTTGGCTATTTTATTGGAGAAATTATGAAAGCTTCTAGCGGAAAAATTAATCACAAAAAGATAGTGGAAGTTTTAAATAAAGAATTGAAAAAAAATTAGAATTTTTTTCCTTGAGACATCAACTCTCTTATAACAGTATCAATCCCTTTTTTATCAATAATTTTTATACCTTTTGTAGATACTGTCAATGTAACAGATTTTTTTAGGCTTTCTACCCAGAAAGTCTTTTTCTGTAGATTAACATCGAATCTTCTACGAGTTTTGTTATGAGCATGACTAACATTATTGCCATACATAACTCTTTTTCCTGTTACTTCACAAACTCTTGACATTTTTTAACCTTTTTTTATTTAATTTAAGGTTTGGGAATATAAATCATTTATGACTCATTTCAAAAAAAAATTAAAAATTGGGAATATAGACGTGGATTTTCCTTTCTTTCTGGCTCCTATGGCTGGGGTTACAGATTATGCTTTTAGAGTTATAGCAAAAGAATTCGGTGCTGCCATAGTATACTCAGAATTTGTCTCTGCTCATGGAATCATAAGAAAAAATGAAAAGACACTTAAAATGATTCAATTTTCTGATTTTGAAAGACCAATTGGAATTCAAATATTTGGAGATACCCCAGAAGTAATGCAAGATGCAGCAAGGGTTGTATATGAAAAATTTAAACCAGATTTGATAGATATTAACTATGGATGTCCAGTTCCTAAAGTAACTAAGAAAGGAGCTGGATCTGCTGCATTGAAAGATTTATGTCTTATGGAAGATATTACTGAAGCAGTAGTCAAATCTGTACCAGAGATTCCAGTAACTGTAAAAATGAGGGCTGGCTGGAACTCAGAAAGCATAGTTAGCACAGAAGCTGGAATTAAGCTTGAAAAAATTGGAGTAAAAGCAATCACTTTGCATCCAAGAACTACAGTTCAAATGTATAAATCAAAAGCAAATTGGGATTTGATAAAAGAACTAAAAGAAAATGTGGGTATTCCAGTCATTGGAAATGGAGATGTTACCAATATTGATGACATAAAAAAGATGTTTCAAACAACAAATTGCGATGGAATTATGATTGGGAGAGCTGCACTTGGAAATCCTTGGTTTTTTACTGAAGTAAAAAAGTATATGAATGGAGAAGATCCAACAGATATTAGTATGGAAGAAAGACTTGATGTTTGTGAGAAGCATTTAGATTTACTTGTACAAAATCATGGTGAAATAGTTGGATCAAACAATATGCGAAAACATTTTGCATGGTATTTTAAAGGTTTTAAAGGCGCATCATCTTTAAGAAAAAAATTAGTTTTAGTAAAGAATTATTCTGAAATGAAAGATATTTTATCTAATATTAGGCACTAAAAACAAAAGGAAGAATTATGGACAAAAATTTTAGAGCAATTAATGAACCAATACTTGATTTTGAGCCAGGTTCAAAACATAGAGAAGAATTATTAAAAGAATTAGAAAGACAATCTAATAGACAGGTAGAAATCCCTATTATCATTCATGGAAAAGAATACTTCACAGGTAACACCGTAGAATGTGTAAAACCGCATGATCATAATCATATATTAGGTCAGAGCCACCAAGCTGGTGAAAAAGAAATAAAAATGACTATTGAATCCTCATTAGAAGCTTGGAAATCTTGGTCTACTACTTCTCTTGATTATAGAGCATCTATCTTTAGAAAAGTTGCAGATTTAATACAAGGTCCATATAGATATACAATCAATGCAGCGGCAATGTTAGATATAGGTAAGAGTATTTTTCAAGCAGAAATTGATGCGTCATGTGAATTAATTGATTTTTTAAACTTCAATATAGAATATGCATACAAAATGCATGGTATGTTTCAGCCCTTTTCACCTGAAGGAATGCATAATTCTTTAGAATTTAGACCTCTTGAAGGTTTCGTTTTTGCAATAGCTCCATTTAACTTCTTTAGCATTGGCGGTAACCTTGCTGCCGCACCTGCTTTATTAGGAAATACAGCAATATGGAAACCTGCAAGTAGCGCTATTTATTCTTCATATTACATTATGAAGCTATATAAAGAAGCTGGACTTCCTGATGGGGTTATAAACTTTCTTCCAGGATCTGGTTCAGCAATTGGAAATGAAGTTTTAAATCATAGAAATTTAGCTGGCATTCATTTTACAGGATCTACAGAAACATTCAGATCAATATGGCAGACAGTATCCAACAATATAGCAAATTATAAAAATTATCCTAAACTTGTTGGAGAAACGGGTGGAAAAGATTTCTGCATAGCACATGAATCTGCAAATATTGATGCCCTTGTTACTGGAATGATTCGTGGTGCATTTGAATATCAAGGACAAAAATGTTCAGCGATGTCAAGAGCATATCTTCCTAAAAATCAATGGGATAATATTAAAGAAAAACTAATTAACGAAGTTGCAACAATCAAAGTTGGTCCACCTGAAGACTTAACAAATTTTGTGAATGCTGTCATTGACGAAAAAGCATTTGACAAAATTGCATCTTACATTGATTTTGCAAATGAAGCAGATGACTGTGAAGTATTGTGCGGTGGCACTTATGATAAATCAAAAGGATATTTTATCCAACCTACAATAATTGTAACAAGCAATCCTCACTTTAAGACTATTGAAGAAGAGATTTTTGGACCAGTCCTTACAATCTATATTTATGACAATGACAAATGGTCAGAAACATTAGATCTTATTGATAACACTTCCCCTTATGCATTAACTGGATGTGTTTTTTCAGAAGATAAAGAAATTGCTGAGGAAGTAAGATCAACATTGAGGTTTTCAGCCGGAAATTTTTATAT
>DEAO01000034.1:3157-5331 GCA_002348725.1 Fidelibacterota bacterium UBA2980 | reverse complement strand
AATGATAAACCAACAGGTGCTGTTGTAGGACAACAACCATTTGGTGGAAGCAGAGCTTCTGGCACAAACGATAAGGCTGGATCTATGTTAAATCTATTAAGATGGACATCGCCAAGAACTGTTAAAGAGACATTTGAGCCTCCAGTAAAATATCAATACCCATTTATGGACGAAGATGAAAATTCATGAATACCAAGCAAAAGAAATTCTAGAAAAATTTGATATACCAATTCAAAGAGGTTATCATCTAGAAAATAAAGAAGATATCGACTCTATTATCAAAAAAGTTCAGCAAGAATTTGAAACTGAAGCAGTGATTGTGAAAGCACAAATTCATGCAGGAGGTCGCGGTAAAGGCGGTGGAGTGAAATATTGCACTTCTCTAGAAGAGGCGCAAGCAAGCGCTGAAGAGATATTAGGCATGAATCTTGTTACACACCAAACAGGTGCTGAAGGTAAAAAAGTGAACAAAATACTGATTACTGAGGCATTAGATATTAAAAAAGAATATTATTTTGCAATTACTTTTGATCGTTCAAAAAATTGTGATGTTTTTATTGTTTCAGATGAAGGTGGTGTTGATATTGAAGAGGTTGCTAAAAATTCACCAGAAAAAATTGTCAAAGCTTGGATTGATGATTCAACTGATTCTTTAAATAATAGTATTAAAAAAATAATTACTCAACTCTCATTAGAAAAATATGAAGATCAAATTGATGATATTTTTAGAAAATTATATAAATGTTATTATGAATCAGACTGTTCCCTTCTAGAAATAAATCCTTTAATCATTACTGAAGATGATAAAATAATTGCTCTTGATGCAAAAGTTAACATTGATTCTAATGCTCTTTTCAGACATCCTGATATTATGTCATACCGAGATAAATCAGAGGAAAATCCTTTGGAATTACAAGCATCTGAATATGGATTAAACTATATCAAACTTGATGGAAATGTTGGTTGTATGGTCAATGGTGCTGGGCTGGCAATGGCAACTATGGATATTATAAAACATTATGGAGGTGAACCAGCAAACTTCTTAGATGTGGGTGGAGCTGCTAATGTAGATACTATTAAAAATGGATTTAAAATTATTTTGTCTGATTCTAATGTAAAGTCAATATTAATTAATATTTTTGGCGGAATCGTAAGATGTGACAGAGTTGCCAATGGAGTAATTCAGGCAGTTAAAGAATTAGAATTGGATGTGTCAGTTGTAGTCCGATTACAAGGTACAAATGCTGATGTTGCAAAAAAAATACTTGATGAATCTGATATAAGCATTATTAGCGCTGAAACAATAAATGAAGCTGCTGAAAAAGCAGTGGAGGCTGTAAAATAATGTCAATATTATTAAATAAAGATACTACTATCTTAGTACAAGGAATTACTGGCTCTGAAGGCCTGTTTCACACAGAGCAAATGCTGAATTATAATGCAAAAGTACTATGTGGTGTAACTCCTGGAAAGAGAGGAGAATCTGTAACGGAACAAAACTTGCCTGTTTTTAACTCTATTCAAGAAGCAAAAGAAAAGTTTGAGATTAATGCAACAGCTATATTTGTTCCACCAAGATTTGCAGCAAATGCAATAATGGAAGCAATTGAACAAGATATAGAATTAATAGTTTGTATTTCTGAAGGTATACCAGTAAGAGATATGGTTAAAGTGAAAAATATGCTTGATAAATCTTCTAGCACATTAATAGGGCCAAATTGTCCAGGCATTATTACAGCAGAAGAATCAAAAATTGGAATTACTCCTGGTTTTATATGTAAAAAAGGATCAATAGGAATTGTATCTCGATCTGGAACCTTAACATATGAAGCAATTGATCAGGTAGTAAATGTAGGTCTTGGTTTAACAACGGCAGTAGGAATTGGTGGAGATTCAGTGATTGGGTCAAGCATGATCGATATCTTAAAACATTTTAATAATGACAGTGAAACACAAGGTGTTGTTATGATTGGTGAAATTGGTGGAAACATGGAAAATGAAGCTGCAAAATGGATAAAAGATAATATGGAAAAGCCAGTGGTATCTTTTATTGCTGGACAAACTGCGCCTAAAGGAAAAAGAATGGGGCATGCAGGTGCAATTATATCAGAAGGATCAGAAACTGCTGAGGCTAAAATCAAAATATTAAAAGAATGTGGAGTTACAATTTCAAA
>DEAO01000034.1:1961-2829 GCA_002348725.1 Fidelibacterota bacterium UBA2980 | reverse complement strand
ACTGTATCAGAAATTGGAAATACCATGAAAAAAATAATGGGGGAAATATGAATCAAACGCTAGCTATTATCAAACCAGATGCAATGGAAAAAGGCAATATGGATAATATCAAAAAAGATATCTTAGATGGTGGTTTTAGTATAGTAAAAGAAAAAACTTTAATGCTTACAAATGAACAAGCATGTTCTTTTTATGATATTCATCAAGAAAAGCCGTTCTTTGATGAATTGGTAGAGTTTATGACTTCACACGAATGTCATGTTATGGTATTAGAAAAAGAAAATGCTGTAATAGAATGGCGTAATTTAATGGGTGCAACAAACTCAAAAGAAGCTGAACCAGGCACTATAAGAAATAAATATGGAACTGACGTTTCTATGAATGCAACCCATGGATCAGATAGCAATGAGAATGCAACAAAAGAGATTAACTTTTTCTTCAATGATTAGATATATCACATTATTTCTCATAATAGCTACATGCTATGGTCAAGAGTCTAACAATTCATGGTTGGATATTGTTTTAGAGAAAAGTGAGACACCACAAAACAAAGAAGCTTCTATCAATCCAGAAGATGACACTACATACTTTACAATACAAGTAGGTGCACGAAGTACATTTCCTGAAGCTATGAAAGTAATTGAAGAATTAAATAAGCTTGATTTTGACGCATTTATTCAAAAAAATGATAGCAATCCGAAAGCAAGATACAGAATTCGTTATGGAAATTTCTCTTCTAAAGAAGATGCAAATAAAGTATCAGAAATTATTAAAGAGAAATTAGGATATGAATGCTGGATTGACAGAATAGAATTATAAAAAATATTTTAATTCAAAGATTTATTTGTTTATATTGGCGCTAATTAAG
>DEAO01000034.1:0-1590 GCA_002348725.1 Fidelibacterota bacterium UBA2980 | reverse complement strand
ACTCACTATAAGTCTTCACTAGTACGTACAGTCAAGTGTAAGAATACAGGTGAAGAACATCTACCTCATCATGCATACTATCATGATGGAATTCTTTACTACAAAGGAAAACCAGTCGATCAAAAATAATGAATTGTTGTTTTATCTTTTCAGGACAGGGTTCACATCGTCCTGGCATGGGAGTAAACCTTTATAAAAATTCTTCCGTAGCGAAATCAAAAATAGATTTAGCTGATTCTGTACTTGATTATAAAATATCTGAGATTATGTTTAGCGATGATGAAGAAACGCTAAAAAAGACAATTAATGCTCAGGTATCAATTTATATTTATTCATGTATATTATTTGATTTAACCAAAGACAAAAATTACTCTCTTGTTGGAGTTGCTGGACATAGCCTAGGAGAGTTCTCAGCATTATATGCTAACGGGACATATTCATTTGAAGACGGATTAGAAATTGTAAAGGTTCGTGCAAAAGCAATGCACGAATGTGAAACAAAAAATAAAGGTAAAATGAGTGCAGTAATAGGTCTAGAAAAAGATATAATTGCTGACGCATGCAATAATACTGATACACAAATTGCTAATATTAATTCTGATCAACAAATTGTTATATCTGGATCAGAACAATCAATAGATGATGTTTCAGATAAACTTAAATCTTTAGGAGCAAAACGTATTATTCCATTAAATGTGAGTGGTGCATTCCATTCAAAACTGATGAGCGGCGCAAAAGAAGAATTAAAGAAAATTATTACAGAGAAAACATTTCATACACCTCAATCCCCTATCATTTCAAATTATGATGGAGAAAAAAGAAATAATAGTGATGATATTAAACATGCTTTAATAGAACAGATTGACAATCCTGTACTCTGGAATCAAAGTGTAAAAGAACTTGGAAAAATCAGCAATAATATTGTTGAAATAGGACCTAAAAAAGTTTTAAGCGGTTTAGTTAAGAAAATTAATGAATCACTTCATATATCTAGTTTTAATTCTTATAATGATATTAGAGAGATAAATAATGTTTAACCATTCAAACAAAACTGCTCTTGTTACTGGTGCGTCACGAGGTATTGGAAAGGAAATCGCATCAATTTTAGCTGAAAATGGCATAAAAGTAATTGGAGTTGCCACTTCTGAAAAATCATTAGAATCAATCAGTAATATAGATAATATTATTCCATTAGCCTGTGATATATCAGATGAACAATCAGTTGAAAAGCTATATACTTCTATAAAGGAACATTCTGAAAGCATTGATATACTTGTTAATAATGCAGGAATTCATATGGATAATATTTTGTTGCGCATGGATACAAAAGAATGGAAAAAAGTATTAGATGTTAATCTGAATGGTCCTTTCTACCTTACAAGACTTCTACTAAAAGATATGATAAAAAATAAACAAGGTAGAATAGTTAATATATCTTCAATATCAGGCACTGATGGAAATAAAGGTCAAAGCAACTATTCTGCATCCAAGGGAGGCTTGTTAGCATTTACAAAATCTCTTGCCAAAGAAGTAGGACGAAGAAATATTACGGTTAACTGTATTGCACCAGGAATTATCGAAACTGATATG
>DEAO01000027.1:15407-20431 GCA_002348725.1 Fidelibacterota bacterium UBA2980 | reverse complement strand
ATTTGTGGACACTCCGAGAGCGTGGTATTATAGAAAAATTAAATCTAAATATAGAAAAGCAGATCAAGAAGAAGGTATACATATAAATTTTCCCTACAGTTTAAAACAAGGACAAAATAATTCTTTAAGATTTTTAGCTAATGGGTTTGGCGTTTACCAAAAAAGTTATTTTGAGTATTTAAAGAAACAAATAGATAATGGATATTATAATAATAACTAAGTAATATTGGAAATGTTAAATCTAACTGATTCAGAAAAAAGAGATATTGTTCGCTGTATTGAAGAAGGGAAAGAGCTTCCTGAAAAATATCGATTCCTTTTATTTAAACAAAGAAAACAACTTGAATTGTTATGGAATGGGAAGACCGATGAAGTTACTAATGTGGTGCTTCCTTTTCAAACCATTGAACATGTAGACACTCCTCGTTCTGAAGAAATAAAAGAATTGCAATTATCCTTATTTGATGAAAGCGGAAGACAACAAAAAGGATGTAATAAATTAATTTGGGGAGATAATAAGCATATCTTATCCTCGTTGAAGCATGGTCCAATGCGTGAAGAAATTGAAAAGCAAGGTGGAATAAAACTTATTTATATTGATCCGCCATTTGATGTAGGTGCTGATTTTACTATGGATGTTCAAATTGGAGATCAGTCTCTAGAGAAAAAACCAAATGTATTAGAGCAATTAGCGTATAGAGATACTTGGGGTTTAGGACAAGATTCTTTTTTATCAATGATTTATGAAAGATTGATTCTTATGAGAGATCTTCTTGCAGACGACGGATCAATTTATGTTCATTGCGATTACAGAGTAAATACACTGTTAAGAATTATAATGAATGAAATTTTTGGAATTGAAAACTTTAGGAATGAGATAATTTGGACTTATGAGAATTCTGCTTCAAATAGATCTAAAAATATAAAATCATTTCCAAAATCTCATGAAAAAATTCTATTCTATTCGAAGTCAAAAGATACGCAATTTATTCCTCAATATACTAAACTTAGAGAAGAATATGTTAAGCAGTTCTATAAATATGACGATAATGATGGCAAAGGTTTATACAGAATGAGTGATACTGGACGTTATGGCCCTGATGGAAAAAGAGTAATGTATAAAAAATATTTAAATGAAAGCAAGGGACAAGTCATCAAAGAAGTATGGAAAGATATTCCAAATGTTGGATCTTTCGGAAAGGCAAGGAAAGAATTGCTTGGCTATCCAACACAGAAGCCAGAACAATTATTAGAGAGAATAATTAAATCTTCATCTAATGAAGGTGACATTGTTGCTGATTTTTTTGTTGGCAGTGGAACAACTGCAGCTGTTGCTGAAAAACTTAATAGAAAATGGATCGTTTCTGATATTGGAAAATTTTCTGTCCATACAACACGTAAACGTATGTTATATGTCCAACGAGCAATGAAAGAAGAAGGTAAAAATTACAGAGCTTTTGAAATTCTAAATCTTGGAAAATATCAGGCTCAACATTTTGTGAAAGAGTATGAAAATTTGAGAGATGAAGATGCTGCTAAGAAATCTGCTCAAAAAAATAAACAGTTTATTGGATTGATTTTAAATGCATATAACTCAGAACCGCTTGATGGTTTTAAGACATTTCATGGAAAAAAAGCTGGGAGAATGGTCAGTGTAGGTCCTGTGAATTTTCCATTATCAAGAAAACATGTAGAAGAAGTTGTTGATGAATGTTTGCAAAATAAAATCTCTAAAGTAGATATATTAGGATTTGAATATGAGATGGGATTATTTCCAAGCGTTCAAGATGAAGCAAAAAAACATGGGATTGATTTAGCTTATAAACAAATTCCTCCAGAAGTATTTGACAAAAGAGCAGTAGCTAAAGGTGAAGTGCAATTTCATGATGTGGCATATATTGAATTTACTCCTATCATTAAAGGAAATACTTTAGCAGTGAAATTAACTGATTTTACTGTTTTTTATCAACAAGGCCAATTACAACAAACTGAAGAATCGTTAAAAAACAAACAATCTAAAATTATTGTTGATCAAGGCCAGATTGTTAAGCTATCTAAAGATGCAAATGGAATTATCAAACCAGAGCAATTAACCAAGAAATGGACTGATTGGATTGATTATTGGTCTGTAGATTTTGACTTTGAATCAAAGCAAGAAATAATAAGAGTGGCCAAAGAAGATAACCTTGATGAGTTTGAGCAAAAATGGACGGGAGACTTTGTATTTGAAAATGAATGGCAGTCCTTTAGAACCAAAGATCAAACATCATTAGAGTTAACTTCAACTGCTAAAGAAATGTCAAAAAATAAGACTACCATAGCTGTGAAGGTGGTTGATATTTTTGGAAATGATACCATGAAAATTATGAAAGTGAAGCTCTAATGGGATTACATCCAGACTTTCCAACTAATCCATTTAAGGTTGCTGAACCTGAAATACGTTGGTTTCCAGCGGAAGAAAGCTTACGAGAAAAAGGTGCATATGAAAAATTATTAGCTCCATTTGTAGTTCGTTTACGTAAGGAGGTGCAGGAATGGAGAGAAAGCGATTATGCAGGAGCATCTGATACCACTTTATCGCTCTTAAATTTTTGGTTCAAAACTGAACATCCTATTCCAAACAGCGATGGAAAAACATTCAATTATTATTTTGCCCAGCGTGAATCTGTAGAAACAGTGATATATCTTTATGAAATAAGAGGATGTAGATCTCCTCAGGACTTGTTAAAGTATGATGAGCATAGTAGAGTTACCCCAGATATGTTTGAAGAGCACTGGTTTAGAGTCTTAACAAAACAAGCAACGGGAACAGGTAAAACAAAGGTAATGTCCCTATTATTGGTTTGGAGTTATTTTCATAAGCAATACGAGGAAGATTCAGATCTATCTACTAATTTTTTAGTTATTGCTCCAAATATTATTGTTTTAGACCGTTTGCGAGATGACTTTGATTCATTAAGTATTTTTTTTAGCGATCCTGCATTGCCATCTAATGGATTTGATGGTAGAGATTGGAGAAGAGATTTTCAACCAAAATTGCATATTCAAGATCAAGTATCAACCATGAGTCCGTATGGAAATATTTTTCTAACTAATATTCATCGAGTTTATAGTCGTTCTGATAACGAAGCTTCTTTTGATGATGCAGATACGACTGATTACTTCTTAGGGTCAAAACCTGTAGCAAATACTACCGATAATAAAATTTCTGTTGGAGATATAGTCAGAGATATAGATGAACTTGTTGTCTTTAATGATGAAGCTCATCATATTCACGACCCTAAAATGGCATGGTTTAAATCTATTCAAGACATTCATAATCAATTACTTCAAAAGGGGTCAAAGCTTTCTTTGCAAATAGATGTTACTGCAACACCTAAGCATTCAAACGGTAATATTTTTGTTCAAACTGTATCTGATTATCCATTAGTTGAAGCCATTCATCAACGCGTGGTCAAAACTCCAATTTTACCAGACCAAGCGAGTAGAGGAAAATTAAAAGAAAATCAATCTACTAAATTTTCAGAAAAATACAGAGACTACCTTCATTTAGGAGTAATAGAGTGGAAAAAAGCGTATGAAGAGCACAAGAAATTAGGTAAAAAAGCTGTATTGTTTGTAATGACTGATGATACACAAAATTGTGATGATGTTGCTGAATATCTTCAAATGACTTATCCAGAATTGTCTGGGGAGGCTACTTTTACAATTCATACCAAGAAAAATGGTGAGATTTCAGAAGCAACTTCATCAAAAAATGAAGAAGAATTAAAAGAGCTTCGTAATCTAGCAAATAACATTGATAGCATAGAAAATCCTGTTAAGGCAATTGTTTCAGTATTAATGCTTAAAGAGGGTTGGGATGTACAAAATGTCACAACAATTGTTGGATTAAGACCATATACTGCTAAATCTAATATTCTTCCTGAACAGACACTTGGTAGGGGGCTACGTAGAATGTATTTTGGCAATGATGATATTACTGAAATGGTAAGCGTTATTGGCACAGAAGCATTTCTTGAATTCGTTGAAAGTATTAAAAGTGAAGGAGTGGATCTTGAACACAGACCTATGGGACCTTCAACTAGCCCAATAGCACCTGTAGTTATATCTATTGATAAAGATAATCCTAAAAAAGATATGGATGAGCTTGAAATAAAGATCCCAAAACTTAGTGCAAGAATAGCGCGCAATTACAAAGATTTTTCTGATTTAGATCCTAGTAAGTTTTCATTTAAAACTGTCACAATAAGAAGTTTCACTAAAGAAGAGCAAAGAGTAATAGTTTTAAGAGATATTGTTGAAGGTGAAGTCAAAAGCATTACTCAGCTTGATAAAGATTATGAACCAGATTCTACAGCTATTTGCAGTCATTTTGCTCGATCTATCATGAGAGATTTACGTCTATATGGAGGACAGGATATTTTATATGAAAAAGTAAAAGATTTTATTACCAATTATTTATTTGGAACTACAGTTGATTTAAACGACACTAATATTGCAAGAAATTTACAAGAATCAGTACCAATTGAAACCATTATACGAACCTTTAGAAAAGAAATTAATGACTTAACAGTGCTTGATGAAGGAGAGGCTATCTTAAATGAATATATAAGCGTAGGTAATACCAAACCATTTGCTGTATTACACAGTGAAGAAAGAATTACTCCTAGAAAATCAGTCTTTAATCGAATTGTGGGTGATTCAAGATTTGAGCTGGAAATTGCAAATGTAATAGATAATTGTCCCGATGTGACGGCATTTGTTAAAAATTTCATACAGATTTATTTTAAAATTGAATATATCAATCATGATGGCGGTATTAGTAATTATCATCCAGATTTCATTGTCAAATTATCAAATGGTGATCATTGGATAATTGAAACAAAAGGCGCTGAAGATATGAATGATCAATTAAAAATTGAACGCTTAAAACAATGGTGTATTGATGCAACTAAGCAGGATAATAAAAAATGGGACTATATTTATTTGCGCTATGAAGACTGGGAGAATTTAAATTCACA
>DEAO01000027.1:10149-14989 GCA_002348725.1 Fidelibacterota bacterium UBA2980 | reverse complement strand
TTTTACAGGTATTTGCGCATAATAAAGGTTATGTATCATTAAGGATATGGATAAAAATAGACTAGTAAAACAAACAAGAACTGCCCTACTCATCTATATAGGTGCTATCTTTATTGCAATGCCCTTTTATGCAGGTGGAACGTATGCAATTAAAGACGTAGCTACCTCATACAATTTCTTTACTAATTTTTTAAGTGATCTTGGTAGATCTGTTAGCCATTCTGGCGATATTAACTTTCATTCTAGCTTTTTATTTAATAACGCAATGACCATTTTTGGCATCTTTTATGCTCGATTTATCTATTATATGCCTAATTATATTGGCAATACAAACAAAAATATCGCTTTTTTAGCTAAAATTGCCTCTATAATCGCTTGTTTATGTGTTATTGGGGTTGCATTAACTCCTGCGAACATTCGCAGCCTTTATGCCCTACACATCTTATCTGCTAATTCAATTTTCTATTTTGGTGGATTTGGTAGTATTCTTTTTGGCTATTTGTTCCTTAAGTCGAAGGTTATTGATAATAAATATGGATGGATATTGATTCTTTACGGTATTTCTACTGCAATCTATATTTATATATTATTTTTTGGTCCAAAACCATGGGAATCTGTCTATGGTTTAACAGTACAAGCTTCTGCACAAAAAGCAATCTTTTTAATAGGATTCTTTACAAATTGGATGACTATTAAAGCAATCGGTTTACTTGACGACAAAGTTTAATAATCTATTTGGAACATAGATTGTCTTAACAATTGATCCTGCGCTAGTATAATTTGACACTTTCTCGACGGATAATGCAGTATCTACAGCTGTTTTTTCATCTGAATCTTTTGCTAAAGTAATATTGGCTCTTAATTTTCCATTTATTTGTACTGCAACAGTGACTTCATCGCTCTGAGTTAAGGCTTCATCATATCCAGGCCATTCTTCATATGCAAGAGTGTTTTTATTCCCTAATAATGACCAGAATTCCTCTGAGAGATGTGGCATAAACGGTGCTGCTATCTTTATAAGATCTGCAATTAAATCTTTTGATATATTTTCGCATTTTTGCAAATGATTACAATAAATCATTAATTGAGAAACTGCAGTATTAAAGTGAAGATGTTCAATGTCATCTCCTACTTTTTTTACGGTAGTATGATGAAGATGTAATGTTTCTTTATCTGGAGTGACATCTTCAGTAATTTTTGAGGATAAATTACCCTCTTCATCGACGATAATACCCCATAATTTTTTAATAAATCGATAACATCCTTGTAGTCCTTTAGTATTCCATGGTTTTGACTTATTTAGCGGACCCATAAACATTTCATACAATCGCATAGAATCTGCACCATATTCATTAATTATATCGTCAGGGTTGACCACATTCCCTCTTGATTTACTCATTTTTGTGCCATCATCACCTAAAATCATTCCTTGATTGTATAATTTTTTAAACGGTTCTTTCGTCGATACAAGACCTAAATCATGTAAAACATGATGCCAAAATCTTGCATATAATAAATGTAATACAGCATGTTCTTGTCCTCCGATATACAAATCAACTGGCATCCAATATTTTTCTTTATCTTTTGCCCATGAAGCATCATGATTGCTTGGATCAGTAAAGCGTAAATAATACCAACAAGAACCTGCCCATTGAGGCATAGTATTTGTTTCTCTAAGTCCAACAATATTATCATTTTCGTCTTTTACTTCAACCCAATCATTAACATTAGAAAGTGGTGATTTTCCAGAGTCTGATGGCTTATAATTTTCTACTTCTGGTAAGATTACTGGTAAATTTTCTTCTTTAATAGTTTCTGGACCATTATCAGTATGAATAATTGGGAATGGTTCTCCCCAATAACGTTGCCTAGAAAAGAGCCAATCTCTTAATTTGTAATTGGTCGCCCCTGCTCCTAATCCTTCTTTTTCAATATATTCAATAGTTTTTGCAATAGCTTCTTCTACAGTAAGGCCATTAATAGATAAGGTTTCAGGGTGTTCAGAGTTTACAATCAGCGCACTTCCCTTGTCAGTAAACGCTCCTTTTGTAATATCTCCTCCTTCGACAACTTCTTTGATTGGTAGTTTATATTTTGTTGCAAAGTCCCAATCACGCTCATCATGTCCAGGAACAGCCATAATTGCACCGGTTCCATAGCTAATAAGCACGTAGTCGGCAACCCATATTTCCATTTGCTCTTTACTCAGTGGATTAATAGCATAAGATCCAGTAAATACACCTGTTTTATCCTTGTTAACCTCTGTTCTATCAAAATCAGACTTCTTTTGTGTTACCTCAACATAGTCTTTTACGGCTGTTTTTTGCTCTTCAGAGACAATTTTATCAACAAGTGGGTGTTCGGGCGCAATTACCATATAAGTTGCTCCAAATAGCGTATCTGACCTTGTTGTATATACTTTAATAGGATCTTCTGAAGAATCTTTGATAGAAAAATTGATTTCTACCCCCTCTGATCTTCCAATCCAATTACGTTGTAATTCTTTAATATTTTCTGGCCAATCTAAATCATCAAGTCCTTCAAGGAGAGATTCAGCATATTTCGTAATTCTTAACATCCATTGTTTCATTGGTGTGCGATAGACAGGATGCCCTCCAATTTCTGATTTTCCATCTACCACTTCTTCGTTAGCTAATACTGTACGAAGTTCTGGACACCAATTCACAGCTACTTCTTCTTGATAAGCAAGTCCTTGATTGTACAATTGAAGAAAGATCCACTGAGTCCATTTATAATAATTTGGGTCGGTAGTATTAATTTCTCTTTCCCAGTCATAAGAAAAGCCAAGCTGATTAATTTGTCGCTTGAAATTATTAACATTTTCTTCTGTTGTATTTTTTGGATGAGTTCCTGTTTTAATAGCATATTGTTCTGCTGGAAGTCCAAATGCATCCCAACCCATTGGGTGCAATACATTAAATCCTTTCATACGTTTAAAACGAGCAACAATATCTGTTGCGACATACCCAAGTGCATGGCCTACATGGAGCCCTGAACCTGATGGGTATGGAAACATATCTAGAACATAGTATTTTGGTTTATCGTTTTCTGAGGTTTGAAACGTGTTATTTTCTGACCAATACTTCTGCCATTTCGCTTCAATTTCTTTATGGTTATAACTCAAGATTAATAGAACATTTTAATTTGTTTTATCCAGTCTAAGATGATTGCATTTACATCAATAGGCATATCTTCGGTTGATCCATAAGAATCACTTCCATATCCAGCAGAGCTACCACCTGTTGTAGATGCAAATGTTGATCCACTTGCAAATGCATTTGTCATCGGGCCCCCTACTTCATCATCTTGCAATATTGAATTGGTCTGGATTTTTGCATACACTTTTTTAGTCTTTGGATCTCGAAATATGATATAAGACTCTTTTGGGTTTGCAACAGATCCGTAATATGGGTCGAAGTTAAAATCTTCAAATTGAATTTCTACTTCACAATTTCCATCAGTTTCAGGAGGTAAGATTTCAAACCCAATGGCTACTAATTCTGATTGTAATGCCTGAATATGTTCAACCATAAATGGGTCCTGAACATAATCATTAATAAACTCTTCGATTTGATTATTTTGACTAAGCTTGACTTTCTTTCTTCTAAACTGCCCTTCTAAATCAGAAGCAAAAACAACTAACAGTAAAAATGCTAATAAATATGTAAATCTTTCTAACTTCATTTTAATCTCCTATTCTAACGCATTATATTGCGCAACCCGTTAATCCCCTCTTTTTATAATAATCTTGATGATAATCTTCTGCGCTATAAAAATTACTTGCTGATTCGATTTCTGTCACTATTTTATTTGCAAATTTTCCAGATTCATTAATTTGGTTGATTGCTTCTTCTGCCAACTTTTTTTCTTCAGCATTATTATAAAATATTGCAGAACGATATTGAGTCCCAACATCAGGTCCTTGCCTATTTAATGTTGTAGGATCATGTAGCTTAAAAAAAGCGTCTAAAAGCTGTTTATATGATACTGTCTTGGAATCATAAACAACTTCAACTGCTTCTGCGTGACCTGTAATACCAGTACATACAAGTTCATAAGAAGGATTTTTAACTTTTCCACCTGTATACCCAACAGTTGTTGATACGACTCCATCTAAGCTTTGGAATGTAGATTCTACTCCCCAAAAACATCCAGCAGCAAAGAATGCTCTATCATGATTAGTATTTTCTTGTGCCATAATTGTGCTAATTAAACTAACTGAAAATAATAAAAAAATATATAAACTACTATTTCTTGTAATCATAATATATCCACGCTCCAATTAATCCTAAAGGAATTGATACAATTCCACCAATAACGGGTATTAAAAACGATGCAAAAAAAATACCTACTCCTACTAATAATGAATTTAGTATTCTCATTGAGAGTCATCATTATCTGGTTCTTCATAATTAAATTGAATTCTAATCCAATCTGAAGAAGTTCTTTCAGCAGAGTCGCTTACCCAAGCCCTCACAATGAAAATATTATCAGATGATTCAGTGCAATGTTCGCTACAAAAATCTGTGAAATCAAATGTATAATCAATGTCATATTCAGTAGGCATCAAACCACCAAGAGGACTGTCAAAAAAGTACTCAGAAAGTATCTCGGTATCACCTATTTCAAGAAGAATGCCTTCAATAGCAAAATCATCCGTAACGCTTATATCAAAATCAATTAATTGTCCTGATGCATAAATTGAATCTGTTTCAGGATAATTAATTATAATCTCTGGCGGTAACATATCATACGGTGATGTTGGTGAAGAAATGAGTGTTTTTACATCTTCATCACATGAAAAAACAAAGAAAAATAT
>DEAO01000027.1:6284-9736 GCA_002348725.1 Fidelibacterota bacterium UBA2980 | reverse complement strand
TGAGCTAAAATTAAGTATACAAAATTGGTAAAAAATCCTAGATATATAAATATAAGAACAGTACATGCTCGTAGTACTTCTACATTATTAGCATAATTTCTTCCATCAAGCAATAATGCGTTTGATATTGCTAGTGTTGATACTAGCATTGCCACCCCTGCCATCTCTTGATAAGTAAATTTATCAATATTAAACAACATCAATATGGTAAGCCCATTAATCATACTGAATTGAAAGAATGCAAAAACTTTTTCCATGGTTGTAATCTCTGGATCATATTTCTCAAAATTGTCTAAATCATTCTTTTGAACGGGATATTTTTCTTTAACATCATCCGGTCTCCATGCAGGCGGAGAAAACCATACACGTATTTTGTCTTTAAATTTTTTTGTTCGATAGGAATCTAGAATCATTTGATAAAAAACCTCAATATTCGCCCATAAAGGGTTAAATGTTTTTAACGGCTTGACTGTACCATAAACAGGCTTTAAGTCATCTCTTTCATCAATATAGGTTCCAAAAATACGATCCCAAATAATAAATACTCCTCCGTAGTTAGCATCCAAATAATCATCGTTTTGCGCATGATGAATTCTATGATTAGATGGAGTTATAAATATATATTCTAAAACCCCTAATCTTCCTATATGTTCAGTGTGTACCCAAAATTGATAAATCAAATTTATTCCAGCCACTGTAACAAATACGTTCGGTGGAATTCCTATAAGAAACATCGGAAGAAAAAATATCCACTTCCAAAGAAAACCAGTGCTCGTCTGTCTCATAGCTGTTGATAAGTTGAATTCTTCACCATGATGATGCACTACATGTGTTGCCCAAAAAACCTTTATTTCATGGTGTAAGCGATGCATCCAGTAATAACATAAATCATACATAAAAAAAGCAGTAACCCAAACCCAAGTTTCTGTTGAATTTAGTAAGCTTAGATTAAACTCTTCTGCAACATAAG
Organism: Fidelibacterota bacterium UBA2980; assembly: GCA_002348725.1. Taxonomy (GTDB): domain Bacteria; phylum Fidelibacterota; class Marinisomatia; order Marinisomatales; family Marinisomataceae; genus Marinisoma. The sequence goes on along the minus strand of DEAO01000027.1, from coordinate 8,766 downwards.
TATATACAACATATTGAAAACCTAATCCAAGCAATGGAATAAACCTGCTAATTAGCCCTAATGACATACTGGCTAATGCATCATTTATTCTGTAATTATTCTCTCTTTTAATAAGGCCATAGACAAATTCAATGCCAACGAGAAGCATAAAAAAAGGAATCGCATAAGTAATAAGTGGAGAGCTGTCTTGACTAAACATATAAGATTAATTTAATAATTTTTTCTTATAGAAACCAAAAAGTCTCTCAGTGAATATATCTACTCACTTGAAGAGACTCTTGGTTGACTACCTATAAACTTATAAACGATAACAAATAATTGTCAATGTCTATTTAGTTCATTAAGTATGCTTTTTAGTTCATTTCGAACTTCTTCAAGAACGGATTTATCACGATCTTGAACTTTTCTTACCCTTATATCTTCATTAGAAGATCGTTTTAATTCTTCAATTGCACCTTTTATGGTAAACTTTTTCTCATAAAGCAATTCTTTAATATTTAAAATTACTGAAATATCATTTTTTTTATAAATGCGATTCCCTGCTCTATTCTTTGATGGGCTTAAAGATGGAAATTCACTTTCCCAATACCTTAACACATAAGGTTTAAGTTCAGTCAGTTCACTTACTTCTTTAATACTGTAATATAGCTTTGAATCTGATTCACGCATTACTTTAACTACTTAAATTTTTACTTTAACTTTATGATACAAATTAAATATTAAAGTAATACTTTAACAGTATAATTTAAAGAATTTTGTCAGAATCAGTGTAATCTAGGTCATGAGCTACTGCAACTTCTTTGTTTGTAAGAAATCCTTTATGGGTATTTAAACCCATTGTTAGCTCGCTATCTCCTTTTACACCATTATTGTTCGCTAATCGCAATATAAAGGGTTTTGTTGCTTCATTTAGCGCATTTGTTGCAGTAAACGGTACTGCAGAAGGAATATTCTTTACACAATAATGAATAATATTATCGACATCATAAGTAGGATTGTCATGTGTCGTTGGTTTTGAAGTTTCAAAACATCCTCCCTGATCAATAGAAACATCAGATAAAATACTCTTTGATTGCATTAATTTTAACATTTCTTTTGTGATAAGAGTTGGAGGTTTTGCTCCTGCAGTTAATACTGCGCCTATCACAATATCCATTTTAGGAAGAAGGTTATTAATTGTCTCAGATGTTGATATTAAAGTATGTACCTGAGGATATTGTGTTTTTATATCATTTAGACGTGATTCATTGATATCAAGAATCGTAGTATTTGCACCTAAACCAACGCTCATTTCCAATGCATTTACTCCAACAATCCCTGCTCCTAATATTAGAACATTTGCTGGGTCAGCAAGCGAAGTTCCTGATATAAGCTTTCCTTTGCCTTGATTATTCTTTTTTAAAAGCGAAATACAGTCTAAAAGTGACAATCTCCCTGCAATCTCACTCATAGGTTTCAACATTGGCAGTTCACCATTAATATCTACTGTTTCATAGGCAATTCCAGTAACATGATGCTCAAGAAGTTTTTTGGTTAATTCTTTTGAAGAGCTTAAATGAAGATAGGTAAAAATGGTTTTATCTTTAAGCAGTTCTACTTCTTCAAATGATGGTTCTTTTACTTTAACAATTAGCTCTGATATACCAAACACATCTTCAGCATTATTGATTATAGAACACCCTATTTTTTGATAATCAGCATTTTCATATCCGCTATCTGATCCTGCGCCATCTTGAATGAATAATTCGTGACCATTTTCAATAAGAATTTGAGCAGTTTCAGGATTTATTCCAACGCGATATTCTTGTGGAATAATTTCTTTTGGCACACCAATTTTCATCAAGATTTACCTTTTCTTCTATTCAGGTTTGTCTTTAAGGCGTTTTATGCTAAAATTTAGACGACCTTGTTTGTCAATTTCGAACAGTTTTATATTAACTTTATCACCAACAGAAACAACATCTTCTACTTTGTTTACTCTTGTCCAATCAAGCTCTGAAATATGTACCAACCCTTCTCTGCCGGGTGCAAACTCAACAAAAGCACCAAAATCAAGTATTTTAGTTACTTTACCATCGAATACAGACCCAACTTTAGGATCTTCAACAATTGCTTTAATTTGCGTTACTGCAGCATCTAGTTTTTCTTTGTCAGAAGAAGATACACTTACTACGCCATCGTCATCAATATTAACAACACATTCATTCTGTTCTTGAATTGCTTTAATATTCTTTCCTCCAGGACCAATGATTCCACCAATCTTCTCTTTATCAACTGAGAAAGATACAATCTGAGGTGCATATGGTGACAGTTCAGATGGAGTTTCTAATGCTTTATTCATTTCTTCTAATATATGTAATCTGCCTTTGTTTGCTTGTGTTAAAGCATTTGATAACACTTCCATAGATAATCCAGGCACTTTTAAGTCTAGTTGAATAGCGCTAATACCATCTTTTGTGCCAGCAACTTTAAAATCCATATC
>DEAO01000027.1:1981-5986 GCA_002348725.1 Fidelibacterota bacterium UBA2980 | reverse complement strand
ACTTTAAAATCCATATCTCCTAAAAAGTCTTCTGTGCCCAATATATCACTTAAAACAGCATATTGGTCACCTTCTTTAATTAATCCCATAGCAATTCCTGCTACATGTTCTTTAATTGGAACACCAGCACACATTAATGCTAAAGATCCACCACAAACAGATGCCATAGAAGAAGATCCGTTTGATTCTGTGATTTCAGATACAATCCTTATTGTATAAGGAAATTCTTCATCAGAAGGCAGAATTGGCTTTAATGATCTCTCAGCTAAATGACCATGTCCCACTTCTCTTCTGCTTGTAAATCCAATTCTTCCAGTTTCTCCTACACAATATGGTGGGAAATTATAGTGTAGCATAAATGATTTTTTATAATCACTGTCCATTGAATCAATAATTTGTTGATCTCTGCTTGTTCCTAATGTTGTTGTAGCAATTGCTTGTGTTTCTCCTCTAGTAAACAATACTGAACCATGAACTCTAGGAAGAATATTAGGTACAATAGTAATTTGCCTAATATCTTCAGGACCTCTTCCATCAATTCTTACTTTTTTATCTAATACTGTTTTTCTGACAGCATTTTTAAACATATTTTTCACAAAAGTTTTTACTTCTGGATATAGGACTTCATCTTCTAAGTATGGTTCTAATGCTTCTTTTTCTATTTCATTGTAAGCATCATCTCTTTCTTGCTTAGATGAAATATCGAAAAGTTTGTCCATTTTAGATAAATAAGTATCATTAAGAGATTTTTCAATCTCATCACTTAATACTTTTGAGTCATCAATTTCATAAGAATTATCAAATTGATCTTCAAACTCTAATTGCAAATCAACAATATCATTAATTCCAGCAATTGCAAAATCTAATGCATCTAAAATAACTTGTTCAGGAACGAAATTTGATCCACCTTCAATCATACAAATTTTATCTTTTTTACCTGAAACCATGAGATCTAATTCAGATACTTCCATTTCTTCTTTAGTCGGATTTAAAACATGTTTTCCATCAATAAGTCCAACTCGAACTGATGCGACTGGACCATCAAATGGTACAGGAGACAACAACAATGCTGCTGAAGCACCAATTGCTGCGATTGTATCTGGGTTATTTATGCCATCACTTGATAGCGTGGTTAACATAATTTGTAATTCATTTCTATAATTCTTTGGCATTAAAGGTCTTAATGGCCTATCTGTGAGCCTAGAAATTAAAACTTCATTATCAGTTGGTTTTGCTTCTCTTTTAAAGAAGCCTCCAGGAATCTTTCCTCCAGCATAGTGTTTTTCTCTATATTCTACTTGCATTGGTAAGAAATCTATTCCTTCTCTAGGTTCTTTTGAACAATTAGCACACGCTAATAGTGTTGTTTCACCATAAGTTACTATTACGGCACCTCCAGACTGTCTTGCAATCTGACCGGATTCTATTGTTAGCTTTTTACCAGCTATTTCTTTTTCTACTTTTATCATTATTCTTCTTTCTTTCTTCTTTATTATAATCCTCTTATCGATAGTTTTTCTATTAATTGTTTATAACTATCGCTGTTTCTTTTTTCTAAATATTTCAGATGTTTTTTTCTCTGAGATACTAACTTAACTAAACCATGTTTAGAATGAACATCTTTTTTGTTCTTTTTTACATGGTCTGTTAATGATCTAATACGATCAGTAAGAAGCGCAATTTGAGCTTCGCTACTACCTGTATTGCTTTCATCAAGACCAATGTCTTGAAGAAGCTTACTTGTTTCTTTACTATACTTCATTTTTCTCCTTAAAAGAATCTATCAATTTAATACATAGATCTTCATCTTTTTTAATTTGTTCAACCAATTCTTCTTGGTTATCAAATCTTCTTTCATCTCTAATTTTTAATAAAAATTCGATGTAAAAATTTTTATCGTATAAGTCGCTGAATTTATTAGATAATATGTGAACTTCCATAACAAATTTTTTTTCATTAAAAGTCGGTCTAAACCCAATATTACACATACCAAAAAATAACTCACTATCTAATACTACTTTTGAAAAATATACCCCTTGCTGTGGAAGAACTTGGTTTTTATTCAAAGGAACAAAATTGGCAGTTGGATAACTCAATAGTCTTCCTCGATGAGAGCCATGTACAACATTCGCTTCAAATCCATAAAATTTTCCAAGTAATGATGGAATGTTGTCTAACTCTCCATCTTGGATTAATTTTCTTATGATTGTACTAGAGATTGCTTTTTCCTCAATTTTTCTTACTTCTGGAACAAAAAGTTTAATATTATTTTTATCACAGAAATCCGTAATAAAATCTATATCCCCTTCTTTTTTAAATCCGAAATGATGGTTGGTGCCAACTGCAATCAGTTTTGGATTAAATATATTTTTAATGATATTATTTGCAAAATCTGTAGCAGTTATCTTAGAAAAATCATTTGTAAAAGGAATAACGAACACTTTATCAACGCCCATCTTTTCTAATTCATTTAATTTCAATTTATTGCTTTGAATGTTGATTGGTTTATTATCATTTCGAAGCACATAATATGGATTTGGATCAAAAGTAATAACGCAAGATGGAATATTATGTTTTCTACCAAATTCAACTATATAACTAATAACATCTTGATGTCCTAAATGAATCCCATCATAATTCCCAACAGTAATCACTGATTCTTTTATTGGCTGTATATCTTTCAATGATGTTATGATTTCCATTTTTCCTCAAATCTTTCTACTGTCAATGATTCATCAATATTAAAAGGGCCTACTTTTGTTCTTGTTAGCTCAATCAAATGGCCTAAAGTACCAATTTTCTCACAAATTTCTTCAGCTAAAACTCGAATATATGTTCCTGAAGAACATTCAACTTCAATTCGCAACTTACCATCTCCATCCAACGAACAAGAAAGATATTTAACTTCAATTTCTTTTGGTTTTCTTTCTACAGAAATATTCTTTCTAGCTAATTTATACAGCCTCACTCCATCTATTTTTTTAGCTGAATACATAGGAGGTTTTTGCATGTGTTTTCCAATAAAAGAATTTGCCAATTCATTTAAATCAACATTATCCATATTGGGAATATCTCTCTCTTTTATTATAGATCCAGTCAGGTCTTTTGTATCAGTTTTTTGACCCATTTTTATGATTCCTGTATATTTTTTATCATACTCTATAATTTCTGATAATTTCTTAGTTGATTTACCGATACCAAGCACTAAAACACCATCTGCAAATGGATCTAAAGTTCCAGAATGTCCTACTTTCTCAGAAGTAATTTTTTTGACTTGTTTTACAACACTAAATGAAGTACAGGTTTTTGGTTTATAAAGATTATAAATCATTTAATTAATTTTATTTATCAGCTTATTGATCTTTTCAAATTCTTCAAATGAATTATCATATATAAACTTTAATGTAGGCATAAATTTCAACTTAATTTGACTAGCAATATATTTTCGAAAAATCGGAACCATTTCATTCAGTTCTTTGTCAATTAATTCAATATCTTTAGTCGGATTAATAATGCTGTAAAATATATTTGCATGTTTTAGGTCTGCAGTCATTTTGATAGAAGAAAATGTTAGAAATCCATATTTTCTCAAATCAATATCTTTTGATAAAATTTGATTAATAATTTTTAAGAGCTCTTGTTCAACTCTTTCTACTCTAGAAAATGGTTTTGTATTCACTTTTAAGACAGTTTTCTTTTAATCTCATTAATCTTATATGCAACAATTCTATCTCCAGAAAGATATTTCTTTATACCTTCAACACCAATACCACATTCCAATCCCGCTTCTACGGTATTGACATCATCTTTAAAGCGTTTTAGCGATGATATCTTTCCTTCATTAAGTATCTCCTCTTCTTCTCTAATAATTTTTACAAGAGAGTCACGTGTAATACTGCCACTTTCCACTTGAGATCCTGCAATAAAACCAATTTTTGGAATTTTAAATGCTTCTTTAACAATTGCTTCTCCAATTATTTCTTCAACAAGGTCTGGTTTTAACAG
>DEAO01000027.1:0-1610 GCA_002348725.1 Fidelibacterota bacterium UBA2980 | reverse complement strand
CTTATCTCGACATTGCTTTGATTTGCCTGTAATCGAGTATTTGAAGGTATTTGAACGTTAAAGCCTAATATAACAGCATTAGATGCTTCTGCGAGCAATACATCAGATTCTGTAACATTTCCAACGCCTTTATGAACAGTGTCAACACCTACTTCATCATTTTTTATTTTTTCTAAACTGTCAGCTAATGCTTCAATAGATCCATCAGAATCTGCTTTAATAATAATATTAAGATTATTGATGTCCCCTTCTTTAATTTGAGCTGAAATAGAATCTAAAGTATTCTTTTTAACAGTTGATAGGTCTATTTCTCTCTTTATTCTTTGTCTTTCACTTGCAATTTTCTTCAGATCAGATTCATTTTCAACTTCCGCAAAAATATCTCCAGATTGAGGAACTTGATCAAAACCAAGAATTTGAACAGCAGATGAAGGATCTGCAGTTTGAATACGATCATTTCTTTCATTCATAATTGCTCTTACTTTTCCTGGAAAATTATTACACATAAATGGAGTGCCTATCTTCACTGTGCCTTTTTGCACTAAAATAGTAGCAACAGGACCTAAGCCTTTATCTAATCTTGAATCAATAACAACCCCTTTAGATAAAATCTCTGAATTAGCTTTTAAATCAAGAACTTCAGATTCAAGAAGGATTGCTTCCATTAAACCATCAATTCCTTCTCCTGATTTAGCAGAAGTATGAATACATTGTATTTTTCCTCCCCAATCTTCGACCAATACATCTTTTTCTGATAATTCTCTTTTAACTTTGTCTATATCTGATTCTGGTTTATCAATTTTATTAATAGCAACAATAATAGGAACTTCAGCTGCTTTAGCATGATTAATTGCCTCTATAGTTTGTGGCATCACACTATCATCTGCTGCAACAACGAGAATTACAATGTCTGTAGATTTAGCTCCTCGTGCTCTCATTGCTGTAAAAGCTTCATGACCTGGAGTATCTAAAAATGTAATTTTATTATCTTTGTAGTCGACTTGATATGCACCAATTCTTTGAGTGATTCCGCCAGATTCACCTGCTACAACATTTGTCTCTCTTATATAATCAAGAATAGATGTTTTACCATGGTCTACATGGCCCATAATTGTAACAACAGGAGGACGAATCGAAGCATTCTTTAATTCTTCTTCTGAGTGTGCAGTTACAAATAAATCATCTACAACTTCTTCAGCTTTATTTATCTCAACTCCATATTCTTCTGCAATTAACTCAATAATTTCCCATTCTAGTCGTTGATTAACTGTTGCTAAATATCCTATTTGTAGACATTTTGCAATAATTTCACTTGAATTAACATCAAGAACTTTTGCAATTTCGTCTACGCTAGCATACTCTGCCAATTCGATAACTCTTTTTTCGCCATCTAAATCTGTTTCATTTTCTTTTTTAGGTTTTTTATAAACTTTTTTCTTTCGACTTGATTCAATTTCTGCTAAAGTTTGTTTTAATCTCTTTTCTGCAGATGCATCTTTTTTTACTTCGGATGGTTTTTGAGATTTATTTTTTCCTTTTTTAGGAGCAAGTTCTGTTAAGGTAATTTTTCTTAATTTTTTCTTAGGTTCGGTCTTTTTTGTTTCTTTCTT
>DEAO01000036.1:12046-34623 GCA_002348725.1 Fidelibacterota bacterium UBA2980 | reverse complement strand
GGCTGGACCATTATATTCTTGTAAGAATTCTTCAATTTCTTTCTCAAGTGGAACGCTAGGATGATTCATATTGTTAGGTACCATACGCGCAAGAGCCAAAGGACCACAATTATCTTTTAATTTTCTTAAAGGATATTTATATGCTTTCATCACATTTTTTGAAAAAGATCCCGGAACATTAGCAAATCTATGTAATGATGACAGAGGGAAATTTAATACTCTGAATAAAAAATCACTGATGACAGGGATTTGCGATAAACTGTGAAACCAAGTGGGCTTAAAGCCATCTTTTGGCGCAGTTATAGCAGTGTTCATAACAATCAAACCATCAATTTTTTTCCCAGCCTTCATTGCACCTGCAATACCAATCATTCCACCCCAATCATGCACAACCATTCCAATTTTTTCTTCTTTGATTGTTGAGAAGAAGTTTGCCATCCATTCACTATGAGATTCTAAAGAATGTTCATTCAATTTTGCTTTATCAGAAAATCCAAAACCAATTAAATCAGGAACAATAAATCTGAATTGATTGCTATCTAATCCATCTAAAACTTTTTTATACAAATACCCCCACATAGGATTACCATGAACAAAAACAATGGGTTTACCTCTACCTTTTTCCATAACATGCATATTTTTTCCTCCAACATCAATCCAAGAATGATTATATGGAAGCTGCTCTAATAGCCAATTTGGAATATTATCTAAATTATTCTTACTCATTTTGATTTTCATTGAATTTATAAAAAAAATTCAAAAAAATGATTTTTAGTATTGACTAGAATATAGATATTTAGATAACTTATAGCCAGCCAACCAGGTTATACTTTTCGAAAGTGTACCGTATTTGTTTGACACTAGTCTATATAGGACTTTTATTGCTTAATCGAAATTAATCAATAAATATAATAACGTTTAATTAGAGGGATAAGAGACTTTAAAATGGCAGAAGCAATTGAAATAAATTTTCCAAGAGAAAATGAAAAGAATCCATCAATTGATCCTGATATAAAAAATCAAATTCTTGATTATGATGTCACAGAATCTGATAGTAAGAAAAAAGAAGAATGTCCTAAGGAATTCAAGATAGATAATTATTATCACAAAGATGATGAACTAGGAAAAAACGTACTTCAACAAAAATATCTTGCTCCATGGGAAAAACATCCATGGGATTTATGGAAACGTCAAGCAAATGCGTTAGCAAGTGTTGAAAAAACAAAAGAACTGCAACAAGAATGGGAAGAAAAATTCTTTGATATATTACTCAATTTTAAATTTGTGCCTGGTGGAAGAATTATGCATGGTGCAGGCAGAAATGATATCACAACTACACTTAACAATTGTTATGTGGTAGGAATAAAAACTGATTCAATTAAATCTATCTATGATTGTGTTATTCAAGAAGCAATGACATATAAATTTGGTGGTGGATGTGGACATGATTTATCAATTTTAAGACCTTCTGGAGATCAAATAGTTGGAACTGGGGGCAATTCTTGCGGTCCGGTTGGCTTTATGAATTTACTTAGTGAAAACACAAACACTATTGCCCAACATGGTAGACGCGGTGCAAATATGCAAACCTTACGAGTTGATCATCCAGATATTGTAAAATTTATTGAAATAAAGACTGGAGATATAGATATGGTTAAATATTCTAATATCTCTGTTTTATTAACAGATGAATTTATGAAAGCAGTTGAAAAGGATAGTCAATTTGAGTTGAAATTTAATGGACAAGTATATGAAACTGTTAATGCTAAAGAATTATGGATGAAAATTATTAAACATGCTCATGCCAGTGCAGAACCTGGGCTTTTATTTTGGGATACCATGAAAAAATACCATAATGCAGAATACTGTAGCCCACTTGTATCTACAAACCCTTGTGCGGAACAACCTCTACCTGATGGTGGCTGTTGCAATTTAGGAGCATTAAATCTTGAAAGATTTGTAGACAAAGATGGAAATTTTGACTTTGAAGACTTTAAAGAATGCACTGCAACTGCAACAAGATTTTTAGATAATGTTATTGATTATAATATGGATAGACATGCATTAGAAGATCAAAAACAAAATGCAATGAATGATAGACGTGTAGGTCTTGGTATTCTTGGATTAGGAGACATGTTGCTTAAGATGGGTATTAAATATGACTCTGATGAAGCTCTTAATACAATTGAAGAAGTAATGAAAGTGCATCGTGATACTGCTTATGAAACAAGCGCAGAGCTTTCTAATGAAAAAGGACATTTCCCTAATTTTAAATGGAGCGGATATTCAAAGAGTAATTTTGTAAAAGATTTACCGAAAGAATTACAAGAAAAAATCAAAAATGATGGAATTAGAAATTCTACGCTTACCACAGTTGCTCCCACTGGAAGTGGTGCTATTGTTGCAAGTGTAACTTCTGGTGTTGAACCAATTTTTGCAACATCCTACAAAAGAAAAGTAAAGAAAAATGATAGCCTAGGAAAAGAATTTGATGAATACAAAGTATATCACCCAGTCATAAGAGAAATGTTTGGTGGAGATGAGAATCTACCTGAATATGTTGTTACTGCACACAATGTTGATCCATACTTCAGAGTTAAAATGCAAGGCGCAGTCCAAAAATATATAGACAGCTCTATTTCTTCCACTGTAAATCTTGCTGAAGAAACAACCGTTGAAACTGTTGCTGATATATATATGACTGCTTATAAAGCAAATTTAAAAGGAATAACTGTTTATAGAGAAGGTTCCAGAGAAGGCATATTAGTTACTGATGAAAAATCTAAAGAAAATACACAGTCAGCTGCATCGGAAGAAGATTCAATTGTCAAAACTGCAAGAAATAGACCTTCAATCACTGAGGGGCAGACAAGAAGAATGAGAACTGGCGATGGAACTCTTTATATTACGGTTAATACAGATGAAGATGGTTTATGTGAAGTATTTACTACAATTGGAAAAGCCGGTGGTACTGTTGCTGCACAGACCGAAGCAATTAGTAGATTGATATCACTATCATTGAGATCAGGGATAAATCCCGACAGCATTATTAATCAATTAAAAGGAATCAGTGGCCCTAATCCAACTTGGGAAGATGGTCAATTAATCTTATCTACTCCAGATGCTATTGGAAGAGCATTAGAAAATTTCATACATGGAGATGATACTTCTCCAGTAGAAGAAAAAGCAAAGTTTGAAATTGCTAAGAACGAAGAAGAAACTAATCACATAGAAGAAAACAAGCAGGGAATGGAATGTATTGAATGCAATAGCCACGGTGTTGTAAATGAAGGCGGTTGTCTTGTTTGTAAAGATTGTGGTTGGTCTAAGTGTCAATAATAAAAAATCATACTATCCAATTTGCTGATTTTCCTGATTTTAAACCAAATCTCACTCCTATACAAATTTTTGCACTAGGAAGTTTTGGAGGATCTTATTGGAGATCAATTTATTCAAATGTTACAAAAAAGAAATACTCTGAAGCACATTTAGATTTGCCAAGTAAGTGGTGGAAGGAAATTCCAAGCAATTATCTTATTAACCACAAAGAAAATGTAAGTATTAATCAATACAAAGTTCATAGTGGAATGGGCCTAGAGTATTGGGAGTCTAAAGGATGGATTAATCCAATTGATCCATATGGATGGGTTCAATGGTATTGTCATTTCTATAATGGAAGAAGAACAGAAGATGACAAAAGACAAATTAAAAGATGGATTAATTTTGCTGGCCCCAAGGGGAGATGGAAACTAAGATTGATTAGCAATATCATTGGAAATAATAGCGATTTTGATGATATAAATGTTAGTCCTGTTATTAGACAAGGACTTCAACATTGGGGATACAAGCTAATAAGAAAAGATGTGGAAGATATAAAATGGAAATCAGATTTCTAGTATTTCTTTTTCTTTAGAACTTTGGCTAAGATTTAATTTTCCAATAAAATCATCTGTAAGACTTTGAATATCATCTGAAAATCTTTTCATATCATCTTCAGGAATTTTTTCTTCTTTCTCAATTTTTTTAACAGACTGAATAGTATCTCTTCGAATATTTCTTACTGAAACCCTACCTTCTTCTACAATCTGTGAAGCAAATTTTACTAACTCTTCTCTTCTTTCTGTTGATAAAGGAGGAAATGATATAACTATTGAATTACCATTGTTTGAAGGATTTAAGCCTAAATCTGATTCAATAATTGCTTTTTCTATATCATCAATAAATGTTTTATCAAATGGTTGGATGCTAATTGTAACTCCATCTAATAAAGAAATATTTGCAACTTGGTTGAGAGGAGTTTCATTGTCATAATAGTTTATTGAAATTTTATTGAACATGTCTGGATTTGCTCTTCCTGTTCTAATTTTTGACAATTCACTATCAACAAATGATAATGTTTGCTCCATTTTATTTCTAGCAAGATCGAGGTTTTGATTTAACATAATTAAGTATTAGAGAAATTATTAACTTTTTTCTCCAAGAGCAAAGCGAACAAAACGATTTATAGTGATATTCTCTCCTAGAGTAGCAATAGCTTCTTGAACAAGTTGGCTAATTTTAACATCAGGATCTTTAACGAAAGATTGATTTAAAAGACAATTTTCTTCAACAAATTTTTTCACTTTTCCATCAACTATTTTTTCTACAACATCCTCAGGTTTTCCAGAAGATTTAGCTTGATCTATATAGATTTCTCTCTCTTTTTCTACAACATCAGACGGCATATCATCTTCACTGATAGCCATAGGATTTGTTGCAGCAATTTGCATAGCAATATTATTTGCTAAATCCTGAAATCCTTCAGTTTTAGCAACAAAATCAGTTTCACATCCAATATCAAGCAATACACCTAGCTTATTACCATGATGGATATAAGATACAATTAATCCCTCTTTTGCATCTCTTACAGATTTTTTCTCTGCCTTTGCTATGCCAGACTTCCTAAGAGCTTCAATTGCTAAATCTAAATCTCCATTAGATTCTGTCAATGCTTCTTTACAGTCCATCATGCCAGCACCAGTTCTTTCTCTTAAATCTTTTACCAGTTTTGCATCAACACTCATTAAATATTATCCCTCTTTTTTCTTAGAATCGTCTTTTTTGGATTTAGCATCATTTGCGCTAACAATCACATTTGAAATCTCTGTAATTAGTAATTGGATTGTTCTAATTGAATCATCATTAGCTGGTACAGGATAATCACACACTAAGGGATTTGTATTAGAATCAACAATACAAACAATAGGAATTTCTAATTTTTTTGCTTCTTCAATAGCAATAGACTCAGTTTTCCCATCTACAACAACAATTACATCGGGTAATCTTTTCATATCTTTAATCCCTCGATGCTGATCAGATAATTTAATTTTTTCACGATTTAACATTAATAATTCTTTTTTTGTTAAATCTTCATAAACAGAAGATCCTTCTTTCTCCAATGACTGTAGTCTTTTAATGCTTTTTTTAATGGTAGAAAAATTTGTTAGCGTACCGCCTAACCATCTTTCAACAACATAAAACATGCCGCACCTATCTGCTTCCTGCTGTATCACGTCTTTTGCATGTTTTTTGGTTCCTACAAATAAAACTTCCCCATTTCTATCTACAGTAGATTTAATAAAAGATAAAGCTTTGTTTAAACGATCTATTGTATCATCGAGATTAATAATATCAATACCATTCTTTTGAGAAACAACATAATCTCTAAAATTAGGATCAGTCTTACTTGTCACATGCCCAAAANNATAAACAGAAGATCCTTCTTTCTCTAAGGACTGTAGTCTTTTAATGCTTTTTTTGATGGTAGAAAAATTTGTTAGCGTACCGCCTAACCATCTTTCAACAACATAAAACATGCCGCACCTATCTGCTTCCTGCTGTATGACGTCTTTTGCATGTTTTTTGGTTCCTACAAATAAAACTTCCCCATTTCTATCTACAGTAGATTTAATAAAAGACAAAGCTTTGTTTAAACGATCTATTGTATCATCGAGATTAATAATATCAATACCATTCTTTTGAGAAACAACATAATCTCTAAAATTAGGATCGGTCTTACTTGTTACATGCCCAAAATGAGCACCGGATTTTAACAATTCATCTTTTGTAATATTGATCATAATATATTATCTCTTTGAAAATTGGAATTTCTTTCTTGCTCCAGGTTGACCATATTTCTTTCTTTCAACCTCTCTAGAATCTCTTGTCAATAAACCATGAGATTTTAACTGAGATCTGAATTCTTCATTAGAGCTTAATAGCGCTCTTGCAACACCTAACTGAATTGCTCCAGCCTGACCAGTTAATCCGCCTCCTGAAACATTAATTGTTAAATCATATTTATTTTTAAGATTCAAAATATCGAGTGGTTTCATGGCATGAATTACCAAGGATTCTCTTTTGAGATATGAATTAATATCAGATTTTTTATTTATAACAAATTTTCCCGACCCATGTGACAAATATACTCTTGCTGTTGAGTTTTTTCTTCGTCCAATGGCGGTAAAAGATTCTTTTTTCACTATGCGTCACTCCATTTAACAGGATTTTGAGCTTCATGATTATGAACTTCACCTTTGTAAACTCTAAGATGACCTATAATTTCTCTACCTAATTTATTCTTTGGTAACATACCCTTAACAGCATTGATAATTACTTTATCAGAGCTGTTTTTCATTAAATCGCTATAATTAATCATTTTTGCCCCACCAGGATAACCTGAATGTTTGAAATACTTCTTAGAATCAGCTTTATTCCCTGTTAATCTAATTTTATCAGAATTAATAATAACAACAGCATCTCCCATATATAAGTTTGGTGCAAAGTTAGGTCTATGTTTACCTCTCAATATTTGAGCTACTTTAGATGCAAATCTCCCTAATACCTGGTTGTCGGCATCAAGCAACCACCATCTGTGGTCTATTTCTTTAACTGATATTGTCTTTGTTTTCATAAACTTTTAAAACGAAGAAACTTAATTGATGTGACTTGATTAGTCAATAACAATGATTAGTAAATTTATAAAGTGAAAAATGAGTCTTTTGAGAACACATATTTAACTTTACCAACTAAATCATGTCCAATAAAAGGTGAATTGGATGATTTAGAATAAATATTTTTTTCTGAAAATTTCCACTTCTCATTTGGGTCAAAAATAGTAATTTGGGCCTTTTCACCTACTGCAAACAAATCTCTATTGATATTCATAATCTTTCTAGGATTAACAGTTAATTTTTCAATTAATGATTTAAGACTCATTCCGTTATCTTTAACTAAAACCTTATTTACTACTCCAAAACAACTTTCTAAACCAATCATACCAAATTCGGCATCATTGAAAGTCGTTTCTTTATCCTCAATTGTATGAGGAGCGTGATCAGTAGCAATACAATCAATAATACCACTCTTAATACCTTCAATTAATTTTTTTCTATCAGATTTAGATCTAATTGGAGGTCCAACTTTTAGGTTTGTGTTAAAATCGACAATATCATCATCGCAAAAATATAAATGGTGAGGAGAGACCTCTGCAGTAATTAGTTTATTCTTTGACTTAAATAATTTAACTAGCCCAACAGAATCTTTCGTTGAAATATGTGGAATATGTAATCGAGCACCCAAGGATGAGGCCAGTGCAAGATCTCGATAAACCATGATTGATTCTGCTAAACTTGGGTTGCCTTTAAGGCCTAAATTGTTTGAATTTGGACCTGCATTCATTACTCCTTCATTTCTTAAATAGATATCCTCTGCATGATTAATAATAGGAAGGTTCGTCATTTTTGAATATTTCAATGCTAATGCCATAAACTGTGCATTTTGAATAGGAATTCCATCATCGCTAAAAGCAATAGCACCATTATCTTTCATTATAAGCATTTCAGTTAATTCTTCTCCTTTTTGACCTAAAGATACAGCGCCAATAGGAAAGATATCTATTGGAAGAGTATTACTCTTACTTTTTATATAATAAACATGTTCTGGAGAATCAATAGGAGGATTAGTATTAGGCATTGTACACACTTGAGTAAAACCACCTGCCAGTGCAGCTATAGATCCAGATTCAAGCGTTTCTTTGTCTTCTCTTCCAGGTTCTCTAAAATGCACATGAATATCACAGAAACCATGAGTTACTACCAAACCTTTACAATCGATTCTAAATATATTTTTATCCTTAGAAGATATATTTTTCTTGATAGAAGCAATTTTTCCATTCTCTATTAGAATATCTCCAATAAATGTTTTTTTAGAGAAAGGATCAATAATCCTACCTCTTTTTAATAATACTTTTTTTGGCTGTTTCTTATTAATCATATTTGACTTGATTTATCTCCTAATAATAAGTAGAGAATTGCCATTCTTGATGCTACACCATTTAAAACCTGATCCAAAATAACAGCATTTTCAGAATCAGCGATTTTACTGTCAATCTCTACTCCTCTATTCATTGGACCTGGGTGCATAATAGTAATATCTTTTTTCAATTTATTAATTCTTTCATAAGTCAATCCAAAAAAATTATGGTATTCTCTCTTTGAAGGAATTCTACCTAAATGCATTCTTTCTAGCTGTATACGTAACGCAATAACAGCGTCACACCAGTTTAGAACTTCATCCACATTATTTGTCACATTAACTCCTAGCCTTGAAACATCATTTGGAAGTAATGTACTAGGACCACAAACTACAACTTCAGCGCCTAACTTCCTTAAACCGAATATATTGCTCCTTGCTACTCTACTGTTTAATATGTCTCCAATAATTCCAATCTTAAGATTTTTAATTTTTCCAAATTTTTCTTTTAAAGTAACCATATCTAATATTGCTTGAGTAGGATGCTCATGAGATCCATCTCCAGCATTAATAACAGAACCATCAATGTACTCAGTTAATTTAAGTGCAGACCCTGGATGAGAATGACGTATAATCGCACCATCAATCTGCATTGACTCAATATTTTGAACTGTATCTTTTAAAGTTTCACCTTTTTTAACGCTGCTTGTAGATGCTGAAAAATTAATGCTATCTGCACCTAATCTTTTTTCTGCTAATGTAAAACTAATCTTTGTTCTAGTAGAATTTTCGAAAAACATATTTACAAGAGTTTTATCTTTAAGCAAACCAATTTTTCTCTCAGGAGTATTGAGAATTTCTTTAAACTTAAATGAAGTGTCGATGATTTTATTCAAATCAGAAATTGGAAAGTTTTCTAAACCAATAAGATGTTTGCTTTTCAGCATGATTTAATCCTCCAATTTTTGCGCAAGTTAGCAGATTTGAGTTATTTTGTCAACCATATCATCAGAATTAATATTGTCAGCATCAATCACTATATTAAATTCTTGTGCATCAAACCATTTTAACTGTCTTTTAGCATACTGTCTTGTTCTGATAATAATTTTTTCACAAGCTTCTTGCAAGCTCATATTTGCAATTAAATATGAAGCAATTTCATCAAAACCAATATAGTCCAATTGACTAACATCATAACCTTTATCAATGATATTTTTTACCTCTTCTATCAATCCATTTTCTAACATATAATTTGTTCTTTTGACTATTCTTTTTTGAAGAATTGGTCGCGACATTTTTAAATAAACTGTAAAAAATCTATCATGAAAATCACTTTTTTCATTTTCTGATGAAAAATTATCTGACATATTTTTTCCTGTAGTCTCATATAATTCTAATGCTCTAATTAATCTTTTTTTATTATTAATGTGAACTTTTAAAGCATAATTAGGATCAATAGATTCTAATTTTTTATATAAAACTTCCTTATCAATATCATATTCTTTTTCTAATCTTTTACGAACATCTAGATCAGTCTTACTCTCGGAAAAAATACCTTCAAATAATGCTTTAAAGTACAAGCCAGTTCCTCCACATAAAATAGGAACCTTTTTTCTATCAATTATTTCATAAATTTTCTCATCAACAAGCTTTGCATATTCTCCTGCTGATATTGGTTCATTTAAATCTTTAATTCCGATTAGATGATGAGGAATAGCATCTAGCTCTTTTTTTGATGGTTGTGCTGTACCAATTGGAATTGATTTATATATTTGTCTTGAATCAACTCCAATCACTTCTCCATCTATATTCTGTGCTAATTTGATTGCAAGATTAGTTTTACCAGATGAAGTTGGACCAGATATAGCAAATACTTTATCCAAAACTAACCAATCAATAGAGATAAAATAAGTTCAACAGGGAATCCAATAATAGACCAAATTATTGGAATATTTGTAATTAGTTGAATAAAGATTAAACCTAATAAAATTCTTGGGCCATAATACTCTATTTGATATAAAGTTCTAGGATCTCTTATAAACAAAGGTAAGATTCTTGAACCATCTAATGGAGCAATCGGGATCATATTAAACATTGCCAACAAAACATTTATATAAATGAAAAAATATAAACCTTGCGCAAATTGATCACTTATAAAAACGTTATTGTAAATGAGAGCCCCACCCACAGCTAACACAATATTAGATGCAGGACCTGCAAGCGCAACAAGCATCATATCTTTTCGTGGATTCGATAAATTTGCCATATTTACTGGTACTGGTTTAGCCCAACCAAAACCAACAAAATACAATACAAAAAATCCAATAGGGTCTAGATGATTTAAAGGATTCAAATTCATCCTGTTTTGATAATATGCGGTATTATCTCCTAATAAATATGCTACTTTAGCATGAGCATATTCATGTACAGTTAATGCAAATAAAATACATGGCAATAGTATAAGTTGTAATTCTAGAGGTAAAGTAACCATATTTTAAAATAGTTAATTCCTATCTTTTTCAAAAGCTTTCATGTATTCAGTTTCTACAAATTCTCTAGAAAGATGGGTATAGATTTCTGTTGTAGATATATCAGCATGACCCAATAACGCTTGAACTTCGATCAGATTTGCACCTCCATCAATTAAATGAGTAGCAAAAGAATGTCTAAAACTGTGAGGGGATATTTTTTTTGTTACACCCGCTAGATCAACATACTTTTTAACCTGTCTCCAAACAGACATTCTTGTCAAAGGAAGACCATTATTACTTAGAAAAACATGATTTGTATTTTTGTTTGATTTGGAAGACAAAATTCTTCTAGAATTTTTAATATAATTATCAAGCCATTTCCTTGCATAATATGTCAATGGAATAATTCGTTCCTTATCTCCTTTGCCAAAAAAACGTATTAAATCTAAATCAAATTGTATATTATTTAATTTTAAATCACAGACTTCAGTAACTCTCAAGCCAGAAGAATATAACATTTCTAATATACATCTATCTCTAATAGATAAGATTTCATTTTTACCATTCTCAGATACTGAAAAGATATTATTTATTTCATTAATCGTAAGAATCTCTGGTAATCTTTTAGGAATCTTAGGAATAAAAATACCATTTAATGGATTGTCCTTAATCACTTCTCTATCTAATAAAAAACTAAAATAAGATGAAAGCGAAGCAAGCTTCCTTTTAATTGTTCTTGGTGAAAATTTCCTATCTGATAAATTTCTAAAAAATAATTTTGTATGTTTGTTATTTAATTTTTTAAAAGAAATTTCATTCTCTTCCAAAAAATTATTAAAAGACTTTAAATCAGATAGGTACGAACTAATTGTATTATTAGAATAATTTCTTTCAATTTTCAAAATTCGAGAAAAATCATCTAAATATGGCAACATGTTATGTGATTAATTGATTATATTTTTCAGCATTGAGCAACCCATCCAAATCAACATTTTTATCAATCTTTATTTTTACCATCCAGCCATCTTTATATGGATCTTCATTCACTTTTTCAGGGTTGTCATTTAAAATATCATTTATTTCACAAATTTCACCATCAATAGGCATATAAAGATCAGAAACTGTCTTTACTGCTTCAATTGTACCAAAAATTTCTCCCTTATTAAAAACTGAATTTAAGGCTGGAAATTCTAAGAATATTATATCGCCTAGTTCGCTTTGGGCAAAATCAGTGATTCCTATTGTCGCAATTTTTCCATCAATTTTAATCCACTCATGCTCTGATGTATAAAGTAAATTATCTGGTATACTCAATTATTCCCTCCGTTTTCTTCATCGTTTTCTAATAAATCTGAATCTTGATCATTTGGTTCTTCTTTCAAGAATTTATCTAAAAAATTTATATTGAAGTTACCATTAATAAAATCATCATTTAAAAGGATTTTCTCCAATAATGGTATGGTAGTATTAGGTCCTTCTATTATTGTCTCATCTATGGCTCGTTTCATTCTAATGATAGCTTTTTTTCTATTACTAGCATGAACAATTAATTTTCCAATCATAGAATCATAAAAAGGAGGTATATCGTATCCTGCATATACATGAGAATCAATACGAATTCCGATACCGCCAGGAAAATGAAGGGATTCAATCTTCCCAGGAGAAGGAATAAAATTATTAAATGGATCTTCTGCATTAATTCTGCATTCTATTGAATGTCCTTTTATAGAAATCATATCTTGTTTAATCAAGAGCTCTTCACCATGATGCAGCCTAATTTGCTCTTTAATTAGATCAAGCATTGTAACCATTTCTGTGACAGTATGTTCTACTTGAATTCTTGTATTCATTTCTATGAAATAATAATTTTTATCATCATCTACTAAAAACTCTACTGTACCGACACCAACATATTTTACAGATTTTGCTAAATCAATTGCTTTTTGACCAAGTGTATTTCTTAAACTTTCATCTATAAACGATGATGGTGATTCCTCAATTAGCTTTTGATTGCTTCTTTGAATAGAGCACTCGCGCTCACCTAAATGAATATAATTTCCGAATTTATCACCCATAATTTGAATCTCAATATGGCGAGCATCTTTAACAAATTTTTCCACATATATATCTGCATTATTAAATGCTTTATCAGCCTCAGATTTTACAATAGAGAATGATTGTTCAAGCATAGATGGTTCATCGACTACGCGCATGCCTTTACCCCCTCCTCCCGCAGAAGCTTTCAACATTATTGGATAGCCAATATTATTGCATATTTCAGTTAATTCATCAATATTGCTAACAGCGATTTTACTACCAGGAATAATTGGAACTTCAGCCTGGTTTGCAACATTTCTTGCATTCACTTTATTGCCCATTAAATCTATAATATCTCCATCTGGACCAATAAAAGAAAAATCATTGTCCTTACATATTTGACTAAATTGACCATTTTCTGCTAAAAAACCATACCCAGGATGAATTGCATCTGCATTAGTAATCTCTCCTGCTGCAATAATTCTTGGAATATTTAAATAGCTTTTTATTGGAGGACCTTCTCCTATACATATTGCTTCATCAGCAAACTTAACATGCAAAGACAATTCATCTGGCTTTGAATATACTGCTACAGTTTTAATTCCCATTTCTTTGCATGCACGAATAATTCTTATAGCGATTTCGCCTCGATTTGCAATAAGTATTTTTTTAAACATAAATATTTATTCAGAGGAATCTATAATAAAAAGAGGTTGATCAAATTCTATTGGATTACCATCTTCAATTATGATTTCTTTAATTGTACCACTCTTTTCGGATTGAATTTCATTCATTATCTTCATTGCTTCAATAATACAAAGTGTATCACCTTCATTAACTTTTGTTCCAATTTCTACAAAAGGTTTAGAATCCGGATCTGGGCAAGAATAGAATGTTCCAGGCATAGGAGATCTGACAGTAAATGTATCTGAAGACGTTGGCGTTGGAATTTCTTCAGTTTTTGTGGGTTCATTCGAAGAAGATTCTTCTATTTTAGCAATAGGCTGCTCTGGCAAAGATTCAGAATCAGCATTAACAATTGGAGCATCTTTAGTAACCTTTATCTTACTAAACCAAAAACGAACTTCAATTTCATTGATATTGCTATTCTCTAAAATATAAATAACTTCTTTTAATTTGTCTTTCCACATAAAACTAACTTTTTAATCTTTCAGAATAATGGCCAGACTTAGTATCAATTTTTAAGATATCTCCTTCATTAATAAAAAGAGGTACTTGCAATTCTAGGCCTGTTTCCATTTTTGCCGGTTTTGTTGCATTTGTTGCAGTATTCCCTCTTAAACCAGGATCTGTCTCCACTACTTTCAATTCTACTTTTGGAGGCAGATTAATATTAATAATTTCATCTCCATCAAAAAGAATCTCAATATTATCGCCTTCTTTTATATAATAATGATTGTCTTCGATTAGTGAATGAGAAACTTCTATTTGATTGAATGTATCATTATCCATAAAAATATAACTATCTGTATCTTGATATAAATATTGGAATCTTTTTGAAGTAACTCTTAAAAATTCAAGCTTAACACCAGAATTGAAGGTTTCATCGATGATTTTTCCAGTTTTGATATTTTTTAATTTTGTCCTTACAAATGCAGGGCCTTTACCGGGTTTCACATGCTGAAACTCAACCACTTTCATGCGAGCATTTTTATGCAGCAATATAGAGCCATTTTTTATATCTGCTGTAGTTGCCATAGCTGAAAATTAATTGGTTTATATTAGTTTTCTTACAAATTTTTTTGCTAATGTTAAATCTTTTTTTCTTTGAGATATTGCATATTCTTTATTAGCGAACTTGACAGAGTCAATGCGATCTAACAAATCATATAAATTTTTATCTTGAAAAAAATTATTTAATTCAACTGATGTCATCTCGTGCGCGATAATATAGTATTCATTTTCTATGAACTTTTTGATAATATTAGATAAAGATTCATAGAATTCTTTATTTGATAAATTATCCGATTTTATTGCTTTGATTGCTTTGATTGCATCTTCTCTTGGATTGTAGTTGAAAAAAACTTTTTGCAAAAACTTTTTACCTTTGTTGCGACTATTCCATATATAGGCAACAAAAAAAAGTAAAATAATAATAACCAATAAAGCAGAAACCCTTTCATAACTATAAGGAAGATCTATTTTTCTAATAGGCTTATCTGGTTTGATATCAGATAATTCATCATTCGAAAGAGCAGATTGAATATTAATTTTAATATACTCAGTATTATATGTATTTGATTCAATGGAATCATTTGAACTAACCATTATAAAATAAGGTGGTATTATTGCTCTACCTGTATCCCAAAAAGTTATTTCGAAATCAATATTATAGGAAGTATCAAAAGAATCAATATTAGAGCTTTTAATAATAACCATAGAAGAGTCAGTAATCCATAGCGATGAGTCTGCCCAACCTTGCTCAAGTATTTTATAATCGTTATCTAAATTTTTTATATCAATTTCTAAATGTAAAGGATAGCCAATTTCAACATTTGTTGTATCTATAGAGTATTCAAAATATATATCTTCATCAATATCTGAGCAACTAGATAACAATATTAGAAATAATATATAAGGATATCTCATTTATTATATACGCTTTGCTCTCTTTTTAAAAAAGTGAGTTAATGTTTTAATATAGTCTTGATTAGTTCCAATCTGAATTAAATCAAAACCCATATTTTTACATTTTTGAGAAAATTCTTTTAAATTTTTTTTGAAATATTTGGAAAAATCTTTTCGATTCTTTTTGCTAGAAGTATCAATCCAAACTTTTTCTCCTGATTCAGAATCGTGAACTTCGACTAAACCAAGATTCGGGAATTCTTCTTCAAAGAAATCATAAATCTGAATACCAATTAAATCGTGTTTAAAATTAAGATGTTTTAGTTCTGACCAAAAATTATCATCCACAAAATCTGATATGAGGAAAATAACGCTTTTTCTATTAGAAACCCTGCTAGCAAACTCTAGAACATTTTTTATAGATGTCTTATTTTCATTATTATCATAATCATAATTAACTAGATCAGTAATTAGTCTTAAAACATGCGATTTCCCTTTTTTTGGAGGAATATATTTTGCTATCTCATCGTTAAAAAGGACAAGTCCCACTTTATCATTATTTTTAATAGCAGAAAATCCAAGAACAGAAGCTATTTCAATGCCTAAATCAATTTTTAAAGAACTTTTAGATCCAAATACACCTGAACTGCTAACATCAATAAGAAGAAGGACAGTTAATTCACGTTCTTCTTCAAATATTTTAATGTATGGTTTACCAGTTCTTGCTGTAACGTTCCAATCAATAAATCTAATATCATCACCCGCTTGATATTCCCTTACTTCAGAAAAAGTCATACCACGTCCTTTAAAATTAGAATGATAATCTCCTCCAAAAAAATCATTGACAAGATTCTTTGTTCTAATCTCAATCTGACGGACTTTTTTTAGAATGTCTTTAGACATATAAATAGATTATGGTACAGGAATTTCTTTAAATAATTGATCAATAACTTCTTCAGATGTGATTTCTTCTGCTTCTGCTTCGTAAGATAACAAAATTCTATGTCTTAAAACGTCTTTTCCTATATATCTTATATCTTCAGGTATCACATAACCTCTTCCGCTTATAAAAGCATTCGCTTTAGCTGCTAATACTAGATTTATAGATGCTCTAGGGGAAGCGCCAAAACTAATGAGATCTTCAAGGTTGGCAAGTTTAAATTTTTCAGGATTTCTTGTAGCAAATACAACATTGAGAATGTAGTCTAAAATTTTTGGAGAAATAAAAATTTCATTTACAAGAGATTGTGCATCCAGAATTTTTTTACAATTGACAACAGATTTCAATTTTGTATCTATATTTGTTTTAGCAACTTTATTCAAAATCTCTTTCTCATCATCTATAGACGGATAATCAACCAAGACTTTTAACATAAATCTATCTACTTGTGCTTCAGGAAGTGGATAAGTTCCTTCCTGTTCAATAGGATTTTGTGTTGCTAGTACTAAGAATGGTAAATCTAATTTAAATGTTTCTTCGCCAATTGTAATTTGTCTTTCTTGCATGGATTCAAGCAATGCGCTCTGCACCTTAGATGGTGCTCTGTTTATCTCATCAGCTAAGATCATGTTAGAAAATATTGGACCTTTTTTTGTTACAAAGTCACCTGTTTTTTGATTATATATCAGTGTTCCAAGTAAATCAGCAGGCAACATATCAGGCGTAAATTGAATTCTTTTAAAATCAGCATTGATAAGATTTGCAATAGTATTAATGGTAAGAGTTTTTGCTAAGCCAGGAACACCTTCAAGTAAAATGTGTCCATTCGATATAATAGAAATTAAAATTTTATTAATAAGATCGTCTTGTCCAACAATAACTTTACTTATATTATCTTTGAGATCTAAAATAAATCCTGAATTTTTCTCTATTTTCTTGTTCAATAAGTTTAATGAAGTTTTATCCATTATTTTCCTTAGTCAAATTATGTTTTAACTGAAAAGTGCTATCTTTTAATGGGGTCAAAAATCCATTACTTTTCTTGATATCAACTTTTCCATTTAAATCTAATACATTTTGCCCTTTAATTGTCACGAATAAATCTGCAATACCATTCAAATTGACATTATCAAGCAAAGCAAAATGTATATTACTACCATTTACGTATAAATCTAATTCTGGTTCCAAAATTTTAGTGAAATCTATTTGACCTGTAATTTGCAAATTAAGTTCTTTCTGAAATTTTAATCTTACTTTAGGATTAGTAACTAAACCGTCAAGATTAATAGAGCCAATATTATCTTTGACTTTAAGCTGTAAACCCAAATCTCTAATTGGTTCTGGCTTCAAATCCGCAGGAAATGTTTTAAGATCCATTTTACTATTTTTGACATCTACAAAACCATTCAATAAAGGCAAGTCACCCTTTTGTTTTTCATACACTAAATCAAGGGAAGAAATTTCTTTTATTTTTATCTTTATACTTTCTAATTCTTGATTTAATTGTTTTATCTTTTCATAATCTTCCTCTATTTCAGCTTTTCTTCTACTATATCTAGTTTTAATAATATTATCTCTAATTTCACTATCTTTGGTATAGCCTATAGAATCAACATCATCAAACAATGCTCCTATATAGCTAGCATTAAAATCTATTTCTGATAACAAGTGAAGTTTAAAAGAGTCGAGTGAAAATTTATTAGAAGGATTAAAGTAAGCATTTCCAGTAAACTCAAAGATAATTGGACAATCAACTATATCTGAGCCTAAATAATATGTACAAGTACCATCAACAATAGTTCCTTTACTGTCTCTATCTGTTTGAATAAATATTTTTGGTAAATACTTTCTAGCAAGATTACCCATTGGTAAATCTTCCTTTTTGGTATCAATCCCTTCTAGAAACGAATCATTAATATATTGAATAGACTGAAGATTTGCTATTGGACGATTAATATCGATATAAACTTCATCAATAATTCTTTTATCAATCTCTTCGTCTCTTGCTAGCTTGGAAGCAAGATAAAATATATCTTTAATCGATATTTCAGATTGAATATTTGCTCTTTCAATTGAAAGTATATTTGTTGCTAAACTATCTGATTTGTAATAAAATTTTCCACTAGATGTTTCTATATTTAATGAAATTTTACCACTCTTTTCAAGGTCTAGGTAAAAAGAAGGGTCATATACGGTAACAAAGTAATCTTCAGTAATTTCTCTATCATTCAGAGCCCCATCAAATGTATATTCTACACCAGAAGAAAGCTGCTGATAAACAATTCCTGCTGCTATAATAAATAATAGTAAAAATAATATAAATAAAGCATAGAAAACCTTTAGGATACTTTTATAGATACTCATTGCATCAAAAACTAACAATTAATATCTAAATAAAAAATCTAATCTTCTTCTACGACTTCAAAATCGGCATCTTCAATTTTTTTATCATCTTTTGGCTTACTATCACCTTCCGACACATCGGCTTCAGGTGAATCTTTAGATGACTGATACATAGTTGAAGCTTTCGTATTCCATACAGAATTAAGATTATCAATTGCTGATTTAATGTCTTCAACGTTAGTTGATTTATTTGCTTCTTTTAATTTATCTAACGCTTCGTTTAAATCTTTTTTATCATCATCGGTTAATTTATCATCCAGATCTTTCATTTGTTTCTCTGTTTGATAAATCAACTGTTCCGCTTGATTTTTTGTATCAATTTGTTCTTTCTTTTCTTTGTCTTCTGATTCATGTTTTTTTGCATCATTAACCATCTTTTCAATTTCTTCATCAGAAAGACCACTTGATGCTTCTATTCGAATGCTTTGTTCTTTTCCAGAGGCTTTATCTACCGCTTTTACATTAAGAATGCCGTCAGCATCAATATCAAAAGATACTTCAATTTGGGGAACTCCTCTTGGAGAAGGAGGTATACCATCTAGATGAAAACGCCCAATAGTTTTATTGTCAACTGCCATCTGTCTTTCACCTTGAACAACAATAATCTCTACAGCTGGTTGATTATCTGCTGCAGTGCTAAAAATTTGAGATTTTTGTGTTGGAATTGTAGAATTTTTCTCAATCAACGGCGTAGAAACTCCTCCAAGAGTTTCAATACCTAATGTTAGAGGAGTTACATCAAGCAGTAGTACATCATCTACATCTCCAGCAAGAACACCTGCTTGTATTGCAGCACCAAGAGCAACTACTTCATCAGGATTAACGCTTTGGTTAGGGCTTTTTCCAAATATCTCCTTTACCTTTTCTTGAATACAAGGAATTCTTGTTGATCCTCCAACAAGAATGACTTCATCTATATCTTTTGCATTTAATTTTGAATCTTTTAACGCTTGTTTACATGGACCAACAACTCTTTCAACAAGATCAGAAACTAATTTCTCAAAATTTGCTCTGGTTAAACTTGTATTTAAATGTTTAGGACCAGAAGAGTCAGCAGTAATAAATGGCAAATTGATCTCAGTTCTTGTTGAAGAAGAAAGCTCTTTTTTAGCATTTTCTGCAGCATCTTTTAAGCGTTGCAACGCCATTGGATCTTCGCGTAAATCAATACCTTCTTTTTCTTTAAAATCACTGGCTAACCAATCAACAATCTTTTGATCAAAATCATCTCCACCTAATCTACCGTCACCATTGCTAGCATTGACCTCAATTGATTGACCTTCATCATTGACTATATCTAATATAGAAATATCAAAGGTACCACCACCTAAATCAAATACAGCTACTTTCTCATCTTTCTTTTTGTCTAAGCCATAAGCTAATGATGCAGCTGTAGGCTCATTAATAATTCTTTTAACATTTAAGCCAGCAATTTTACCAGCATCTTTAGTAGCTTTTCTTTGAGAATCATTAAAATAAGCGGGAACTGTAATAACAGCATCAGTTACATCTGATCCTAAATGCTGTTCAGCCATTTGTTTCATTTTTTGCAATACCATCGCACTTATTTCCTGCGGTTGATACTCTTTATCGTTGGCTTTAACAACTACTTTTTGACCTTTTGCAGATATATCATAAGGCACTTCTTTTGCATCTTTTTTAATCTCAGCAGCAGTTCTACCAATAAATCTTTTGATTGAATAAATTGTATTAATTGGATTGGTTACTGATTGTCGTTTTGCTGGCTCTCCAACTAAACGATCGCCTTTTTCTGTAAAAGCAACAACAGAAGGGGTTGTTCTTCCCCCTTCAGGGCTTGTGATAACAGTAGGCTCTCCACCTTCCATTACGGAAAC
Organism: Fidelibacterota bacterium UBA2980; assembly: GCA_002348725.1. Classification (GTDB taxonomy): domain Bacteria; phylum Fidelibacterota; class Marinisomatia; order Marinisomatales; family Marinisomataceae; genus Marinisoma. The sequence goes on along the minus strand of DEAO01000036.1, from coordinate 14,035 downwards.
ACAAGAATTCGTTGTACCTAAATCTATTCCAATAATTTTTCCCATAATTTCTCCTATAAAATTTATTTTTTGATTTTATTGTTGCAAAGACTGTGCCAATAGCATATATATGTCATATTGATATAGAAATATGACAATATGGCTTAAATTAAGATATTTTATAAATTTAGAAGCTTTCCATCAGATAATTCCATCTTCTGATGACCAATGTCAAAGACTTTATTATCATGAGTAGCAATTATAAAAGTTAGTTGAAAATCTTTATTTAATTTTTTAAATAAATCAATCAATTTTAAAGCATTTTTTTCATCTAAATTTCCAGTTGGTTCATCTGCTATAATAATAGATGGCTTATTAATGATAGCTCTCATAACGGATACTCTTTGTTTTTCTCCGCCAGATAAATCTAATGGAAATGCATTTTCTTTATTGGTTAGTTGAAAATACTCAAAAAGTGTATCTAAAAAATTATGATCAATTTCTTTATCTGATATAAATGCTGGCACACAAATATTTTCAGTAACATTTAATTCTGATATAAGATTATGAAATTGAAAAATAAAACCAATATGACTATTGCGAATCTCTGAGAAATCATCATAATCATTTAAATTTTTATGATTGATAATAATATCACCGCTATCCTGTGTATCTAAAGTACCTAACAAGCTCAAAAGAGTAGATTTTCCTGATCCAGAAGGTCCTTTTATAGTTAAGATAGATCCTTTCTTTAAATCAAAAGAAACATCTTTCAAAACTTCTAACTTACTTTTCCCGTCATTATAGGATTTTTTAAGATTTTTTACTGATAATATCATATGTTTTTATTAATTAGTATTATAGGATTGATTTTTCTCATTAACAATAAAGGAAGAGATACAAAAATTCCAATAATAATTATTGAAAAAGATAACAATATAGAAATTTCTTTAAAACTAATTTCCATTGGAAGCCTATCTATTAAATAAAATTCTGGATTTAAAACAATAAATCCGAATTGATTTTGTATAATCACAATTAATAATCCTGACAATATTCCACAAACAATAGCAGTAAGTGACAATAAATATCCATAAACAAGAAATATCATTGAGATATTTCTTTCATTCATGCCAAAAGCATTGAGAATTGCCATTTCTCTAGTTTTCTTTGTAGAAATTTGCACAATTGAAGATGATAAATTAAAAGAAGCGACAATAATAATAAGAAGCAAAGTAAAGAAGGTGATTTTTTTCTCTATTTCTGTTGCATCAAAAAGCTGTCTATTCCTATCTTGCCATGAAATTAGCTTATCTTTCGAATATTTCTTTTGTAATACATCAACATTGCCTAACAATTCTATACCGCTTAATTCACCTGGAAGATTATCTTCATCAAAAGCACCAAAAACTAGAAATTCATCAGACCGTAAAATTCTATTTTGATATATATCTTTAACAAAAAACTGCTGATCTTCAATGACTGCTAAACTATTAATGGATATATTAGTATCATATATAGATACTGAATCTCCAATGCTTATATTCATACGCTCAGATAAAGAATTTCCTATAATAATATCATTTTTATTTATAGAAGTGTCATTAGATCTATTCAAATCATAAAAGTTGTCAATTTTATCTGAAAAAATAGTTTTTAATTTTATTAATGATTGTTTTTTATTGTTTAGAATAAAAAATTCTTCTTCATAAAATGGTGAATATTTGAAATCATTATTAATATTTCTTATAGAATCTCTATTTGAATCTAATAAAATATAATCTCCATATATTTTCTTAGTTTCATTTCCTAGCACATCTTGAAACCCATTTAAAACAGCAAGGGATAATACAATAGATATTGATCCAATAAATAGACCAAGAAATGAAACAATATTTATCATTCCTCCTTCTAATAAGTTTCGTGATATCAAAAATCTTTTGGCTATTAGAAAAATTATATTCATTAGTTTTTAAGAATCCTTGACGGGTTAATAGATAATATTTGTGA
>DEAO01000036.1:4446-11649 GCA_002348725.1 Fidelibacterota bacterium UBA2980 | reverse complement strand
CCATAGGCAAATAACTAACAAAATATATATTCTCTGGTAGTGAAATAATATGAAATTGCTCTTGTAAAATAACAACGAGATAAGACAAGATTATTCCCAAAACAGATCCAATCAAAGCTAATAAAATACCTTGCAGTGTAAACATAAATGCTAATTTTTTATTTGACATGCCATATGTTTTCATAATTGCAAGATTAAATCTTTTCTCATAGAAAAGAATATTTATTGAGCTTAACAGATTAAAATAAGATACTAAAGCAATCAGGCTGAAAATAAATATAATTGGCCATTTCTGAGTATTGATCCATCTAAATAATTCAGCATGTCTATCTTTTAAATCAATTTGATAAAATGGTAAATCTAATTCATTAAAATTGATTGACTTATCAAAAATCATCCAACCGCTAATATGATTTTCAAGTCGAAAATAAGACTGAATTGCACTTAAAGACATGAAAATCAAACGTGAATCATAATCATAAATACCAGAAGAATAAATATCTTCAATTTTTAAAAACAAAAATTTATTGTTATCAAGAATTGATTTATTTGATACAGGATTTACCAAGATTAATGGGTCACCTTTTTTAACTTTTAATTTATTAGCTAATTCCTTACCTATAACGACATCATTAAAAGAAAGTTTTTTATGATTAATATGCTGCAAAAGAGAAAAATGAACCAAATCGTTCTTTTCTAAACCATAAACAATAATATTATTACTATTGTGTTTTGATTTTATTACTGCAGGTTTTTCAATATACTCAAATATTAGAGATTCATTATTTTGAACTATATCTGGCAGTAGAACGTCTGATTTATTAAAAGTATCTTCAAATAAATTGTTAACTGTAGAATATCCATTTATATTGGATAACTTATCAAAAACTTTATTCTCAAAACCTGAGACTGAACTTAATACTATGCTAAGCGATGCAATACCAATTGCTAAACTAATAATTGATACGATATTTGTTATTCTGAAAAAAAAATTACTCTGTTTAGATAAGAACAACCTTCTTAAGACAAGGAATATAAAATTCATTTCTTTGATTTTAATGTTGGGAAAAGAATAGCATCTCTAATCCATCGTGTATCAATAAACAACATTGCTATACGATCAATTCCAATACCAACACCAGCAGTAGGAGGCATGCCTGTTTCAATAGCTTCTAAGAAATTTTCATCAACTGGAAAAGCTTCTTCATCGCCATCTTTTCTTTTCTTTGATTGATCTTCAAATCTAGCTCTCTGATCTATTGGATCATTGAGTTCAGAAAATCCGTTAGCAAATTCCATGCCTGCAATAAATAATTCAAACCTTTCTGTAAAATTTGTATCTCCATCACGACTTATTTTAGCCAGAGGAGAAATTTCTACAGGATGATTAATCACATAAGTTGGATTAATTAGATTTGGTTCAATTTTTCTTCTCATTATTTCATCAATCATTTTGGCCAAACCATCACTTTTTTTGATTTTTAAATCTAATTTTTTGCATAAATCGAAAACCGACTTCTTATCACTTAAATCGATAGAAGCGCCCGTATGTTCCTTAATTAATTCTCCCATTGTTTTTCTTGCAAATTTTTTAGAAAAGCTAATTTTATGACCATCCCAAGAAACTGTTTTCATATTTAAATCTTTTGCTATTTTTTTAAACATTTTCTCAACAAAATCCATCATAAAATTATAATCTGCATAAGCTTGATAGCACTCTAACATGGTAAATTCAGGATTATGGCTACGATCAATTCCTTCATTTCTAAAATCTTTTGACATTTCATAAACCTTTTCAAATCCACCAACAATTAACTGCTTTAGATAAAGTTCAGTTGCTATTCTTAGATAAAATTCTTGATCCAAAGCATTATGAAATGTTTTAAAAGGTTTAGCATTTGCACCTCCATAGATAGGCTGCAAAACTGGGGTTTCAACTTCTATATAACCATTAGTGTTTAAAAAATTTCTAATTGAATTAACAATTTTAAATCGTTTAACATAATTTTCTTTTGTTTCTGGGTTTATAATTAAATCCAAATAACGTTTTCTATATCTTAGCTCTTTGTCAGATACCAAATTATACTTTTCACCATCTTTTTCTTTAATATCAGGTATTGGTCTCAGATTTTTACTAAGAATAGTTAATTTTTTAGCTTTAACAGTAACAGCTCCAGTTTTAGTAATAAAAACTGTTCCGGTAACTCCAATATAATCACCTATATCCATTAACTTAAAGAGAGCATAAAGATCATCTCCTACATCATCTCTTCCAATATAGAGCTGGACTCGCCCTGACTCATCTTGAATATTGCTGAATGCAGCTTTCCCCATATTTCTTAGAGACATTATTCTTCCTGCAACAGAAACTTTTTTATCAACCATATTTTCATTTATATCGGTTGCAGAATGAGTAAGTTTAAATTCATATGGATAAGGATTTACCCCTAATTCACGAATTTTATCTAATTTTTCTAAGCGAGCTTTTAGGATTTGTTCTAAACTTTTATTTTCCATTGTTGATAAACTTATTTCTTTTTTTCCATTTTATCTAATAAATAACTATATACAAAATCATCAATATCACCATCCATCACACCTTTCACATTGCCAACTTCAAACTTGGTACGATGATCTTTTACCATATTATATGGATGAAAAACATAAGAACGAATTTGGTTTCCCCAGGCAATATCTTTCTTTTCACCTTCTAATAATTTCTTTGATTCTAGATTTTTTTCCAGCTCAATTTGATAAAGTTTTGATTTTAAAACTTTTAAAGCCTGGTCTTTATTTTTGTGTTGAGATCTTTGGCTTTGACATTGTGCAACAATTCCTGTAGGAATATGTGTAATTCTAATAGCAGAATCAGTTTTGTTTACATGTTGACCTCCAGCTCCGCTCGATCTGAATGTATCAATTCTCAAATCTTTTTGATTAATATCTATATCTACATTTTCATCAGCTAAAGGATAGACAAAAACAGATGCAAAAGAAGTATGTCTTCTACTATTTGAATCAAAAGGAGAGATTCTAACTAACCTATGAATTCCAATCTCTGACTGCAATAATCCATATGCATAACTGCCAATCACTTCAATCGTACAGTCTTTTATCCCTGCTTCATCTCCAGATTGAAAATCAATAGTATTAAATTTAAAATCTTTCGATTCTCCCCACATAGAATACATTCTATATAACATTTGTGCCCAATCTTGACTTTCTGTGCCGCCTGCCCCTGGATGAATTGATAAAATTGCATCTTTAGAATCATTTTCTCCATTTAGAATTAATTTTAACTCAAATTCCTTAATTAATTTGGAGAAGTTTTCTAATTCTATCTGAAATTCAGATTCAGTTACTTGGTTATTATTTAAAAAATCATAAAGTACTTCTATATCATCAGCCTTTTGAGATAATATCTTTCTTAATTCAATATCTTTCTCAACAATAGATATTTCTTTCATTAGAGAAGCTGTTTTTTTATTATCTTTCCAGATGGAAGGGTCAGATGTTTTTTCTTTTAATTGATTAAGCGAAGCTTCTTTGCCTTCTAGGTCAAAGATGCCTCCTAATTTGACTAAATTTCTCTATCAGAGAATTATATTTTTCTTTTAAATCCATGTACTAATTAAAAATCCAAGAGTAAGCAATATGCCTGTTAAAAAATGAATACCAATAGTAGAAACGTTTACAATTAACAACTCATATGGGAGCTGCTGAAGATTTGCATCTTCTTTCTCCCATTGATCTAACCAAGCAAAACCTTTTTTCTGAGCAAAATTAAATATAAGAACAGGAAGCAAAGCGATTAATGTAAATAAGTTATTCGTATATATAGATGCACCCAAAATTATTGCAAAAGACAATAACATTGAATTTTTCCAAACATTAAATGGAATTCTATAATTTGCTTTTTCTCCAGGCCCTGCTAATTTTACAACCCAACTATTTTTGTTAACTGCTTTATCTGCATTGTAATCTTGAAAACAATTTATAAACAATACTAATGCAATAAGTATTCCAATAGGCAATGAAAATAATAAGGTAGTAATAGGATCAACAGATTGATTTTGCATGTATGCCGCACCATAAACCATTAAAGGACCAAATCCAATAAACACTGCCAAATCTCCAAGTCCATTATAAGCCAACCTTAAAAAACCGGTGTACATTATACCAAGGAAAATTCCAATTAACCCTAAATACATCAAAATTGATATAGCAAAATAATCACCAAAAACTATATTGTTCAATTCAAGGCCTATAGCAATTGTAATAGCAAATGAAATTATAGAAACTATCAATGTGCTTGCAGGTGTTATTAACCCTGATTGTATAGCTCTAGAACCACCATTAAAAGGGCTAAACAGTTTATTCATTTCATCATTTCTTGAAGTATGATCAAAATAATCATTGATCACATTGGTACCAATATGAGCAAATAGTGCGCCTATAAATACTAACCAAAAAATTGACCAATTAAATACCCCAAACTGATTATAAGCAATAGCTGATCCAAGCAATATTGGAGCAATGGTTGCAGTTAAAAATGGAGCTCTTATGATAGTTATCCAATATTTAAGATTCCTAGAAAAATTACCAATCAATTGAGATAATAAACCTGGATTATTATCTGGCAATTCCATCCATTCAAACTGAGTGCTAGCATAGAAATCAACATATTTAATTGTCGTTGGCTTGATTTTGTAATAACCAACAACATCATTAGCAATCAAAAAATCATCATGCATATACTCAGAAAATGCTTCGGTAACTTTTAGAATTAATTCTCTAGCTTTTTCTTTTTCTGACTGATCAGTTATTTTTTTAGCAAATCCATCAATTTGAAGCTCTTTAATTCCATCCTCTCCATCAGGCCTAACAACACATTGTACTCTTGGATTAAAAGCAATTTGAACAGCTTTTCTTGATGGATTAAAAGTAAAAAAGTATATATCCAATCCATCATTTGCAAAATATACATTTGCAGCAGAAGGATTTCCCGCAACACTAGTTGATAATGTAAGAAAATTTGAACGATTTAACAGATCAAGAACCTTATCTTTTAACATATTTACCCCTCTTTAATACTAATCAGTTTTTCTTTTAATAATTTACTTAATTCATCTAAACTGAGCGAAGAACTTAGGAAATGTCCATCTTCAGCAACAGAAATTTTTCCAGTTTCTTCAGAAACAACAATTGCCAACGCATCACTTTCTTCAGATATACCTAAAGCAGCCCTATGTCTAGTTCCCATTTCTGGATTCAGTGTTTTACTTTTAGTAAGCGGTAATATGCATGCAGCGGCATCAATAGTTTCTCCATGAATAATAATAGCACCATCATGCAACAAAGAAGAAGGATTGAATATGGACATTATTAATTCAGGGCTAAAAATGGCTCCAATTTTAACACCATCATCACTAATATTTTTTAAAGAATTTTCTCTCTCTAGAACTATAATAGCTCCCCATTTATTATTGCATATTTCACCAACAGATGTAACAATTTCGTCTTCAATAGATATTTGTTCAATTTGAAAGAGTCTTCTAATAATCCTATTCTGACCAAGAGATGTTAACAATCTTCTTATTTCTGGTTGAAATAAAATAACAAACACCACAACCCACACTGCTTGAAACAAATTCAATAACCAAGAGGTTGCTCTAAAGCCTAAAATATTAACTATAAAACCAGCAAAAAATAGAATCAAAAGACCAATTAGCATCTGCCCACCTCTAGTACCTTTGAAGTAACTATATGAGTAAGAAAAGATTAAGGAAACCAATGCTAAGTCAAGCAAGTCAGTAAGTGTAAATTTTATAAAGCCTATCTCAAATAAATTCATAATATAATTTAATTATTTAAACGGTCTGAATTCACAATTTTATTTGCAATTAAAAGACATCTTTTTGCTTCTTTAACATTATGCACTCGAAATATTTTGCAACCTTTTTGTAAAGCAATTGTGTTTGCAACAATTGTACCTTGTAACCTATCATTCTCATCTATATTTAATGTCTTTCCGATGAAAGATTTATTAGAAACACCAATCAAAAATGGATATTCAATGGAAGTTAATTCATCTAATCTGTTAAGAATTTCAAAATTATTTTCAATAGTCTTACCGAAGCCTATTCCTGGGTCTAGAATAATATTTTTTTTATCAATACCATTGTCAATCATATAGTCCACCCTATCCAAAAGATGACATTTGATTTCAGATATAACATTATCATAAGTAGGGTTTTCTTGCATAGTTTTTGGATTCCCTTTTATATGCATTAATACAATAGGGCAACCTGCATCTTTAGCAACATCAATCATTTTTTCATCAAATAACATACCACTTATATCATTAATCATATCTGCACCAACTAGACATGCTTCTTTTGCCACATTTGCTTTAGTGGTATCAATCGATATTACTACATCAGTTTTTTTTCTTAATTCTTCAATAACAGGAATAACTCTCGACAATTCATCTTCTAAAGAAACAGGATCAGAGAATGGTCTTGTAGACTCTCCTCCTATATCTATAATATCAGCACCGTCATCAATCATTGATAAAGCATGATTTACTGCTTTTTGAGTATCAAAATACAGACCGCCATCACTAAAGGAGTCAGGGGTAACATTTAGTATGCCCATTACTAGAGATTTCTTTTCTTTTGAAGTTAGCCAATTGTTGAGATCAGATATATTCACTAATCAATTTCTTTTTTTTGGAAGTTTTTTCCCTTTTAATAATAATTGGATGTCTTTTTCATCAATAGTTTCATGAACTAATAACTCATTAGCCATTAGGTGTAGGATTTTTATTTTCTTTTTCAATATCTTGTGAGCATCAGATTGTGCATTTTGTATAATTTTTATTACTTCATTATCAATTTCTTGAGCAGTTTTTTCACTATAATCTCTATGAGATTGTATTTCTCTTCCTAAAAATATCTCTTCATTCTTTTTTCCAAAAGACATTGGACCTAATCTATCACTCATTCCCCATTCACATACCATTTTTTTAGCAATGCTTGTTGCTCTTTCAATATCATTTGATGCGCCAGTTGTTATTTCATTAAAAATCAACTCTTCTGCTGCTCTTCCGCCCATCATAACAGCAAGCCTACCTGTAATATAACCTTTTGAATAACCATGTTTTTCATCTAAAGGTAATTGCATAGTAACACCAAGCGCTCT
>DEAO01000036.1:0-4124 GCA_002348725.1 Fidelibacterota bacterium UBA2980 | reverse complement strand
CCTCTAGGAATAATTGTCACTTTATGTACAGGATCCGCTCCAGATGTAAAGAGAGCAACAACAGCATGTCCTGCTTCATGATAAGCAGTAATTTTTTTCTCTTCTTCAGATAATATCATACTTTTTCTTTGGACACCCATTATTACTTTATCTTTTGCATCTTCAAAATCTTCATTATCAACACTTGATTTTTTCTTTCTAGATGCCAACAAAGCTGCTTCATTAACAAGATTTGCTAAATCTGCTCCAACCATTCCTGGAGTACCTTTTGCTATATCAAGTAAATTAACTGACTTAGAATTAATTTTAATCTTCTTTGTATGTATCTTTAATATTTCATGTCTTCCATTTAAGTCTGGTATATCTACAACAACTTGCCTATCAAATCTTCCTGGCCTTAACAAAGCTGAATCAAGAACATCGGGTCTATTTGTAGCAGCCATCACAATAGTATTATGACTATTTTCAAATCCATCTAATTCAACTAAAAGTTGATTCAATGTTTGTTCTCTTTCGTCATGTCCTCCTCCAAGACCAGCTCCTCTTTGTCTTCCGACTGCATCTAATTCATCTATGAATATGATAGATGGAGAATTTTTATGTGCTTGTTCAAATAAATCTCTAACACGGGAAGCTCCAACACCGACAAACATTTCTACAAAATCAGCTCCACTAATACTAAAAAATGGAACATTGGCTTCGCCAGCAACAGCTCTAGCTAATAAAGTTTTCCCTGTGCCAGGAGGACCAACTAATAGAACTCCTTTAGGAATTTTTCCTCCAAGTTTCTGGAATTTTCTTGGACTCTTAAGATATAATATTACTTCTTCTAGCTCTTCTTTTGCTTCTACGCATCCTGCAACATCAGAAAATTTTACTTTCTTACGATTTGAAGAAAACATTTTTGCTTTACTTTTTCCAAAACTAAATACATTATTCATCCCGCTATTATTATTCTGCATTCTTCGAATCATAAATATCCAAAAAGCAATTAAAAGCAACCAAGGAGCAAAGCTTAACAGCCAGCTTGTCCAATCAATCTTTTCTCCTTCAAAATTGTATTCGATTCCTGCTTGATCCCATACCTCTATTTGTTCAGAATAATCAGATGGCAAATAAACTACAAATCTAGTTCTATCCTCAAATTCTGCGCCATTTTTATTAATGAGAACCATAGATTCTGATAATATTCCATGGAATGAATTATCTTGTTCAATTGTAGCTTTCTCTATTTTTCCGGCTGAAAGAAGCTGTTGATAAGAATTATATGAAATTTCAATTTCATTTTCTGTATCATTAGGTAAAATAGATAGAGAAAGAATTACAAAAAATGCCATTGCAATCCATACAAATAATCCAGAATCACTCGATTTTGGTTTTTGTTTTAAACCTTTTTTTTGTTTTCCTTTTGTTTTTGGCATAGGGGACAAATTTAATAAAAATGGATATTAAAGAAACTATTTCCTCAAGAAGTTTAATTTAGCAACTATTTTACTATCCTTAGTAACGCGATATTTGTTATTGATTCTTTCTCCTGCAACCCAAACAATATCATTATTATTACAAATTGCTAATGTATCAGATTTTAGAACTAAAGATTTTTTTTGATCACTCAAATAATCATTAACCTTTTTGGTTCCTCTCATCCCAAGAGGTGTAAATTTGTCATTTTTATCGATACTTCGGATAAGTAGTTGTTTATCAAATTTTGAAGCGTCGACATATTCGACTGTTGAATCTTTAGAAAACCTATTAGGTTTCTTATCATAGTTCCAAGTAAAATAAAAATTATCATTATCTACTTTTTTACCTGGTTCAACTTTATAATATATATTATTATTTTTTCTGTCCATTCTCATGATAATAAACTCTCTATCTATATTAATAATACAATTATTAATTATTTTGGTGCTTCCTGTAATATTTTTTCTTAAGAAAGATTTTAATTCTCTAAGTAAATTTTTTGAGAAATAAAATTTTTTCTTTTCTGAAGCAATAATTCTCAAAATATTCATTTGCATTAAGAATGGTAATCCTAGAAAATAACTCTTATCTATATAAACTATTTTTTTATCTATTTTTATATATTCTGAATTCATAAACTGATTCGTAGAAAAATCAATTACATCCTTAACATCGTCAATCTTATTTTCTAAATCTTTAAATGGAATAGAAAGATTTGGTTTAATTTTTTCTAGCAATGGAACTACTTTCTTTCTTAAGAAATTTCTTGTTAATGATATATCGTTATTAGTTGGATCTATACCATAAACAATCTTATTCTTTTTAGCATATGAATTAATTTCGTCTTTTGAAATATCAATAAGAGGTCTGAAAATAATATTATTTAGAGTTTTTATTCCCATAATTGAATCTAAACTGGATGAATTAAGAATTCTCATTAGTGCTGTCTCAATTTGATCATCAAAATGATGTGCAGTAACAATATAGTCTGCACTGATATTCTTTCTAACTTTTTCTAATTCATTGTAACGCTTTTTTCTTAATTGAGATTCTATATTATTATTCAATACTTGTTTTTTCAAAACGACATTAGAGTGTTCGATATTATTTTTATTACAATATTTTGAGACAATTTTTGACATTTTTGAGCTTTTTGAATGATAATTATGATTTATATGACATACAGAAATTTTACAATCTAAACTTGATTGATTTTTTAGAAAAAAATCTAACATGACCATTGAATCAATTCCGCCTGAAACAGCTAAAAGAAAATGTGGGGAATCATTTTTACAAGATAATGATTTGACTCTACTAATAATTCTATTCTTCATTTTTTAAGAAAGGATTGTGTTTCAATTCTTCCCATAGAGTAGTTTCTTCTCTATGACCAGGCAAGAGCTTACAATCGTTTTTAAAGGAATTTACAAAAAAAGTTAGTGATTGTTTCATATCAATAGGACTACCAAGAGGTAAATCTGTTCTACCAATAGACCCCTTAAAAATTAAATCTCCACAAAACACTAAATCTTCTATAATAAAGCTAAGACTTCCAGGAGAGTGTCCAGGATTAAAAATAATAGAGAATGTGAAGTCTCCTATTGTAAGATTTTTTTCATTTTTATTAATCCAATGAGATACTTTAGGACTTTCACCCGCAATATCAGCTACTCCCCAAAAATTTGCTGCTTTTTGAAAATTTTCGACAATAGGTCTTTCATATTCACATAGATACAAATCAATATTATACTCTTTTATAAAGCTGGATGCACTAGCAATGTGATCAAAATGAGCATGGGTTGCCAAAATCGCTAAAGGCTTCAAACTATTTGATGTAATAAATGAATTAATTAAATCAAAACCAAATCCAGGATCAATAATAACACAATCATTATTATCATTGTATAAGATATATGCATTTTCATCCAGAAATTCTGTAACAATTCTTTTATAATACAACATTAAATCCTATCGAAGAAAAAGTCAGACAAAGAATTGATTTTGTCTTGATAGGAATGCGGATTTAAAAATCGAACTGTTGCAGCAATACTTGAGAGAATAGAGTTTCCATCTTGAGGAGTAAAACAGAATCCTGTTACCTGATTTCCATTTCTAATATTAATAGAGTCTTCGACAATAACAGTTTGATTTAAAATTCTACCATATTGTCCTTGATCTCTTCCAAATGAAAAAACTTCATTGGTAGAGTGATGTTCAGTTAATGCAATTCTTCTATTGTGTTTCAATAATTCAAAAACCTTATCTTTATCTGTTTTCTCTTTTAATTCAAGATCAAACCAAAGAACATGCATATATTGACTATTAATTTTAAGCGCAGAAGAAAAAATATCTAAATCAAGATCAATTGTTTTAAATAAACCTGCTGCATCTTTTGCATGATGTGTTCCATAATATTCATCCCCATGATCATTAACAGTAGGCGCAGGAACAAAACTTGATGTTTGACTAATATCATTACTTCGTCTTATACATATAAATTTTCCACGAACAAGATTATCAGGAGACACACTGAGAGCAATCGTGTTCACCAAACAAGCAAGATTATGAGTATTGCAGGATACAACTTGCAAAAATTGATCTTCAGGTGTAATTACATGATCGTTAATTCCTCTTGCATATTTTTTTCCAAAACCATCTTC
>DEAO01000011.1:21058-22172 GCA_002348725.1 Fidelibacterota bacterium UBA2980 | reverse complement strand
ATGGACCAGTTTCTTCTGTTGAAGAATTGCCAACATGGGGGTTTGATGGATCAAGCACCTTGCAAGCAGATGGGGAAGATAGTGACTGTAAATTGAAACCAGTATGGATATGTCAAGATCCGTTGCGCGGTGGAGATAATATATTAGTAATGAATGAAGTTTGTAATCCAGACGGCTCTCCACACAAATCAAATAGCAGAGCAGCGCTAGTTGAAATTGCAGAAAAATTTAAAGAACATGACCCTTGGTTTGGTATTGAGCAAGAATATACTTTAATGGATGGGAAACAACCTGCTGGCTGGCCAGAAGAAGGATTTCCTGAAAGACCACAAGGACCATATTATTGTAGTGTCGGAAATGAGGATGTTGCAGGTCGTGACATGGTGGAAGATCATTTAGACCTATGTCTTGAAGCTGGTCTTGAAGTGTCAGGTATTAATGCAGAAGTAATGCTTGGACAATGGGAATATCAAGTAGGCCCATTACCTGCTTTAGAAGTATGTGATCAATTATGGGTTGCAAGATGGCTATTAGAAAGAATAGGTGAAGAATGGGGTTATTGGGTTGAATTGCACCCAAAACCAATTAAAGGAGACTGGAACGGTTCAGGTGCACATATCAACTATAGCACTACATCAATGAGAGCTGATGGCGGTTTAAAAGTTATTGAAGAAGCTTGTGAAAAATTAGGCCAAAATATTGATAAACACATCGCAGTGTATGGAGCAGACAATGAACAACGTCTTACAGGCTTACACGAAACATGTAGTATCAAAGAATTTAGATATGGCGTAAGTGATCGAGGCGCATCAATTCGTATTCCTATGGATGTAGATAAAGATGGAAAGGGTTATTTAGAAGATAGAAGACCTGCTTCAAATGTAGATCCATATAAAGCATGCGCAGCACTGATTGAAACTACTTGCAGTTAATTTTTGGATTTTTGAAATCATATCCTTAATCTAAAGATATGATTTCAAAACACTTATTGGGATGGTATTCCTCAAATAAACGAATACTTCCATGGCGCGAAACCAAAGATCCATATAAAATTTGGATTTCTGAAATTATGCTGCAGCAAACTCAAGTTGTAACTGTTATTCCATATTATAAT
>DEAO01000011.1:17793-20668 GCA_002348725.1 Fidelibacterota bacterium UBA2980 | reverse complement strand
TGGGAAGGACTTGGATATTATTCTCGATGTAAAAATATTTATAAAACTTCTCAAATTATTAAAAACTCTTTTCCTGACAATTATAATGATTTAATTAAACTGCCTGGGATAGGCGATTATACAGCAAAAACTATTCTTGCAATTGCATTTAATAAAGGCGAGGTGGGGATTGATACCAATTTAGAACGTGTTAGTTTTAGATTATTAGGATTAAAAAAAAGATCTAAGTTTAATCAAAGTAGAGCGAGAAAATTCCTTGAAAATATACAAGACAGAGAAAGCCCAGGTGACTTTAATCAAGCTTTAATGGATTTAGGTAGCGGTATTTGCCAATCCAATTTTGTAAATTGTTCAATATGCCCTATTAACGATGATTGTAAAGCATTTTTAAATTTAGATCCTATCAGCTATCCTGAACCAAAGAAGCAGAAACCTATTCCAACGATACAAGTATCCACTTGTGTTATTAGAAAAAAGAATAAATTGCTAATATTACAACGCCCTATTGATAAAATGTTAGGAGGTCTTTGGGAGTTCCCAGGTGGCAAAATTGAAAAAAATGAATCAAGGGAAAATGCAGTTATAAGAGAAGTTTTTGAAGAAACAAGCTTATCTATTAAAAACCCACAATATATTGGGGAGATAAAGCATCAGTATAGTCATTTTAAAGTACATATTTCATTATTTTTAATTCATATTGATAGCGCGAATTCATTGAAAACACGTCAAGAGTATAAATGGGTTACAAGAAGAGAACTAGATAGTTTTGCTTTGCCAAAAGCAAACTACAAAATGTTAGAGATTTTAGATAAATTAACATAATCCTTATGTCAGTTATACGTTTAATAATAACTTTGCTAATTATGGCGCTATTTGTGCCTTTCTTTATCTTAACAATGATTACAGGGATAGTTCTTTCTTATATAATGCATCCAAAATATTTTTATTTTACAATACATTTTGGCTGTAAAATTTTATTATTGTGTGGTTGGCAATATCATACTATTCATGGCAAGGTCCCTGACAAAAATAAAGGTCCATATATTTTTATGTTTAACCATGAATCTATGTTTGATGCTTTTATGTTAGGAGCATCTATCCCTTATTATATAAATGCAATTGGTTGGGAGGGCATTTTTAAATGGCCTTTATGGGGATTTTTTGCAAAGCGATATGGTGCATATCAAATTACTCATGATGATACTAACAAAGCACGAGAAACGTTAAAAGCTGCAGAGAAAATTTTATTGATTGATAAAACCTCCATGCTTTATTCACCTGAAGGTAATCGAACTATTACTGGTGAAATGGGAGAGTTTAAAAAAGGAGGATTTCATTTTGCAAAATCTACAAAAGCTACAATTGTTCCAGTTGGTATTGTTGGTGCATTTGAATCTAATGTAAGAACTAGTTGGATTATTAATCCGGGCAGATTAAAAACTGTTTTTGGTGAACCAATTACTGTTGATCAATATTCTAATCTTTCAATTGAAGATTTCCGTGACCTTGTCAAAAATCGAGTTGTAAAGCTTGTTGAAGATTTTAGTTGAGATGTTTGATTTTTGGGTGTAAAAATCCAGCTATTCCACAAAGTCCCGCCCCTGTTCCAAATAATAAAAATATTGTTTGAATATCAAACACATCTGATGCAAAACCAATGATGCCAGAAGAAACAGCAGTCATGCTGATGATAGATATAGAAATAATAGAAAAAATTCTTCCTAATAATTCTTCTGGAATATTTTTTTGCATGATAGATACTCTTGAAATAATTAATAATGGAATTCCAATGCCATGACAAAAAGACAAAATATACATTTGTATCATATTTTCAATAAAATAGTATAAACAGAAACTAGCTCCGTCAATAAAAAGCCCTGTTAAAAAAAGTCTTCCGTGTGTAAATCGATCTCCAAACTTATATACAAATGCTGTTCCTAATAGCATGCCCAATCCAACGACTGCTTCACATATTGCAAAGTTAGATGCAGTCCCCCCTAAACCAATTTTGACTAATATAGGAATTCCAACAACAGCTGGCCCCATGACAAACAGGTTGCTCAAAACAGTTAAAATAATAATAGATAATAGTGTTTTGTCGTTAAATAAATACACAAGGCCTTGATAAGTTTTATTTACAATTAATTTTAAATTTTCATTTTCTTTTTTTTGCTTTTCTCTTGGTGCATTAATACTTAATAAGGCAGTGATCAAATAACATATAACCGTTATGTAAAACAAATATTCAACAGGTATCATTGTTAAAAAATATGCTGCTACAATTGGGCCAATAAATACAGCAGATTGCCATGCAATGTTTGCTATTGAATTTGCTGCTAATAATCTTTCCTTTTTTACTTGAGTAGGAAGATATGAATTAAATGCTGGGACAAACGGCAGAGAAAAACCATTGTGAAAGAAAGCAAGTATCATAATAATCCAAGCAACTTTTATGTCAAATAATAAAAAAATAGGAATTCCTATGACTGCAATAGCCTGCATTATTTGAGCAAAAGCCATAACCCTAGTTTTGGAATACATATCTACGATTGCACCTGCAAATAATCCAAAAAATATTGCAGGTAAATATGTAGTCATTGCAATCAAACCAGTTAATTTTTCAGAGTTAGTGATATCTAATATTAGCCAGATTATACTAATGTCATATATAGACCTTCCAATCGACCCAATAAATGGTGCTCCCCATAAGAACGCTGTGAAATTTTTACTCATTCGCATGTTGTTGATTTTGCACGATAAACTACGTATAATTCACTACAATATGACTTATATAATTACAGATCCATGCGTAGGTACTTGTGATACAGCCTGCGTAGAAGTTTGTCCGGTTGACTGCATTCATGGACCTGAAGAT
>DEAO01000011.1:0-17394 GCA_002348725.1 Fidelibacterota bacterium UBA2980 | reverse complement strand
GATTGTGGGGCATGTGAGCCAGAATGCCCTGTAGATGCCATTTATGATGAAGACGAAGTTCCAGAAGAATATGATAATTCAATAGGAGCGAATTATGAGTTTTTTGGTCAAGACGCTCCGTAATAAATTCTTCTAAAAATATTAAAATATGAAACGACTATTAGTCCCTCTTACACTATTAACTGTATTATCATTTTTTCTTTGGAGTAATCGAGTAAATATTGTTGTTTGGGCATTGCCAAAGATTTTAAATATTACCAATCCAATTTTATCTGAAGGATCTTCTAATTGGCAAGAAGGACCACAAAAAAAAGATAAGAATGATTCAAGACCCAATATTATTATAATTCTTGCTGATGATTTAGGTTTCAATGATATTTCTTTATATAATGGCGGAGCTAGCGACGGTTCATTAATGACCCCAAACATTGATTCTATTGCAAAAGATGGAGTATTATTTCAAAACGGCTATGCTGCAAATGCCATGTGTGCTCAATCTAGAGCATCAATTATGACAGGACGATATTCAACACGATTTGGATTTGAGTTTACTCCAATTTTTCCAATTGCGTTAACAGTATTTCAATGGATGGATGACATTCAAGATCCAGAATTAAAATTAGAGATTAATAAAGAACTTATTCCAATGGGTAAAGATCTTTTTGATGCAGGAATGCCAACAGAAGAAATTACAATTGCTGAAATATTACAAGATGCAGGATATTATACGGCACATATTGGGAAATGGCACCTAGGTGATAGCCGAGGAAAACTAGACATCTATCATCCTAACGATCAAGGGTTTGATGATAGCTTAATTTTAGCTAGCGGACTTTATTTGCCTGAAAATCATCCTGATGTTGTAAATGCAAAATTTAATCATGGTGTTGATAAAATGGTTTGGGCGAGTTCTCAATTTAGTGCATCATTCAATAAAAGCCCTGAGTTTACACCTGGAAGCTATCTTACTGATTATTATACTGATGAAGCTATTAAGGTTATAGAAAAGAATCAAAATAGGCCTTTCTTCCTTTATTTAGGTCATTGGGCAGTTCACAATCCGTTACAAGCATTAAAGAGTGATTTTGATTTATTTTCTGATCATCATATGAATCATAACTTGCAAGTCTATTCTGGTATGATTGAAGCGCTTGATAGAAGTGTGGGGCGTATTATTGATTCTTTAGAAGAATATAATTTAACAGACAATACTCTTATTATTCTTACTAGTGATAATGGTGGCGCAGGATATATTGAACTTTCTGATATCAATAAGCCTTATAGAGGTTGGAAGCTAACACATTTTGAAGGAGGAATTCATATCCCTTTTATGGCAAAGTGGCCAAATAAAATTACTCCTGGTACTAAATTTAATTTTCCAATTCATCACACTGATATTTTTAGCACTATCGCTGCAGCAGGGAATGCTACCCTTCCTAATGATAGAAAAATTGATGGTGTTGATTTACTCCCATTTATTACTGGAATCAATACAAGCATGCCTCATGAAACCTTATTTTGGAAACAAGGACATAACCAAACTGTTTTACATAACGGTTGGAAATTAATTAGAACTAGCGCCCCTGATAAAAAATGGTTGTTTAACTTAAATGAAGATCCAACTGAAAGAATAAACCTTGCTTCTTCTGACCTAGAAAAACTATCTTTACTTGAAGGATTGCTAAATGAACATGAATTAGAACAAGCACCTTCGTTGTGGCCTTCTGTGTTGAATGCTCCAATATTAATTGATAAACCTGGAAATACTGGTGAAAATTATAAAAAAGACGATGAATATATTTATTGGCCAAACTAATGGATAAAAATCAAATATTAGAAAAATTAAAAACTGTTAAATATCCTGGTTTTAATAGAGATATTGTTTCTTTTGGTATGATTAAAGATATCGTTTTTGACCATAAAAATATTACCTTGCTTTTATCAGTTTCTTCATCTAACTCTGAAAAGAAAGACCAGCTCGTTCAAGACATAAAATCTTGTCTTGCCAATGATGAATATGATATAATGGTTAAAATACTTGATAGCCCTCCGCGCAAAACAGTTGATACATCTAACAAAGAAGCAAATGTAGAAGGCAATATAGGCAAAATTATTGCTGTTGCTAGCGGAAAGGGTGGAGTAGGAAAATCTACCGTTGCATTAAATTTAGCAGCTGCATTATCAGTGTCTGGTAAAAAGACTGGATTACTTGATCTTGATATTTATGGTCCTTCATTGCCAATAACAATGGGTATTAATCAAAACCCAGAAGTCAATGAAGAGAAAAAAATCCTACCTCTTGAAAAAAATAATTTGAAACTAATGAGCTTTGGTTTTGTAAGTGGGAATGAAGCTCCTGTGGTATGGAGAGGTCCTCTTGTTGCAAAAATGACTGAACAATTTTTTAGAGATGTCTATTGGGGAGACCTGGATTACTTAATATTGGATTTACCGCCAGGTACAGGTGATGTACAATTAACATTATCACAAAAGATACCACTTGATGGCGCTATTATTGTTACTACACCAAACGATATTGCATTGGCTGATGTGCGTAAAGGCGCTGATATGTTTAAAAAAGTAGACACTCCCCTTTTAGGTGTTGTCGAAAATATGTCATACATGTCTATAGATGGAAATATTTCTAATGCAAACGATGTTACCTTATCAATTAATAATGAAAATATTTCAATTAATGATGATGGATCTTTTAATTTGAGATTTCATCTTTTTAAAAAAGGAGGAGGCTTAAGTGAAAGTCAAAGGTTAGAAATTCCATTTTTGGGAGAGATACCTTATTCAAACGATCTTATGCGTTCCATTGATAGTGGAAACCCGATTGTTTTTGAAGACACTGAATCTGAAATTAAAAATCTCTTTATTGAATTAGCTAAGAAAGTAACATTGTTATGAGTTTAATTGATCCCAATAATCTACCAACCCATATTGGTATCATAATGGATGGGAATGGTAGATGGGCAGAGAGCCAAAGCATGGAACGAATTTCTGGCCATATACAGGGGGTAGAAACAGTTAAGGCCATTGTTGAATCTTGTGTAAAGTTGGAAATTCCTTATCTTACATTGTATACTTTCTCTCAAGAAAACTGGAATCGGCCAAAACAAGAAGTTGATAGTTTAATGTCTTTATTGTCATCAAGCTTAAAAAGTGAATTAGAAAAGTTAAATAGGAACAATATTGTCTTTCAAATCGTTGGTAAAATAGAGGAAATGCCAAGCAATCTACAAGCATTGATTATGGATACAGTGAATAGCACTAAAAACAATACAGGGCTTACTTTAGCCCTTGCCTTAAGCTATAGTGGTCGCCAAGAAATTATTGATGCTACCAATAAGATGCTTGCAGCAAATACAAAAAATATTAATGAGGATACATTTCAAAAACATTTATATGCCCCTAATACCCCAGATCCTGATTTAATTGTTAGAACTGGAGGAGAAAGCAGATTAAGCAATTTTTTATTGTGGCAATCTGCCTATTCAGAAATTCATATAAGTGAAAAAAATTGGCCTGAATTTGGGGAAGATGATTTAACTTCTGCATTAAATGATTTTAGCAGTAGAACAAGAAAATATGGTAGAGTGTTAGAGGAAAATGAAAATTAAATATTACTTAATAGGTATTTTATTATTTACTCTTGGATTTACGCAAGAAGTCAATCTGTATAGAGTAAATATTGAAGGCAATACTACTACTTCTGATAAAATGATCAAGTACTCTGCTGGGTTAAGAGATGGGACTAAGATTCAGCGTGCCGATATTTCCACAGCACTCACAAGATTATGGGATTTAAATTTATTTGATGATATTGACATTGTATTAAATAATGAATCGCAATATGGGGTTGAAATAACTATTAATGTTGTTGAAAGCCCAACTTTAAATAATATTATATTTCGTGGCAACTCTATGCGAGAAGGTAGATTCATTGATAAACTTGATTTAAAACTAGGTCAAAGAATTAGACCCAGTTCATTATATGCTTCATCAAATAAAATTAAAGAAATTTATCAAGAAGACGGTTATTTCAATGTAGAAGTAGCGCCGTCTATTGAAGCTCCACAAGATACCCTTGTTCGGAATGCTTATGCCAAAGATGTAGTCTTTACCATTCAGGAAAATGAAAAATTTCGTCTAAGAAATATTACTTTTGAAGGCAATACCAATTTTTCTGAAAGAAAACTAAAAAAAGAGTTGAAAGAAACTAAAGAAAGAAAATGGTATAATTTTTGGGTGAAGAGCTTTAATGATAAATTATTAGAAGAAGATAAAGCTCTTTTAACAACGTTCTATCAGAATGAAGGATATCGCGACTTTAACGTTATTAAAGACACCCTCGTCGTTGATGAAAAAAATAATTCATTAAATCTTGTGATTACTATTAATGAAGGTGCAAAATATAAATACCGCAACTTCACTTTTGAAGGCAATAAAATAGCAAGCTCTGATGAGCTATCTACTCTTTTAGGGTTAGATGAGGGTGATGATTATTCACAAGAAGATTTTGAAAAAGCTGTTTTTGAAAATATGATGAGCGTTTATAATGACAAAGGGTACATTTTTAGCAATGTTAATCCAGAAATTTTTCCTGTCGGTGACAATCTGTTGGATATCAATTTTCTATTTAATGAAGGGAAAAAGGTATACATAAATAATATTTTTGTTTCCGGAAATGAAAAAACAAGAGAAAATGTTATCAGGCGAGAACTCAAGCTTTTCCCAGGTGACGTTTTTAGTAGAGCAAAATTAATGCGTAGTCAAAGAGATATATGGATTTTGAATTATTTTGATAATGTCATTCCAGATGTTAGCCAGGTGTCAGATAATCAGGTTGATCTTGATTTTATTGTAGAAGAGAAAAAGTCAACTCAAAGAATTAATGCTAATCTTGGGTTTACTGGAGAATATGGTATTACAGGAGGCGCCGGTGTTGAATTTGATAATTTTATGGGGCGTGGTCAAAAATTTAATATCGGAATGAGCACTGGAACCAATTTTTCATTTTATTCTAATCAAGACCCGTCAAAATATAGATCTTTCAATTTGACATTTCAAGATCCAATGATTAATGATAGCCCATATTTGATTGGGGGATCTTTATTCTATTCTTATCGAGGATCATCGACAAATTATTATTTTCCATTAGATTTTACAGTTGCGGGAGGATCTTTTAGTTTTGGTAGAAGATTAGAATGGCCAGATGATTTTTTCCGTGTGATGTGGTCTGCAAGCATTGTAGAAAAAGAATATGACGGATCACAAGCAGATATTGATTCATATATCGGCGGTTTACAGACAACAAGAGGAGTCAGTCTCACTCAAGTGCTTGCAAGGGATAGTAGAGATCGCGCAGAATTCACCACAAGAGGTTCAAAATTTCAAGTTGAAACAACGTATTCTGGAGGCTTGTTAGGAGGGAATGAGAACTTTCAAAAGCATGTGTTGAATTTAGACTGGTTTTCACCTACATTTTCTAAATTTGTATTATTTAGTTCTTTGAAAGTTGGGGTTATTAAAACGTTAAATGTAGATAGTGATACGCAAAGTTTCATCCCATTTGATGAACGATTCATTATGGGAGGGAATGGTATTCCATATGGGAACGCACTCAGAGGTTACCCTGATAATTCTATTGGACCAACCACCGCTTCTGGACAAGCTGTTGGTGGGAATGCAATGGCAAAAGTTACTACAGAATTAAGATTTCCATTATCTGAGAATCCTGTCATTTATTTTATGACATTTGCAGAAATGGGTAATGTATGGAATACGAGCAGTATGTCAGAACCATTTTATTTAAAAAGATACGGTCCTTTATCGATGCAAAAATCTGCTGGTGTAGGTATCAGATTTTTTATGCCAGGAATTGGATTATTGGGATTTGATATGGGATATGGTTTTGATGATATTACAGGTGATGGTAACCCGAATGGATGGGAATATACAATAACATTTGGACAAACATACTAAAGGAGAATAAAGTGTATAAAAAAATAGCTATGTTAATATTGTTAGTGTCGATGTCTTTCGCTCAAGAAAAAATCGGAGTTGTTTTTTCAGAAAAAATTCGATTAGAGTTTGAAGAATTCAAAGATGTTGAACAACAATTACAATTAGAACTTCAAGTTATTCAAAAAGAATATGAAGCGATGGCAGTTGAATTAGACAGCATGGTGCAAGAATATGAAAAACAAAGCTTAATGATGTCTGAAGAGCTGAAAAAAGCGAAAGAACAAGATATTGTTGATATGAACAATTCAATGCAAAGTTATCAATTGTCAAAAGTTGGTCCTGACGGGGAACTGACTAGAAAACAAGCTCAGTTAGAATACGAGTTGGTAGAAAAGTTTAAAAGTGCAGTTAATTCTGTTGCGATTTCTGGAGGATATGATTTAATCATAGATGGTTCTTTAGCTTCGCTCTATACTAAACCGACCCATGATTTAACTGATGATGTTCTTTATGAGTTAAGAAAAGCAAGCGATAATTCTGCAAAATAAAACAGGTTTATATTGCTTACTCTTGAACAAATTGCCTTAGCAGTAAAAGGTGAAGTAGTTGGCGACCCTGCTATTCAAATAATATCTGTTGATGATATCAATGAAGCAGCAAAAGGATCAATTACTTTTTCTTTTTTGCCTAAGTATAAAACAAAAATCTCATCATCAAATGCATCTGCTTTTGTTACTGATTCTAAAGATGATTTAGAAGGTTATAATGGAGTCGTAGTTGAACATCCTTATTTAGCTATGATTAAAATTCTTACTTTATTCTCCAAAAATAAAGATGTTCAACACTCCATTCATCCTAATACAGTGATATCGGAATCTGCAAAGATTGATTCAGATGTGACGATAGGACCTTTTTCTGTAATTGGTGATGATGTTATAATCAAAAGTGGAACAATTATTGAATCAAATGTTGTCATCCATAATGATGTTCAGATTGGGAGGGATTGTTTAATTCATTCTGGTGCTATAATAGGTGCAGACGGTTTTGGGTTTACCACAATTGATGATAAACATCATAAAATACCACATATTAAGAGCGTAGTTATTGGGAATGATGTAGAAATTGGTTCAAATTGTACCATTGATTGTGGTTCAGTTAAAAATACAACAATTAATAATTCATGCAAGATGGATGATCAAGTACATCTTGCTCACAATGTAACCATTGGTGAAGGGTGTTTAATATCAGGAGGCACTTTTATAGGTGGAAGCGCTACAATTGGTGCCCATTCAATGCTTGGAGGTAAGGTAGATATTGGTCCTCATGTTGTTACTGGAGAAAAATCAGTTTTTGCTGCACGATCATGTGTATTAAAATCAGTGCCTGGCGGTCAAATGTATGCAGGAAATCCGGCAAGAGAAATTAAGGAAAAACAAAAACGTGATGCAGTTTTTACAAAAATAGAAATACTAGAAAAAAGATTAAAAAAATTAACTAAAAATGAAAAGTAGAAAACAGAGAACAATTAGATACCCAGTATCTTGCACAGGCGTTGGTCTTCATACTGGGGTTCAAAGCACGATTACTTTTAATCCAGCCCCAGAAGATTTTGGTATTAAGTTCAGTCGCACTGATAAAAAAGATGTACATGTTACCCCTGATATTGACAATGTTGTTGATCTAACAAGAGGAACAACTATTCAAGAAAAAGGAGTCAAAGTACATACAACAGAACATGTATTGTCTGCTTGTGCTGGAATGGGAGTTGATAATTTATTAATTGAATTAAATAGTAAAGAACCACCGGTGATGGATGGGAGTTCAAAAGATTTTGTACAAGCTTTGGTAGATGCTGAAATTATAGAACAAAGAAAAAATGTTCGTTTTTTAAAAATAACCAAACCTGTTGTTTATACTGATGAAGACAAAGATGTTGAAGTCGTAGGTGTTCCATACAATGGGTTCAAAACTACTTTTACTATTCAGTATGATCTAGATGAATTAGGCGTACAGTACTCATCAGTCCACAATATGTCACAGAACTATCAAAAACAAATTGCACCAGCACGAACATTTTGTCTTTTGAGCGAAGTAAGTGGACTTGCAAAACAAGGATTAATTAGGGGTGGAAATTTAGGGAATGCAGTTGTCATTGTTGATAAAGATATTGACGATGAAGAGGTAAAAAGATTTAAAGAAGATTTTGGTATTAAATTCTTTAAAGGAGATAGAGGATTACATAAAACACAAATTTTACGCTTTAGAAATGAACCTGTTCGTCACAAAACACTAGACCTTATTGGTGATTTAGCCTTATTAGGGAAACCAATAATGGGTCATATCACTGCAATAAAAAGCGGACATAAAGGAAACGTAGAATTTGCAAAACTTTTAAGAAAAGCATTTAAAAGTCAATTTACAGGAGCAAAAAATTAGTAATACAATTCATCCAACTAGTATTATTTCTAAAAAAGCAAAAATTGGTTCCAATGTTACTATTGGTGCATATAACGTTATTGAAGATAATGTCAAAATAGGTGACAATGTAATTATTGGTAATTTTAACACTATAGGCGAATTCACAGACATTAAATCTGATTGCCATATTTTCCATAACAGTAGTATTGGTGCTATCCCACAAGACAAAAAATTTGGCGGCGAAAAAAGCAAGCTTATTATTGGGAAACGCACCATCATCAGAGAGTTTGTTACATTAAATAGAGGCACTAAAGCAACTGGGAAAACTGTTATTGGTGATGATGTTTTGATTATGACAGGCGTCCATGTAGCACATGATTGTGTTATAGGCAATAATGTTATTCTTGTTAATCTTGTTGCGTTGGGAGGCCATGTTGAGATAGATGATTGGGCGATTTTAGGCGGGGCAAGCACTGTTCATCAGTTTTGTAAGATTGGCAAACATTGTATGTTAGCTGCCAATTCAAAAATTGTACAAGATGTACCGCCATTTATTTTAGCAGGTAGGCACCCAGTTGAATATACTGGTATTAATACTCTTGGATTAAAACGAAGAGGATTTTCTCAAGAAGAACGTATATCCATTAAAAAAGCTTACAGATATTATTTTCGATCTGATTTAAATGCTTCTGATTCTTTGAAAAAAATTAAAAGTGAATTTAATGGGGACAAGAATATTAAAGCGATTATCTCTTTTATCAAGAATAGTAACCGCGGCATTATCTAATTAATGAAACGAATTGCTATATTTGGTTCTACTGGATCTATAGGGACCCAGACTTTATCTATTATTGAGGAATATCAAGAAAAATTTCAGGTTGTATGTCTTTCTTGTAACAGCAATGCTGATTTATTGTTACAACAAGTAGAAAAATTTATGCCAAAGAAAGTCGCAATAAATGGCATTGAATCAAATCATCCATTAAATGATTTCTGCAAAAGCCATGACATTGAATTAATTGTTGGCACTAATGCTTCTCATCAGCTTTCACAGTATGATGATATTGATTTAGCAATTAATGCTATTGTTGGTAGCGAAGGTCTTATTCCTACATTTAATATTGTTTCTAACAATATTGATTTAGCATTAAGCAATAAAGAGTCTTTAGTATTAGGAGGGCATATTATTATGCCAATGACTAATAATCAAAGTTCAAATATTATACCTGTAGACAGTGAACATTCAGCAATTTTTCAGTGTTTGGTAGGTGAACCAAAAAATTCTTTAAAAAAAATCATCTTAACAGGAAGTGGTGGCCCATTTTTAAATAGACCTATTGATTCATTTAATACAATTACAAAAGAAGAAGCATTAAATCATCCAAATTGGGATATGGGTAATAAAATTTCAATTGATTCAGCAACAATGATGAACAAAGGATTAGAATATATTGAAGCATTGTGGTTGTTTGGAATTCAAAGAGAGCAATTAGAAATTGTTATTCATCCAGAATCGATTGTCCACTCTTTAGTTCAGTTTGTTGATGATTCTTATAAAGCACAATTGGGGATTCCGAGCATGAAAGTACCTATCCAGTATGCTCTCTCTTATCCAGAACGATTAAACAATAATTCAGGAAATTTAGATTTTGATAAAATGAATCAGTTAAATTTTTCCGCACCAGACTTTAATCGCTATCCATGTTTAGAGTTAACAATGAACTTAGTTGACAAAGGAGGAAACAGTATACCAATCATGAGCATTGCAAATGATTATACAGTAGAATTGTTTTTGAATGGATCTATCGAGTTTCTTGAGATTGCAAATACTATAGAAAAAACAGTAAATAAATTCTATTCTGACAATGAACCCACAATTGAAGATTTAGTTCAATTAAATAAAGAAATTAAATTATATTTAGGCTCAAAATTATGATTTATATACTAGCATTTATTATTTTAATCGGCGTTATTGTTTTTGTTCATGAATTAGGACATTATCTTGCTGCACGAAGCGTTGGTGTTACTGTCGAACAATTTTCTATTGGTATGCCACCTACAGTTTATAACTATAAACCTAAAAATTCTGATACTGTTTTCTCTATAGGAGCTTTGCCTTTAGGTGGGTATGTAAAAATGAAGGGAATATTAGATGAAAATATGGACTCTTCTTTCACTGGAGCAGATGATGAACTAGAATCAAAAACTGCTTTACAAAAAATTTGGGTTATGAGTGCAGGAGTGCTAATGAATATTGTATTAGCCTTCATATTGTTCGTAGCGCTTGGTGCTATTAATGGAGAAGCTGTTCCAGCAAATAATAACACCACGATTGATTATGTTGCTGAAAATGGGCCTGCATTTCAAGGGGAAGTTAATCCAGGAGACTCTGTTCTTTCTGTAAACAACATTGTTGTAAATAGTTGGGATGACTTTGTAAAAATCATTGAAAAAAATCCTAATACAGAATTAACTATTCTTTTTGATAGGGATGGTGAAGAGATTGAAAAAAATATTATCACTGCTTCTGGTCCAGACTACAATACAGGACGAATTGATCGATCCGTAGGAAAGTTAGGGGTTGGTAAAGATATACAAATGAATAATTTAGGATTAACCGGATCATTGCGATATGGATACAATGAAACCCTTAGGTGGATGAAAATAATGACTTTTTCTTTAAAAATGATTTTTTCAGGTAATGTTGGTAGAGATGATGTTGGTAGTGTAATTATGATTGGAGAAATGGCTGGGAATGCAGCAAAAGCAGGCCTGACACCATTTTTGCAATTGATGGCATTAATCAGTATTAACTTAGCATTTATTAATATTTTANNAAAAATCATTGAAAAAAATCCTAACACAGAATTAACTATTCTTTTTGATAGGGATGGTGAAGAGATTGAAAAAAATATTATCACTGCTTCTGCCCCAGATATCAATACAGGACGAGTTGATCGATTAGTAGGAAAGTTAGGGATTGGGAAACAGATGCAGGTGAATAGTTTGGGATTCACTGGATTATTGCGACATGGATATGATCAGACAATTTGGTCTATGACTTTGATGACTTTTTCTTTAAAAATGATTTTTTCAGGTAATGTTGGTAGAGATGATGTTGGTAGTGTAATTATGATTGGCCAAATGGCTGGAGATGCAGCACAAGCAGGACTAACACCCTTTTTAACATTGATGGCATTAATTAGTGTAAACTTAGCGTTTATTAACATTTTACCAATCCCTGCACTTGATGGAGGTCATATTATGGTCATTTTAATTGAAATGTTGCTTGGAAGATCTCTATCAGTCAAAACAAGAATGCGAATTCAATCAGTTGGGATGTATATATTGCTTGGTTTGATGGCATTTTTAATTATTAATGATATTTTAAGAGTATTTTTTTAATACGATTTTAACGTTAATACAATAACTCCACTCTTCAATTTTATTGTTATCTCTACGGGAATTGTTTTATTGTTTTTGCCAATTGCATAAGCAATTTCCATATCTCCTTTATTTTTTAATGCAGACTTTCCATTATAAATGGGAGTATATGTGTATGCATTAAATTTGCCAGCAGGAGTGCGAATCTTATTATAACCAATATTTTTAATTTCAATTTGTCGCACTCTTCCTTCATCAATTGTTAAAAATTTCTTTGAACTATTCTCTTGGATATTGATATCACGCATTATCATAATTAATCCATAAGGATCAATTGCTTTATCTGGCAAGGTATACTCTTTGTTATTAGTGATTGCAATATTATTTGCAATTGTAGTAGTAGATTGTCTTCGAAAATTCTTTTCCCTAATATTCTTTTCTTGTTTTATTAGAGATAAATCATCTTTGCTAATCCACGTATTAATTTCATCTCTAATTTTATATAATCTATCACCTAGTTTTGAAGTTTTGACGTAGAAGCGAAAATGATATGCTTCTTGATTATTAATAATTTCAATTTTTTCCGTTTTTAAGCTTGCTTTTCCTAATTTAAATGGACCAAAAAGCACCTCGTACTTGTATTCTTCTCCAACTGTAATAGATTGAGCATAGAGATTACAAACCATTAGCATTAAAGTTATTTTTTTAAACATTTATCTAATTTGTGTAATTGTTTTATTGTCAAAAATATAAATTTTTGATGCTTTTTTGTTTTTTATTTCACCTGCATCAATTAGTAAATCAATCTCTTGTCCAAATTCTTCCTCAATTGAGTTTGGATTGTTTAAAGGAAGTTGACCTGTTCTATTCACACTAGTGCTTGTAATAGGTTTTTGATATTCTGATAAAAGAGCATGAAGGAATGCATGTTTAGGAATTCTAAAACCAATTTTTTTATTCTCTGTAATTAATTCGCTTACAAATTGTGTTGTATAAGACATAATACATGTATCACCTTTTGATAAAATGTCATCAGTTTTTTCTTTCAATGAATCGTCTAACAAAATATTTTCAGAAATTTCATTAAAACTATGAATAATGATTGTCATTGGACTGTTTCGCCTTTTTATTGTATTGATTTTTTCAATTCCACTTTCATTTTTGACATCTGTTCCAATCCCATAGATTGTATCAGTAGGATAACATACTACTTCACCATTCACAAGCGATGCTATAGTTGTATTAATAGCATCTTTGTCATTAATTGATATACGTCTCATATTTTTTTTGTTTTCCAACGTTTGTGAACCCAAAAATATTGTTCAGGATATTTTTTAATCTCCTGCTCAAGCATAAACGTATATTTTTGTACTATATCTTCAATGCTTTTATTGTTTGTATCTATTTTTTCAAAATTAGCTTCGTATCCATTGGCTGTTTTGACTGCTGAAAAGAAAATTAAAGGACTGCCCATCGTTTTATTATAGTTTGCGGCTCCTGATGGAGTGGAGGAAGGAATATTAAAGAAATCTACAAAAACACCTTTCTTCCCTGCGTCTTGATCGCTTAGAAGAATAAGTAATTCGTTATTTTGTAATGATTGTTTTACATCACTGCTGGGTCCTCCTGTATGTAATTCATTTGCTACATATTCTTTTCTTAGTTCCACAAAAAACTTTGAAGCTGCTTGGTTATTTTGTTGATATGAAATTCCTGCAATATTTTTATATCCTTTTCTTGCCATTGTTACAATTAATTTATGAAATGAACCAAAATGCCCTCCAACCAATATTACTCCATTATTTTCTTTTAATGCATCGTCTACAACCTGCATATTATTGAAATGAACAGTATTTTCATCGAAATGAGCGTATTGACTTAAGAAATCCACAATTTCTTCTACAGTAAATCGATACAATGCTTTGATAGTTGTATTGTACCATCTTTCGTCTTTTCCTGGAAATGCAGTTCTAAGATTTTTTAGAGCCATTTTTTTTCTTAATTTTAGAACATGGAATAGTAGAAAATAATGTATTTTATAGTTAATTTTGAGGAAGAATTTTGGCAATTTTTCCAAACAAAAAGAATACGATTTTAGAAACCAATACATTTTTATAATGTAAATCTTTGTATAAGTAATGAAAACAAAATTTAATAAACTTTGGATTTTTATCTTAATAGCAATTATTGGCGTTGTTATTGCTAAAAATAATAATTCAAAAGTGTATGTTGTCCCTATCCAAAACACAATTGATTTAGGTATCCCTGCTTTTGTTAATCGTGCAGTTAATGCTGCAGAAAAGAATGATGCAACACTTCTTGTGTTTGAAATCAATACTTTTGGCGGCAGAGTTGATGCAGCAACACAAATTAAAGATGCAATATCTAGTACTGATATTCAAACCGTTGCGTTTATTAACAAAAGAGCTATTTCTGCTGGATCATTGATTTCACTTTCTTGTGATAAAATCTATATGACTCCCGGTGCTACTATTGGCGCTACTAGCGTAGTAGATATGAGCGGAGAAAAACAATCTGAAAAGTCCCAAAGTTATATGAGAGAAGAGATGGGAGCTACCGCAGAAAGTTCTGGCAAAAATGTAACTATTGCTCGTGGTATGGTTGATGAAGAATTAAGTTTTGAATATTTAGTAGTTGAAGGAGATTCAGTCAAAGTTGATGATATAGAAGGACGCAAGGAAGGGAAATTAATTACTCTTACCACTGAACTTGCTTTAAAATATAAAATTGCTGATGGTGAAAGCGAATCTATTGAAGAGATTATTGCAGATCTGAATATCGAAAATTATGATATTATTACTTTAGATGAAAATTGGTCTGAAGATTTAGTGCGTTTTCTTACTGATCCAGTTGTTTCATCTTTGTTAACTACGTTTGGTACAATAGGTATTATATCAGAATTATATAGTGCAGGATGGGGCATTGGCGGTACAATAGGTATTGTATGTTTAACTCTTGCATTAGGCGCTGGCTATTTAACAAAGTTAGCTTCCGCTACAGATTTATTAATAATTTTTTCAGGTTTAGCCCTTCTGTTAATTGAATTTTTAGCTATTCCTGGGTTTGGCATATTTGGTATAGCAGGATTGGTCATATTATTTTATGGACTTTATTTATTGCTAATCCCTGAAGTGCCTGTAAGCGATGAAATCTATAGAGAAGCGTTAGATGGTTTTTCATGGGCAATTGTTGGGGGAATTATTGTTTTGATTATGTTAATCCGTTTGATATCACAATCAAAAGTATTCCAAAGATTGATTACACAAGATTCAAATAAAACTACTTTAAAAAAGAACTACGATAAAAGATCGAAGGTGTAGTGATTTATGAATAAATTTTATAATAAACAGCATAGTGCAAAGGAGGAGTAATGGGACTTTATGTTGCCATACCGTTAGTATTATTTATTATCGTATTATTATGGATTGTACCAGTAGGATTATGGTTACAAGCTATTTTTAGTATTGGAGGAGGGCATGTTACCATTTTCAACTTAGTTGGAATGAGATTTAGACGTGTACCGCCTAGTGTTATTGTCAATGGCTTGATTGCTGCAAGAAAGGCTGGTTTAGACCAAGTCACTAATTCGGACCTCGAAGTTCATTTTATGGCTGGAGGTAATGTAGACAAAGTTGTTGATGCATTAATTGCCGCATCAAAAGCTGGCATTGATCTGTCTTTTGAGATAGCTACCGCAATTGATTTAGCAGGTCGAGACGTTTTGTCTGCTGTTCAGACAAGTGTATATCCAAAAGTAATTGATGCGCCTGTTGATGGAAAATTATCAGCTGTTGCAAAGGATGGAATTGAAGTTAGAGCTCGAGCAAGAGTAACTGTAAGAACTGATATTCCTAACTTAGTCGGAGGAGCTACAGAAGACACCATTATTGCAAGAGTTGGTGAAGGAATTGTGAGTGCAATTGGTTCAAAAGAAAATTATGAAGCAGTGCTTGAAAATCCAGATTCAATCTCTAAAAATGTGTTAAATAAAGGCTTAAATCATGGAACTGCTTTTGAAATATTATCAATTGATATTGCTGATATCGATGTTGGTAAAAATATTGGTGCACAATTACAAGCAGATCAGGCAGAAGCTGATTTACGTGTAGCACAAGCTAAAGCAGAGACTAGAAGAGCAATGGCTGTTGCGCTTGAACAAGAAATGAAAGCAAAAGTTGTGGAAGCTGAGTCTGAAGTGCCAAAAGCAATGGCAGAAGCATTCAGGAAAGGCAATTTAGGAGTGCTTGATTATTACAAGCTTGAGAATATTGCTTCTGATACAAGCATGAGACATTCTATTGCTGGCACCCCTGATGACAAAGATGAGTCTGCTGAGGAATAAGTTTTTTTGGAAACATTATTCTATCTACTCATTTTTTTCTTTTACATTGTTTCTAGTTATAGAGAATATCAGAAAAAAAGAAAAGCTAAAAACAAACCTATAACTAAACCAGATGTAATAGAACCATCTCCCGAACCTGAATTACCCAAATCAGAAACTCAAAGCGTTCTGGATTTTTTAAATAATGCATTTGAGGATATGGAAAAACGGTCACAGGCCATTGAACAATCAAATATATCGTCATCTCAGGTATTTTTTGATAAAGATGTTGATTTAGTTTCACAAGACAGTTCTGAGCATGAGGTTCAACCAACTTTTGATCAACACTTTGATGTTGATCATGATATGAGCGGAGTAGATGAACGTCATTTAGAAGGTTTGTCGACAAAAATCAAACATAAAAAAACAAAATATGATAAACCTTCTTATCAAATTTCAAAGATTAAATCAATACAGAAAAAATATTCAAGCAATCCATTCCAGCTCGCTATTGTGATGCAAGAAATATTAAACAAACCAAAATCAATATGAGATTTCTTATCATGGGTCCGCCAGGAGCAGGCAAAGGTACACAGGCCAAAATTTTGTCTGATCAATATAATCTTGTTCATCTTTCTACAGGAGATATTTTAAGAAATGAAATTGATAACCAAACAACTATTGGCCTTGATGCAAAAAATTATATGGATCAAGGGCTTTTAGTACCAGACGAAGTGTTATTATCAATGATGGAAAATACCTTAACTAATTTAAAGGGATCGGGAATTATCTTAGATGGTTTTCCTAGAACTATTCCTCAAGCAGAAGGGTTAGATGCAATTTTTAAAAAATTAGATCTCACTATTGATATGGTAATTAATATTTATGTTGATAAAGAGATTTTAATTAACAGACTAATCAAAAGAGCTGAAGATTCTGGAAGAAGCGATGATACTAAAGAAGTTATTGTTAATCGTCAAAATGTATATTTAGAATTAACAGCTCCCTTGCTTGAATTTTATAAAAATGAAGTAATTAATGTTGATGGTGATGGAACGATTGAGGAAGTTACTCAACGTGTTTTAGCGGCAATAAAATAATGATTCTACTAGGTATTACAGGAGGCATCGCTTCTGGGAAAAGTGTCATATCCAATATTCTCAAAGAAAAACATAATGCATATATATTCAATGCAGATGAAGAAGCAAAGACACTTCTTTTTACAGAAGAAATCTCCAAT
This sequence comes from Fidelibacterota bacterium UBA2980, assembly GCA_002348725.1. Lineage (GTDB taxonomy): Bacteria > Fidelibacterota > Marinisomatia > Marinisomatales > Marinisomataceae > Marinisoma. The sequence goes on along the minus strand of DEAO01000011.1, from coordinate 37 downwards.
CTAGTGTTGGAAACATTCCCTGAATTAGAAACGATGA
>DEAO01000029.1:19861-20320 GCA_002348725.1 Fidelibacterota bacterium UBA2980 | reverse complement strand
ACGCCAGAAAAAACATGCCAATTAATTGGTGTGGTAGGTAATGATTTTTTAGAAGAACACCTGAATTTAGTTAATCGTTATTCAATTAGTTTGTCTGATTTAAGAATTGCTGATGGGAAAACTTTTATTTGGGGAGGAGAGTATACATCTGATTTTTCTAGTAGAACTACCCTATATGTGGATCCAGGCATTGCTGAATCTTGTTTACCTATTTTATCTAAAGAATCAAAACAATGTAATTATGTTTTATTAGGGAATACTGCACCTACTGTGCAACTATCTATATTAGACCAAATAGATTCCAATCCTTTTATTATGATGGACACATTTAAGTTATACATTGATATTGCACTAAAAGATTTGAAAGTAACAATGCGTAAATCTGACTTATTATGTATTAATTACAATGAAGCATTACACTTATCTCAATTATCTCAGCCAAGCTTAGATGATATGGCT
>DEAO01000029.1:5446-19473 GCA_002348725.1 Fidelibacterota bacterium UBA2980 | reverse complement strand
AATAATTTTTCTATTGGTGCCTACTATGTTGATGAAGTAAAAGATACGACTGGAGCTGGCGACTGTTTTGCAGGAGGGCTAATCCATAGTTTATCAAAAGGTTCAGACATGATGGATGCTGTCGTAGATGGGTCAGCGATGGCTTCGTTTTGCATCGAAGATATTGGACATAAAGGTCTTTTATCTTTCTCTGAAGAACAATATTTGTTAAGAAAAAAATGGCTAAAAAACAGTCTTACATCTTGAAATCACTCTATAATAATACTAACTTGACCAATCGGAGGAATATTATATGATAAATACAAAAAAACTTTTTCTTTTAACAATAATTTTTTCTTTTGTTTTTGCTCAAGGCAAAGCATTGAATTCAGCGCGTGTTTATATCAAAGATAAAGATTGGAAACAAGCTGAAAAATTTCTTTTAGAAGCGTTAGAACATCCAAACGATAAATGGGAAGCTGCTTATCATTTAGGGGATAAAGTGTATGTTAGAAGCCAAGATTGGGCAAAAGTAAAACAATACCTTGATCTTGCTGGGCAAGCACCAGAAAAGTTGAAAATTCGTCCAACAAGAAATGATAGTAGGGTACCAATCTCAACAGCAGTCACCGCTTCAAAAACAAGAAGCTATCTATCAATTTTTAATAGGGCAGCTGGCTATAATTCATTATTAGGTAGAGCCACTGATCCCGCAAAAAGAGAAGCTTTACTAGATATGGCTATTAAAGAAGCAAGTTTTGCTAAAGAATTTGACCCTAAACAACCAGGAGCATACTATTTGCTGTCTGTTTTTTATTCATTAAAGCAAGATAAAGAAAATACATTACAAAATATTAATCTTGGCTTAGCAAGTGATAATATTGAGGATGATCAAAGACTATCTTTATTAATTGCTGGCGCAGATGCGATGTCAAGGCTTGAAGATTTCCCTGCTGCAATGAGTTACCTAGAACAAGCAAGCCAAATAGATGAAACTAATCCTTTAATCTATAAAAGCCTGGGTGCATTGTATGCGCAACAAGAACAGTATGAGAATGCTCTTGAAACACTTAATAAAGCCATTGAGTTAGTGGATGATGCTGATGTAGAAGATCAAGTCAAAGTTGATTTATATTTCAATAGAGGCATTGTTTATTTAAGAATGGAAGATTTTGACGAAGCAGAATATAATTTTGAGGAAGCCTATTTCTTAGCACCAGAAGATACTGAAGCATTATTTGCATTAGCAAGAGCTTTAGAGCAATCTGAAAGATGGAGAAAAGCTAGAAGTTATTACATGGATTTAATTGATCTTGATGGTAATAATGCTGATTATTATTATGGTGTTTATCGAACTTACTTCGGTGAGGGAAGATTAGAAGATGCTACTGAATACCTCAATAAAGCTACTGCATTAAAAGGCCAATAAATTAATTAATATATCGGTGTTGCAGTATGTTCTTGATAGAATTCTTTTACTGTTTGTTCTAGCACTGCTGCTAATGCACCATACCCTCTGGCAGTATCACGTGTGCGATCATAATTAGCTTCAATTTGTATAACATTTATTTTACCCACTGAATATGTTGCTGTGGTATATCCACCATTAAAGTATGGATCTGTTCCAGGATCTGCAGTAGTAGTGCTTGGGACTGCATCAAAAGTATACTCATCGTCTTCATAGCTATAAGATTTTGTCACAAGCAATCCTCCAAAACTTGTAGGTCCTCTTAATAGTTCAGAGAATGTTGCTGGAGTTAGAGAAGCCATTTGAGTGATGCTACTTTTTTCTGCATATTCTGGACTGTTAATTGATACATTGCCTTGCCCTAAATCATCTGATGATAATAAATATCCTAACTCAATTCGTTGTATATCATGACCGTGTCCATGCATATCTAACAATAATCCAGAATCAAAATATGCTTCTACTGTATCAACAGCCGTTTGAATAAATTTATGGTATGCATTATACGCTTGTATTGCTCCTAAATCACCCTGTGCTCCTTCTGTGATATCTCTATTTGGATCTAATTTTCTTCTATGAAGATTTGAATAAACAATATGAGGATATAATCCACCAGAATTTTGTACAAAGAAATATGCAAAACGTTCTGCAACCTTTCTTGAGTTTGTATCTCTTACCATCGTCCCATAAGTTCTATCAGCAATTGAAGATGGCGATAATGTTCCATCATGTGGAACAGTAATAATAATAGGAGTATTACCTGCAAGATATTCAACATATCCTAAGGCATCGCCATAATATTCTCCGGGAGTATATGTAATTTCAGGAAAAGTTTGTTCCGGAGTTGTCGGTTTGTCACCGCCACAACTGAGAATTAACCCTAAAATTATAATAATGCTAATATGTTGATGCTTGATTTCCATCTAATTCTCCCCTTTTATCTGATGCTGTAATAAACTTACCATTTTTTAATTGTATTCCATGAGCACGTGCAATACCATACTCAACTAATTTAAGTGTATGATTCAATTCTTGTAATTCTTTTATTGTTTTTTCATTAAAACTATCTTTTTCATAAAAAATTTGATCTGGCAACCATTGTGAATGCGTTCTTGGAGTATCAATTGCTTTGTCAACTGTTAAATCATGATCTAAAACGCTAATTATTGTCTGTAGCACTGCTGTGATAATTCGTGAACCACCTGCTGCTCCTACTGTAAGCATTCCTTTATCAGTGTTATTGACTACAACTGTTGGGCTCATCGAGCTTAATGGTCTTTTAAATGGTTGTATTGCATTAGCATCAAATCCAATTAATCCAAATGCGTTACCCACTCCTGGCTTTGAAGAGAAATCATCCATTTCATTGTTAAGAAAGAAACCTGCACCATCAACAACTTTTTTATTACCATAACTTAAGTTAATTGTTGTAGTAATGCCGGCTACGTTTCCTGCTTTATCCATAACAGAATAGTGAGTGGTCTCTACACTTTCTTTATTATTCCAACTACCATGTGCAATTTCTATGCTAGGAGTTGCATTTTTCATAGAAATTAAATCCAATCTTTCTTTAGCATATTCTTTAGAAGTCAGCATCGCAATAGGATTATCCCAAAAATCAGGATCTCCTAAATGAGTCGCTCTATCAGCATATGCCAAGCGCTGTATTTCTGTTAAAAGATGTACGAACTCTGTTGAATTTCTTTTCATTGATTCTACATCAAAATTTTCAAGCATGTTTAACATTTGTACTATAAGAACTCCTCCAGAGCTTGGAGGCCCCATTGAAATGATTTTATAATCTTTATAAGTACCAATTACTGGTTCTCTATATGCTGAATCATAATCTAACAAATCCTGTTTGCTAATTAATCCACCATTATCGTTCATTTCTTTTACGATTAAGTTTGCTGTTTCCCCATCATAAAAACCTGCATTCCCTGATGCAGAAATACGTTTAAGTGTTTTTGCTAAATCTTTTTGTATAATAATATCGCCTTGTTTCCATTCTTGTTCTTTTACAAAGATTCTTTTTGTGCCTTCATCACCATTAAATTGATCTCGATAATAATTGAAACTTCTAGCAGTAGTTTTATTTAAAACAAAGCCATTTTCCGCATAATCAATTGCAGGAGCTAAAATTTCTTGTAAAGAAAGATTTCCTGATCCATAGTCATTCAAAATTTTTAATAAACCATTCACTGTGCCTGGTACTCCTGATGATTTATGTGACTCTAATGCAATAGTCCTATCATATTCTCCATTGTCATTGAGAAACATTTTTTCATATGCTAGTTTTGGTGCTTTTTCTCTAAAGTCTAAACTTACCGATTCTCCAGAAGCTGTATGAGCGACCAAAAATCCACCACCACCAATATTGCCATTAGCAGGAGATGTGACAGCAAGCGCAAATCCAGTAGCTGCGATCGCATCAAATGCATTCCCGCCTTTCTTAAGCATATCAATCCCCACATCAGATGCAATTTTAGACGTAGAAGACACTGCACCGTTTCTATTATCTCTTGATACTTCCCATGCTTGCCAAGTAACAAGAATGCAAAGCAATAGATATATAAAATTTTTTATAAATGTTTTATAGTTGTTTTTCATTTCAGGTGTTTAAGTATAATAAAAAGCCCCTGAAAATCAGAGGCTTTTTATTTATTTATACTTCTTAAACGTTATGATTATAAGCTCATGTCCATACGAGCATATAAGTAACGTCCATTAAATCCAAAAGGACTGTATCCAGAATGTTGGAATATTCCATTGAAACTATTTCTTTTAATAGTTTTGTCTGGATATACGTCAAACATATTGTTTACCCCTAGAGATAAACGTGCTTGACTGTTTAGCTGCATTGAATATTCAGCATCTACTGTCCATTTAGAAGATAGAACTTGTTCTCTTTCTTCTGTTCCAGATGGGATTGTTACTTCACCCCAATTGTTCAATTTAACCATCCAATTACATGTTGGTTTTTGAACCATTGCTGAGAATTGAAATACATTCTTAGGACCAGAATTTTCATATCTCACAGTGTTTGCACGACCAAGAAGAACTTGAGATGTATAATCTGCTAAATTAGCAGGAGTTTCAAGTTCGCCTTTATTTGTTACTTCAGTATCAGTGAAGTTTAGTGCACTTTTTAGTAACAAGTTTCCATTAGGAATATCAAAGTTCATTTTACCTACGATATCTAAACCGTTTGTCTCAGTGTCAACTCCATTAAAGAACCATCTACCAGCTGCTGCTGAGATATTTCTTTCATTAAAGAATTGAACCATACCGTCACCTTTAAAAGTTTCAGTAAGACCAATACGATCTTCAACAGTAATCTTATAAGCATCTACCTCTAGTGAAGCCATGTCATTTTTCCATGTCATACCAGCTGAAAGATTGCTAGAAGTTTCTGGTTCAAGATCTGTTGCACCAAGAGCTCGTGCAGGTTCAGTATCAACAGGGAAGGTACCTACTTCATAAGGTACTCCGTCAATAAAGTTTGTTGCGATAGATGAGAAATATGCTTCTTGTAAAGCAGGAGCTCTAAAGCCAGTGCTTAAAGAAGCTCTTACTGCTAAACCGTCTTGCAATTCATATCTCATCGCAAGTTTACCATTAGTTGTTTGTCCAAAATCACTGTAGTTTTCAGCTCTTAAAGCTACGCCTACAAGAAGATTGTCAAGAACATCAGCTTCTGCATCGACATAAACACCAATAGCATCTCTGTCTCTGTCTGATTCGTTAGCAGGAGCAAGTCCTGGTAAACATTGACAACCAACTGCAGCACTTGCGCCAGCACTTGGACCATCTAATACATCAAAGCCGCCATCAGCATATCCTGCTTCTTCACCAGCTTCGATTGTGTAATTTTCAGTACGCCATTCAAGACCCATAGCAAGATTTACTGGACCAGCAAACCCGTCTATTTCTGTTACAGTAGTCATATCAAGATTCACAGAAGTTTGTGAATATCCTAATGTTCCTAAATCAAAATCAGATTGTTGTCCTGCACCAGTACCATAAGTAGCATTATGACTATTTTGCATTCCCCATGCAAAATCATTGCCACCAGTAGCGATACTTAGATCATATGCGTAATCTCCCCATAGTCCTTTCATACCAACTGCAGCTGAACTGTCTGTTAGTTCTGGACTAATAAGTGGTAGGAATCCATCTGGATACCACGCACGAAGAGTACGGTTGTCTTGAGCTCTTCTATAATAACAACCACTTTCTCCATTACGTGTGTTAAATCCACCAAAAGTATAGAATGTACCGCCACCTTCCATTGGGAAGTTACCGTTCCACATCATACTTACTTGTTCGAATTCTCCACGACCAATACGATGATTTTCTCTATCAAAATCACGTTCTCTTGGGTCTGGTGTTACTGTGGCTGATGCACTCTTAGTCAATTGACCATTTGCATCTGTACCGAAGTACTGCATTCTTGGATCAAGTCCAGTACGATTAGTACGTCCGCCATCACGCATAGACCCACTAATGTAAAGGTTTCCACCAAACATGCTTAAACCAGTACCACCATGAAGGATTAAATTTTTACCATCGGTTTTCTTAACAGATTGCATTCCACTTCTAGCCCAGCCTCTTTCACCAGTAAATGGTAAATAACCTGAACCATTGTGACCTGGGTCACTGTCCCAACCGTATGTGCTTTCATCTTGTCCTGTGATATATCCTTCGTCGTGTCCATATCCTCTTTCAAAGAAAGAATAGCTTTGTCCATATGTTACACTAACATCTGCACCACCTGCTTCCTTTAAAACGATATTTATCACGCCTGCGATAGCATCAGAACCATATTTTGCTGAGGCCCCGTCACGCAACACTTCAATTTTTTGAATTGCGCTTGCTGGGATTGCGTTAATATCAACTTGTGTTGATCCACGCCCAACTGAACCATTAACGTGTACTAGAGCACCAGAGTGACGTCTTTTACCATTTACAAGTACAAGAACGTGTCCTGGAGCCATACCACGTAATGTAGCAGGTCTCATATGATCAGATCCATCAGTAATATAGCCACGAGGAGCGTTATAAGACGGAACTAAAGCCTGTAACAACTGACTTGTTTCAGTAAGTCCAGTTGCACGGATTTCAAGCTCTGTAATAACCTCTACAGGAACTGCTTGTTCATCAACATTTCTTGCAAAACGAGATCCAAGAACTGATACAGAAGAACCAGCAACCGCACTAGAAGATAGTGAAAAGTTTGCTGTTGCAGCGCCATCTACATTAACAGTCACACTAGCAGATTCATATCCGATGTATGAAGCAGTTACAGTATAAGAACCGCCTGCTACACCGTCGACTGAATATGATCCGTCAGCAGCTGTTGCCGCACCTGATGATGTACCTTCAACTACTACATTTGCACCGAAAAGCGAATTTCCGTCTGAATCAGTAACGGTACCTGATACTGATCCTTGTGCAAACATAAAGCTAGTCATCATAACAAGTGCTACCATATTAAATAGCTTTCTCATTGTTTTTCCTTTTTTTATGTACATATTTAACTAAAATATTTATTTATCTCTAATAAGGAATGTACCCTTAGCTTGGGGTACTTTACCCTTAGTTTGCATAACTTATAGGAAAGAAGGGGTGAATGTCAATGTTTTAAAGAGAAGAGAATTTTATCTTCTACTTCTTAATTTCATTAATAGATTAAGAATTTCAATATAAAGCCATATAAGTGTAATCATCAGCCCAAATGCCCCATACCACTCCATATATTTTGGTGCACCTTGTTCAGCTCCGTGTTCGATAAAATCAAAGTCTAACACTAAATTGAATGCTGCAATCCCTATTACAAACAGAGAAAATACGATTCCAATCGTACCGTTTCCAAATAATGGCCCCATAAATGATACCCCAAATAAAGATAAAACAATGTTTAACATATAGACGATAAAAATGCCAAATGTGGCTGAAAATATACCTAATCTAAAATTATCAGTAACAGCAATCATTTTGCTCTTATAGAGCATAAGAAGGGCAGCAAGAATACCAAATGTAAGACATATTGCTTGATTTGCAACTCCAGGATACATTGCATCAGCCAATGCTGAAATTCCTCCGAGGAGAGCTCCCTCTAACAAACAGTACATTGGAACAGTAAATGGAGCTATTTTTTTGTTAAATAGCGTTATAAGTAACAAAATAAATGTTCCAATCATTATTGGGAAAAATAGCGCAGCAGACAATGCTGGATTATTCCACGTATAAATTGCGCTTGTCATAAGCAACAATAGACATAAAGATGTTTTATTGACTGTGCCATCAATTGTCATCGCTTGATCGCCAGATACAGTTCTTGTATTTAAAAATGTGTTTCTATTGAGAGCTGGATTGCCTGATCTCATCATTATCTATTTTAATAAATTAAGAATTTGGTCTTCATTAACTCTAGTTTGTTTCATAGAGTCTCTTTCTCTGATAGTGACGGTATTATCTTCCAATGTTTGATGATCAATAGTAATGCCAAAAGGAGTACCTGCTTCATCTTGACGATAATAACGTTTTCCAATAGAGCCTTGTTCGTCATAAATACACGAATATTGCTTATTTAATTCCTCAAAAATCTTTATTGCTCTTTCTGGCAACCCATCTTTTTTCACTAAAGGACAGATTACAGCCTTATTTGGTGCTAATTCAAAAGGAAGCTTCAATACAACCCTGTCATTTTTTGTGTCTTCAAAGTATGCATTGCATAGGACCATTAGCAATATTCTATTTAACCCACAAGACGTTTCAATGATATATGGATGGTATTTATCATTTTCACTTGCATCAAAATAAGTCATATTTTTTCCAGATAACTCTTCGTGTTGTGTTAAATCAAAATCAGTTCTATTATGAATTCCTTCAATTTCACCCCAACCAAATGGAAATTTATATTGAATATCATATGCGTCTTTCGCATAATGAGCTAATTCTGATTCTCCATGTTGATGGAATTGAAGATTGGATTTATCAATTGCGAGCTTGTCTATATAAAAATTAAATCGTTTTTCTTTCCATTCTTCAACATGTTTTACATCTTCTTTAGGATTCACAAAATATTGCATCTCCATTTGTTCAAATTCTCTTGTTCTAAAAATAAAGTTTCTAGCTACTATTTCATTACGAAATGCTTTTCCAATTTGTGCAATACCAAATGGTACTTTGAGCCTCATGCTGTTTTGAATGAGAAGATAATTAATAAATATTCCTTGAGCTGTTTCTGGACGTAAATAAATTTCTTTACCACTTTTTTCAGAAGGGCCAGCATCAGTTTTAAACATTAGATTAAATTGTATTGGAATTGTCCATTTACCAACTGTTCCTGAGTGAGGGTCTACTACTCCTGCATCTTCTAATAATCCATCCCCATCTTTTCCTTTCTCAAGGAGTCTGTGAGCGAGAGATTCAAAAATAGTATCATCGTTGCTGTGTTTTACAGTTAAAGCTTTACACAATGCATTGATCACTTTATCTTTTTGTTGTGATAAAAGGTCATCCACGCGATATCTTTTTTTACTATCCTTATTATCTGTCATTGGGTCATTAAAATTATCTACATGTCCACTTGCTTTCCAGACATCAGGGTGGACCATGATAGAACTATCTATCCCAACAATATTTTGATGTCTTTGGGTCATTTCTTCCCACCACAAATCTGAGATAGATTTTTTTAATGCTACTCCCATTGGGCCATAATCATAAGATGCTTTTAATCCTCCATAGATTTCAGAATTTGGAAACACAAATCCTCTTCTTTTACATAGGGAGATAATTTTATCTAGATGTTTTTCGCTCATTAGAACAATTTAGTTGAAAAAATACTTGTATAATATTGTTATACCAAATAATCCAAAAATAATTGGAATAATCCACATTAATAAATTGAATCCAGTTGCAGGTGGATCTGCAAGAATAATAACTCCATATTTTTCTACATAATAATTCTTAATTTCTTGATCATTCATTCCCTTGATAACCATTTTTTTTATTTCTTCTCTCATGTCAATTGCAACTTTGGATTGAGATTGTTCCAATGTTAGCCCTTCACATATTGGGCACATTAGTTCACGATTAAGCTTGTATAGTCGTTCTTCTATAGAAGTTTGATAACCAAAAAGGATACTAATTATAGGAATAAGTAATAATGCTTGTTTCACTATTTTTTTTCTGATAATAATTTAAGACATTCTTCTAATTGTATATTATCTAAATCATAACCTTTTAATGATACATTTTTTTTGCCATCTGTAACATAGGGTCCAAATCGGCCAATTTTTATTAAAACTTCTTTATTGGTTTCTGGATTGGTGCCTACAACTCTTGGTTCAAATTTTGCTTTTCTATTTTTTATTAGTTCTACAGCTTCTTCTAGTGTAATAGATAGCGGGTTATCATTTGCCTTCATTGAAGCATTTGTTTTTCCACATTTTACATATGGTCCATATCGACCAAAATCAACAAATACATCTTCATTAGTTTCAGGGTGCTGTCCTAATTTTTTTGGTAGACCAAGCAAATCATTTGCAATTTGTTCAGTAACATTTTCTATGCCAATACTTTTAGGGATTGATTTTCTAGTTTTTGAAGACTCTAGTTCAATGTAAGGTCCATATCGACCTACTTTTAACAATATATTTTCACCGTCCTTATTCTTACCAATCACATTATCTTGTTCTTGAAATCCGATAAGATCATCAACTGCTTTTTTATTTAAATCCCCTAGAAACAAATCTTGAGGAATAGAAATATTATTTCCATTATTTTCAATAAATGGCCCATACTGACCGATTCTAATTTCCATTCCATCTGAAATAGGAACTCCACATGCTTTTTTAATGTCTACTTCTGCTTCTAATAATTTTTCTACTCCTTCATATGATCCAGTACCATAATAAAATGATTTTAAAACATCTAAATAGGTTTCATCTGATGAAGCAATGGCATCCAATCTTCTTTCTAGTGCTGCTGTGAATTTTTCATTAAAAAGATCTAAGTAATGATTTTCTAATAGCTGTGTTACTGCGATCCCAATGAACGTTGGAATAAGAGTTTTATTTTTTTTAATAACATATTCTTTTTTAACAATACGATCTAATATAGATGAATATGTTGAAGGACGACCAATTCCTCTTGATTCCATTTCTTTGACTAGCATTGCTTCAGATAGTCGTCTAGGTGGAGTAGTACTTTTTTCTTCTGATGTTATTTCTTTGTGGTTAATAATAGAATCATCTGAAAGTTTAGGAAGTGAATTAATAGCATTTTTCTGATTACGCCCTAATGCTTGTTCATATGCGGCAGTATACCCTTTAAATTTTGTTACATTTCCACTTGCTTTATACACTGATTTTCCGTTTATAATAGTAACATTTGTGCGAATATATTGAGCAGGTTTCATTTGTGATGCCAAAGTACGATTCAGAATTAAATCATATAATTGTAACTCATCTTTATCCAATCCTGACATTTCATTTGTTTGTTTAAAATTGCGTCCTGCAGGCCTAATTGCTTCATGAGCCTCTTGTGCATTTACCACTTTTGTTTTATATACATTGGCTGCTTCAGGAATAAATTCTTTCCCAAATTTATTTTCAACAAAATCTTTTGCAGCGGCTAATGCTTCTGTTGATAAATGAGTAGAATCAGTTCTCATATAGGTTATAAACCCTTTTTCATATAATTTTTGTGCAATCACCATAGTTCTTTTTGGTGAATATCCAAATCTTCGTGAAGCATCTTGTTGAAGAGTGCTAGTAGTGAATGGTGGTGGAGCAGAGCTTGAAGTTGGTTTGGACTCAATATCTGAAATATCCCAGCTATTCTCTCCGCTTTCTTTTTTAATATCTTTTGCTTTTTTATCATCAATTAAAAGCAAATCTTTATTTTTTAATCCACTTTCAAACTTTCCAAAATCTTCATTTGTTGCAACTGCATTACCATCATAGCTAACCAATTTTGCTTTGAATTCTTCTTTGTTTTTTTCTTCAAAAAGAGTTGCTTCTATAGCAAAAAATTTATTTTCAACAAAGCGATTACGTTCTTTCTCTCTTTCTACTAACATTTTCAATGCCACTGATTGTACTCTTCCAGCAGACAACCCCTTTTGCTTGAGGTTTCTTAGAGTTTGCCACAATACAGGAGAAAATTTAAATCCAACTAATCTATCTATTGCACGCCTTGCTTTTTGAGCGTCAACTAATGCATAATTAATTGTTCTGCTGTTTGCTATTGCCTGCGTAACAGCATTCTTTGTTATTTCTGTAAACTCGACACGTTCAATATCTTTATCTATTTCTTCTGCAATATGTGCTGCAATTGCTTCTCCCTCTCTATCTGGGTCTGTTGCAATTAGAATACGATCAGCATTTTTAGTTTCATTTTTTAATTCAGTAATAAACTTTTTTCGATCACTTAAAGTTTGAACATTCATTGCAAAATCTTTTTCGATATCAATACCTAACTCTTTTTTAGGTAAGTCTTTGAAATGACCAATGCTAGCTATCACTTTTGCATGGTCTACGTATTTGCTAATTGTTTTTGTTTTAGATGGTGACTCAACAATTATTAGTAATTTTTCTTGATTTGCCATTTTAGGTGTTCAACTTACACTCTTTGTATAATAATTGTCAAAAATTTATATATATAATTATATATATAAATTATTGGTTCTTTAAAAAAGCAAGAATTTCGCCTTCTGAAACATTTTTTTCTTTTTTAGATAGTAGATTTTTAACAGTTATTGTTTCATTGATAGCAATCATAAATTTTGCATTGCTTTTAACAGCGTCTTTAATTTGATTTTTTATATTTTTCTTATTTGTATCAAAAAATATTTTGTATCCGTTTTCAATAAGATCATAAATAATATTAAATCCTTTTGATATATATTTTTCATCATTGCAACTGATATAAATATCAATATGGTTTTCACCTAATTCTTGTTTCGCTTCTAAAATAATTCTTTCAATGCCTGCAGCAAAGCCAACAGCAGGAGTTTCTGGCCCACCCATTTTTTGAACTAAAGAATCATATCTACCTCCACCACATAGTGCATTTTGAGAACCTTCACTTTGTGTGGTAATTTCGAATGTTGTTCCATTATAGTAGTCTAGTCCACGAACAAGGTGTGGATTTTCATTGTAATCAATTCCAAGTCCCTTCAAGTGTTTTAATACTGCGTTAAAATGTTCTTTTTCTTCTTTTGATAATAAATCTCTAATCAACGGAGCATTTTCAATAATTGTTTGATCTTCTTTTTCTTTACTATCCAAAATTCGCATTGGATTTTTTTCAAGTCTTATTTTAGAAAGTTCTGATAAGCTATTTTTATGATCATTGAAATATGTTTTAAGCTTTGATTCATATTTAGATCTTGTATTTGAATCTCCAATATTATTAATCATTAGATTTGTATTATTAATATCTAATTTTTTTAAAATTTGTTTTGCAATAAGTATTATTTCTGCATCTTGTTCACTGTTTTTTGTTCCAAATGCTTCCACTCCAAATTGATTAAATTGCCTTTGCCTTCCTTTTTGAGGCTTCTCTCTTCTAAAGAATGAATCAATATAATACAATTTGCATAATGGATATTTTCTAAAAAACCCTGATTCTATATAAGCCCTGACAACAGGAGCTGTCATTTCTGGTTTTAAAGATATTTCTTTTCCTGATTGGTCTTCCCAAACAAACATTTCTTTAGACACATCAGTTTCATCTCCAATATTTCTCTTGAATAAATCAACCGACTCCATTGCAGGAGTGCGAATTTCTTGGAAACTAAATTGTTGGCATACACTATGAACAGTAGATTCAATATGCTGCCAAACCTCAGTCTCAGGAGGAAGAATATCAAATGTACCTTTTATTTTTTGGTATTTAGATTTCACAAAACAACATTAATAATTTTTTTAAGCAATAACACCTAAAAATTTGATCGATTGCTATATAGCCCTTGTCTACGCTCAACTTTTAAATCTTGAAGTATGTCGGATTTCAAATTTAGCCTAAAGTACAGACCTTTTGCGTATCCATTTGGTGTCCAATCTACAAAAAATTCCCAACAATCAATCTCTCTATAAAGAGTAACATTGTGCCTAATAATAGATTTATCCCTTGCATTAAAACGTGCATTATAATTTAGTTTCCAATTTTGCGTTATATTAATTGATGTATTTGTATTGATCCAAAAATTTTTAGTAATATTTGATGGATTAAATTTATTAATAGTATAGCTCACACCAATTCTTGAACTCCAATTAGTTGTTGATAAATCATTAATAAATTTTTTTGTGTCATCACTAAATTCTTTTTCTTCGTTTGCTTCATTATTTGATTTTCTGTTTAGATTAAAGTTTGTTGCTAATCTAGCTGAAACCATTCTTGGTGATCTGTCTAATTCATTAATTCTAATATTGTTTTCTTTATCAAATTTATATGGGTCATGTGTAAAATTGATGTCAACTGACACTCCATTTTTTACTTGGCTACGTAATGAAGTGTTGATTTTACCTAATTTAAATTCATCGGCATTAAAATTATATCCAGTAGA
>DEAO01000029.1:0-5046 GCA_002348725.1 Fidelibacterota bacterium UBA2980 | reverse complement strand
CTTACTTGTTTGCTAGATGAGATTGGTGTAGATCCAATCAATGAGCCTTGAAAATAATCATACAATTCTTCACCAATCTCCTGGAAGTAATCTCGGTTATTTTGATAGTCAGGTGAATAATTAAAGCCAATAGTTGGTGTTACAACATGTCGTACTGATTCTATATTTCCAAATTTGACTGGCAAAATTCCATATATTTTTGTTGATAAAGAAAGTCCAAGATTTCCAGTTGTTCTATTTCTCATTTTATCTTTATAAGTAAAGTCAATTTCATTTGATTCGTTTAATTCTGCTATTCTATAACGATTAACGAAATCTGAATTAATATTAATTCTTGGATTAATTGCTATATACTTAAAAACTGTAAATGGAGCATTAATACTAAAATTATTTTTTAACATTCCATCTATTTTTTGCAATTTTTTAACATCGCCATCACTATTTTCTCTCCACCTGTATTCAATTGTACCATCATCATTAATCATTTCCTCTGATTCATAATAACTTTTCCTATTATTTAATAATCTTGAACTGTAATTCCACTGTATGTTTCCAAGCCATGAATCTTGAGAGAAATTTTTGAACAATTTCCTCCTAGCAACATTCATATTGATAGATGGAAGAGTGCTTGTATTTTCTGTAATGGTGCTATTGCTATTATAAGGGTTTTGATAAAAAGAAGAATTTGAATCTATCTTACTGGATGCCATCAAATCTTGTTTATTTGATACATTTGCGCTGATAGATACATTAGATTTTTTCCATCTTTTTGTATAAGTCACATTAGAGATTGCTTGTTGATTTAGTCGTTTTACTGGATCAACACTAGTTTGTCTATTGTATTGACCATTGCTATAATAACTTGCATTTGCTCTAAATGTTTGATTATTTCTTAAAATTTGATTGTGTTGCCAATTAAAAACATAGTCTGTTTGGTTGCTTTCATTAATTTTTGCTATATCCTGTTCATTGCTAGATAGAAATCTTCTTGTTTCAAGATTAAGAGCACCACTGAATTTATACCTTTTTTTATAATTATTTTTTGCTTTGATAATCAATCCTTGACGATCTGCAAAACCAAGTAATATTTCTGATCCAAAATAATCATTTGGAGCAAAATAATATCCTAGTCCATCCATATAAGTTCCACGATTGTCAGATGAACCGAATGATGGCATAATCCATCCTGACCTTCTTTCTTTGGATGAATGTGGGAATATTGCTAATGGAATTCCAATAATAGGGACTCCTCCGATATATACGTTAAGCGGCTTTGCAATTACTTTATCACCATAAATAATTTTTACTTTTTTACTACCAAGATAAAACTTTGAAGGATCACACGATGTAAAAATACAATCATCGATATAGAAGGTGCTATCAGTAATACTTGTAATTTGTTTTCCCATATACATGTTTTCTTGTACCTGACTTTCTCCTCTTAATATTTTTCCTTTTCTTGTATTAAGATTGTAAATCATTTCGTCACCTATCATTGGCTCACGATTGCCTTCAACAAGTATAGGTCTATTATTTTCTTCTTTATTGAATGGATTATGAGTGAAAGCTTCTAATATGTTAGTTTCCCAATTAACATTGACGTGAGATGCAGATAAATCAATATCTTCATGTAAAATTTTTGATGATCCATATAGTTTTGATATTTGTGTATCTACTTCAAATTCGATTACATCTGCTGAATAGTTAATTGGTGTAGCAATACTACTGTTAGATTGATTCGGAGCATATTTCCCAATTGTTCCGCCCATTGCTACTAGCTTGTTCGCAGATTCATTCTCAATTTTAATCGATATTGAATCTCCAGATACTGCATTATTTCCTTGATAAAGCGAGTCATCATATAAATGAATAAATGTGGATGCCATCCCATTAAGATGTAATTGGTTTATTTCATTATTTTTTATTTCACCAAAAATGTGCTTTGCTTTTAATAAATTTTCATTTTCTATTTTCACCAAATCTTCGTTGTTTTCATCTTTCTTTTCATATCCGGTATTAGTTGTGAAAATTTTTCCTTTAGATAACACTTCAAAATTGATTAGTTCATCATTTTCAAAATATAAAATAATTTTATCACCATAAATTCTATGTTTGTTATTCTCATTAATTTCACAGTTATCAATTAAAGTAATTTGTTCATTGTTATCATTTATCTGAGCTTCTTGTGATTGCATACTTCGTTGATCACTATCAATTCTGACATTTCCGTACATTGAAAACTCTTCTGTGTTCTTGTTATAGATTAGCGAATCACAATAGATTGTTTGATTTTTTTGAGTGACAACTACATTATCGTTTAGCTTTACTAATGGAGATTTATCATACTGAGTAGCAAAATCACTTTTTAAAATAGAATCATCTTTTTTAAAAATAATATTACCAGATAATTTTGTTATTGTCTCTTCTTTTATAACAGAAGATTGTAATAGATCAGCTTGCTGAAGAATCAGTTTTTCTTGTGCTATACCGGTTGATATTAAAAGCACTAAAACAAAAAATTTTTTCATCACATTATATTTAACAAATCTTGTGGATTTTTGTTTCATCTTTGTAAAGTAGAAATGTAATGTATAAATTGCTTTAATGTTAGAAAATCTATTAGATAGCATTTTAAGCAACCCTGCGTATTTAGCTGTAGCGATTGCTTTGGGGGCAATGATTGTCTATAGCGTTATACAACGTTTGTTTAAATTGGTTGTTCTTGCAATTACACTTTTTATTATTTATTGCACCTATCTTGTATTGACAGATCAGCCATTACCAGATATTGATATAGACAAAATTCAAGAAGAAATAGAAGAAGTAACAGATGAAGTGAAAGAATTTCAAAAAGAAGCAAGCGATGCATTAGATAAAGCAAATGAAACGCTTGATAAGTTTAAAACAAAAGAGGATTAATTATGTTCGAGAAAGATTTATTAAATGGAAAAACTATTGTAGTCACTGGAGGGGGTACTGGTTTGGGTAAAAGCATGTCCAGACGCTTTGGAGAGCTTGGAGCAAATATAGTGATTAGCGGAAGAAGAAAAGAAAAATTAGAAGATACTGCTGATGAATTCTCAAAATTAGGCATTGATGTTCTTACTTGTCCTGGAGATGTTAGAAAATTAGAAGATGTAGAGTTAATGACTTCTCAAGCCCTTGATAAATTTGGAACTATTGATTGTCTTTTAAATAATGCAGCAGGGAATTTTATTTCTCCTACAGAAATGCTGAGTCCAAATGCTTTTAAAGTAGTAATTGATATTGTTTTAATGGGAACTTGGAATTGCACTAGTACGATTGGGAAAGAAATGATTAAAAACAAAAAAGGGAATGTCCTTAGTATTGTTACAACGTATGCATGGACAGGATCTCCATATGTTGTGCCTTCTGCATCAGCAAAAGCTGGTGTATTAGCAATGACAAGATCATTAGCAGTGGAGTGGGGCAAACATAACATTCGATTTAATGCTATTGCACCTGGTCCATTTCCAACAAAAGGTGCATGGTCACGCTTGATGCCACCTGGATTTGAAGATTTTGAAGATGGAATGAAGGATAAAATTCCTATGAAACGATTTGGCGAAAGACATGAACTTGAAAATTTAGCTTCTTATCTGATGAGTGATGGTTCTGCTTATATTAATGGTGAAGTAGTTACTATTGATGGTGGGGAATGGCTTGCAGGAGCTGCTGAATTTAGTCAATTATCAAAAATCCCCGATTCAATGTGGAAAGCAATGGCTGAACGTCGCAAGAAGAAGTAGCATGTTTAAATTAGATAATAAAACCGCGATTATTTCAGGTGGTTCCAAAGGTATTGGGAAAGCGATTGCATTAAAATATGCAGAAGCTGGTGCAAATGTAATAATCTGTAGTAGAAAAAAAGAAAATCTAGATACTGCTATTAATGAAGCAACATCAAACGGTCTTAGTATCAGTGCTATTGAATGTAATACAGGTGATATTGATTCAATTAATAATGTTGTTAGTTATGCAAAAGATAAATTTAGCGGAATAGATATTTTAGTAAATAATGCTGCTGCAAATCCATATTATGGACCAATACTTAAGTCAGAAGATAGCCATTGGGATAAAATTTTTCAGGTTAATGTTAAAGGATATTTTGAGTTTGCTAAAGCATGTAGTGCATCAATGATTGAAAATAAATCTGGTAAAATTATTAATGTTGCATCTATTGCTGCTAAAACCCCTCTTTCTGGTTTAGGTGTATATAATATTAGTAAAGCAGCAGTGGTCATGTTAACAAAAGTGCTTGCTAAAGAACTCGCTTCTGAAAATATTCAGGTAAACACTTTAGCTCCTGGCTTGATTAAAACTGATTTTAGTAGAGCATTATGGGAAGATGAAAATGTATACTCACAAATTATTAAATCTATTCCACAAGCTAGAATGGGAGAGCCAGATGATATTTCTGGAATGGCACTATATCTTGCATCTGATGCATCCGATTTTATTACAGGATCGTTATTTACTGTTGATGGCGGCGTTACAACCTAAGTGCTGATTAGCCAATTATAAAAATCTTTGATATGTTCAAAAGTGTATGCTCCAGTAGCTTTAAGTCTATTGATATCATTGTGTCCATTATAAACTAGACCACAATCAATGCCCAATGATTGTGATACACGAAAATCTAATAAGCTATCCCCAATGATTATTGTTTCTGATTTATCAATATCAACACTCATAAGCAATTCTTCCCCTTCATATTCTTTTCCATACCCAGAAGGCGTATTGCTTAACCCAGTGATATTTTCTAAATATTGATCTAAACCAAAAAATCCTACTTGTTCAATTAATTTAGCTTGTATAGTAGCTGATAAAACACTTTGCGTCACATTTTTTTTATGTAACGCTATAATTGTTTCTTCTGCAAAAGGTTGTAGCCCAAGAGTTTTGAAATTTTTCTCAAATCCATTATGAAATTCTATATTTGTATCTTCAAATGGTTCGTTTTCAAAATTAAATCCTACTGATTCATACAATGTCTTAATCGGAAAAAGAAATTTCTCTTTATAT
>DEAO01000015.1:2385-2734 GCA_002348725.1 Fidelibacterota bacterium UBA2980 | reverse complement strand
TTTCAGGAATATTGATTGGTTTAATGACTGAATATTTCACATCTGATGAGCAAAAACCATCAAAAGGTATTGCAGAAGCTAGCGAAACAGGATCTGCAACAAATATTATTGCAGGCCTAGCTAATGGTATGTATTCCACTGCATTACCAGTACTTGTTATTGCTTTAGCAATTTTAGGAGCCTTTCATTTTGCTGGACTTTATGGGATTGCAATTGCTGCGTTAGGTATGTTATCTACTATTGGTATTCAATTGGCAGTTGATGCATATGGCCCAATTGCTGATAATGCTGGCGGTATTGCAGAGATGGCTGAACTTCCAAGTGAAGTAAGAGAGAGAACAGATAAACT
>DEAO01000015.1:0-1971 GCA_002348725.1 Fidelibacterota bacterium UBA2980 | reverse complement strand
GTTGGAGGTTTAGTGTTAGACATTAGCAATCCAATAGTGATGGCTGGATTATTTATTGGTGCAATATTACCATTTGTTTTCTCTGCGCTTGCAATGCAAGCAGTTGGAGATGCTGCATTTGAAATGATTGAAGAAGTAAGAAGACAGTTTAAAGAAATCAAAGGCTTGCTTGATGGTAAAGCAAAAGCAGATTACGCAAGATGCGTAGATATTGCTACAACTGCTGCTATTAATAAAATGATTTTACCAGGAGCAATTGCTGTATTTACACCTATCTTTTTTGGTCTTGTTCTTGGTCAAAAAGAAATGTTAGGTGGAATATTGGCTGGGGTAACAGTAACAGGTGTGTTATTAGCTATATTTATGTCTAATGCAGGCGGTTCATGGGATAATGCAAAGAAATATATTGAATCAGGTGCACATGGAGGCAAAGGAAGCGATGCACACAAAGCAGCTGTAGTTGGTGATACTGTTGGTGATCCATTTAAAGACACAGCAGGCCCATCTTTAAATATTTTAATTAAGTTAATATCAGTGGTTTCGCTTGTAATAGCGCCACTAATATAATGGAGAAATTTATGAATTATTATGAAGTGCTATATATTGTAAACCCAAATTATGGGAAAGATAAGATATCTGAAATTATTAATGATATCAATACACATGTTGAATCAAAAAAACATTCAATTCTTAATCATAATTTCTGGGGTAAAAAACAGCTAGCATACAGCGTTAATAAAGAAAAATATGGAAATTATGTTTTGCTTCATGCAGAATTTTCTAACCCTTCTTTTGTTAATGATTTCAAACAGTTTCTTAATCTAAATTCAGAGGTTTTAAAATATTTGGTTGTAAAGCTTGATGAAAAACCAACTCTGGAAAAAGAAGAGAAAGAAGAGAAAGAGGAGGATCGATAATGTTGTCTAGCAGAAAGAAGTCTTGCTATTTCCAAAGAAATGGCATTAAAGAAATTGATTATAAAGACACGAAACTTTTGAATAAGTTTATTAATGATCAAGGAAAGATTATTCCTAGAAGAGTAACAGGAACAAGCATGAAAATGCATCGAAAATTAGTTAATGCAATTAAACGTGCAAGGAATGTTGCACTTCTTCCATTTTCAGCAGTAGATAAGGATTAAATATGAAAGTAATATTATTAGAGAATATAGAAAAATTGGGCAATCAGGGCGATGTTGTTAATGTGAAAGCAGGATTTGCACGCAATTTCCTATTTGCAAAAGGATTAGCTACTAATTTTTCTCCAAAACAATTAATTAAAGTTGAAAATGAATTGAAACAACAAGAGAGAAAAATTAATCGAGAAAAAGAAAACCTCTCAAATATATTAGACCAAATTTCCGATTTAGAACTATCTATTACTATGAAATCAGAAGAAAATGACAAGCTTTTTGGTTCAGTAACAAAATCAGATATTGAAAAATTATTATTAGAAAATAATGTTAAAATTGATAAAAAATATATTGATCTAGAATCTTCAATTAAAACACTTGGTTCTCACGAAATTAATATAAGATTTACTAGTGAATTATCAGGAAGCTTTCAATTAAATATTGAAAAAGAAGATTAATTCTTTTTTATCTTAATAATCTTTCTTTCTTTGCCACATTCTTCACAGAAGAAATACATATCTTTGTATGTTGATGTTTCCGTTCCACATGCTTCATTCTCACATCCAAAAACATATGAATGGTTTGCCCCTTCTTTGTTTACTTCCATAGTATTAGATGATTTGCGTAGCCAATTTCTGAAGAATGCTTTATAATCTTTTTTTCGTTTATTATTAGCTTTTAACCAATCAAGCATTTTAGCTAATTCAAATTCGATATCAACAGAAGGAAACTTTTCTGACCATTCATCTCTATTGTCTTTGATATTTTTGATTTGATCTTTTTTAGAAGGTAGTTTTCTTTTGCTAATCGGATCAAGTTTTTCCAATCTTCCTTCAAGG